>JANTHJ010000003.1 GCA_024762475.1 Chromatiales bacterium | reverse complement strand
GCCCTCGACCTGCCCCTGGTGGGCGACGCCATCCAGGACGCCGGCGATTTCGTCGGCACCCTGCGCGATGCGCTGCTGGGCGACAAGTCCGGAAGCACCTATCTCAACGGACTGGGCAAGACGCTGCAGGAGGGCGGCCAGGCCGGCAAGAGCACCATTGACCTGATCCGCGAGGCGCTCTACGCCGCCTTCGGACCCAGTGGGCTCAATCTCGATCTGCAACGCCTGCTGGTAGATGACAGCGGTCGGCCGATTCGCGACGCCACCGGCGACCTGGTCTACGCCGACATCACCAGCGCCAGCGAGATCGGCCTCACCGTCTCCGCCGAGGCGGTCGGCTTCAACCTGATACTGGCCGGCGATGTCTTCGACACCCGCACGGTGCCGCTCACCTTCGGCGCCGCGCTGCCCGGCTTCAATCTGGAGACCGAGGGCGGCCTGGACATCAGCATGGACTACGTCTTCGGCCTCGGCTTCGGCCTGTCCGCCAGCGACGGCGTCTACCTGGATACCAGCGGCGCTACCGACAGCGGTGCCGAGTTCGCCCTCAACCTGGACGCCCAGTTGCAGAGCGGTACCTCGTTCGAAACCACCCTTGGCTTCCTGCGCGCCCAGCTGATCGATGCCGATGACGATGACGGCGCGAGCGGCCTGTTCGGCGAGTTCGAGGTGGATCTCACCGATGGCGACGGCAATGGCCGCTTCGGCCTGGGTGACTCGCTCGGCCTGGAGGCGCGTCTCAGCGCCTATGCCAATGCCGATCTCTACGCCGCCCTGGACATGCCGGTGAGCAACGGGCTGGAGTTCCCGCAGATCGACACCACCATCCACTACGACCAGCAGTTTGCCGAGGCCAGCTTCGGCACCGGCGGCAGCAGCGCCTCGTTCGGCGGCACACCGGCTCTGGTGTTCGAGGACGTGACCCTGGATGCCGGCAGCTTCATTTCCGGCTTCATGGGGCCAGTGGTGGACCAGGTCAACCAGATCATCGAGCCGGTGCGGCCGGTGATCGAGCTGCTGCAGAGGGAGATCGGTTTCCTGAAACAGCTGGGCTCGCCCGCCACCACCCTGCTGGAGCTGGCCAAGCTGACCCTGGGCAATACCAAGTACAAGCCGATGGTCCAGTTCATCGACGCGGTGATCAAGCTGGATGCCTTCATTCAGGCCATCGCCGACATGCCCGATGGCGGCCTGTTCATCAACTTTGGCACCTTCGACATCAATACCGCTGACCCCGACAACCCCGAGGCTGGCTCTGCGCGCCAGGGTACTGCGGGTAGCCTGGACAGCGCCTCCAGCAGTAGAACCTCGGGCAGCTCGGGTACTGGTGGAAGCGGCGGTAGCAGCACCGGTACGGGAAGCGGCAGCAGCGGCTCCGGCTCGGGCTCGACCCAGCAGCGCGACAAGGCGAAAGGGCTGCGGGACAACTTCCTTGTCGGCGAGGGCGGTTTCAGCTTTCCGCTGCTGACCAATCCCACCGATGCGGTCAAGCTGCTCCTGGGCAGGGACGTGGACCTCTTCCTCTACGACATGCCGGACCTGACGCTGTTGTTCGACTACAGCAAGTCGTTCCCCATCTTCCCCGGTCTGAATGCCCGCATCGGTGGCCTGGTGAAGGCGGAGGCCTTCTTCGCCTTCGGCTTCGACACCACCGGCGTGCGCGCCTTCATGGAGGGCGGGTTCGGTGATCCGACCCTGATCTTCAACGGCTTCTTCGTCGACGACCAGGTGGTCGACAGCTCTGGCAACCGGGCCGGCATCTACAGACAGTCGCAGCTCGACAACGGCAGCGTGGTCGACCAGCCCGAGGTGGTACTGACCGCCGGCATCAAGGCCGGTGCCTCGGTGGGCGTCGGCGGCCTGGTGGAGGCGGGCGTCGAGGGTGGCATCCAGACGGTGGTCAATTTCGATCTCAACGACATTGCCAACGAGGGCACCGGCCGGGGCACGCTGGTGGAGGCACAGTACGACAACAAGCTGCGGGTCGACGAGATCCTTACCCGCCTCGACCAGAGCCCGCTGTGCCTGTTCGACATGCACGGCGTGGTGCGCGCCTTCCTGGAGGCCTTTTTCTGGGTCGGCGTCGATACCGGTCTGTTCGGTACCATCACCATTTTCGAGGCACGCAAGCGCTTCGTCGACGAGATCCTGGCCGACTTCAGCCACGACTGTCCCGATCCGGCAGCGGACATCGCCCAGCTCAACAACGGCACCTTGACGCTGAAGTACATCCCGGACAGCTCGGTCAGCGATGAGCAGGTAGGCGAGCGCGCCATGCGCTACAAGGTCGACGTGGTGCACGTCGAGAATCCCACTTCGGGGGCGCCGCGGGATGTGCTGCGGGTCACCTCGCGCGGCGTCAGCGAGGACTTCGAACTCAGCCAGGTGAGCCGTATCATCACCGCGGGTACCGATCATGCCGACGAGTTCTTCATCGGCGAGGCGGTGACGGAAAATCTCGATCTCTCGACCGGCAAGGGCGATGACATCATCCGGGTGCTGGCCAACAGCGCCGGGCAGACGCGCATCATCCGGGGTGGTGACGACGACGACACCATCGAGACCGCCGATGGCGCCGATACCGTCTATGGCGGCTCCGGCAACGACATCATCATCACCGGCGGCGGAGCCGACGCCATCTGGGCCGATGACGGCCTCGACCAGGTGGATGCCGGCGACGGCGATGATCAGATCCACGGCGGTGGCCATCGCGACTACATCCTCGCCGGCAAGGGCAACGATAACGTATGGGGCGATGGCGGCCAGGATCGCATCGAAGGGGGTGATGGTAACGACGTGCTGCATGGCGGCGACGACGCCGACACGCTGCTGGGCCAGGATGGCCTCGATCGGCTCTACGGCGAAGTCGGCGCCGACGTGCTGGTAGGTGGCGCAGGCGTCGATTCGGTCTACGGCGGCAGCGGTAACGACAACATCCAATGGACCCAGGGTGACGGCAGCGATGCGGTGGTGCAGGGCGGAACCGACACCTCCGGCAGCGAGCAGGACAGCTTCGAGGCCTACGCCCTGACCTCCAGGGATGCCGACAGCGGTACCCTCGGCGCGTCGGGTCTGGACGTGGTGTTCGGCTTCAACGGCGCCAACATGACCCTGGAGCAGTTCGAGCGGGTCTTCGTCGACCTCAAGGAGGGTGGCGACAGCCTCGCGGTGCAGGATCTCTCCGGCACCAGCGTCAGCCAGGTGGATGTCGACTTCGGCACCGGCGAGATACTGGATACCGCCCTGATCACCCAGGACGGGGTGTTCGAGGACTTCGGTAATCTCGATGCCGCCGGCCTCCCGGCGGTGCTGACGGTGACCACGCCACGGGTGTTCCGCGCCAGCGAACCCTACGATACGGCCACCGGCCAGGCCCGCAGCCAGCAGTTCTACCGCCAGGTGGCGAAGGACGGCTCGGACGGCGACGATGTCGCTTACCAGATACTCAGCGACGGCGATCTCGACCTGGTTCAGGTGACCCACTCGACCCTGGGCAGCATCTATGTGCAGCGCCGCGACGGCGCCGATCCGTCCAACGAGGCGGACTACGACTTCGAGGCCTTCGAGACCCGTACCGAGCAGCGCAGCCACCGCGAAGTGACTGAGGCCTTCGATGCCAATGGCAAACGCCTGGGGCTGGAGGAGTTCATCGCGCCGCGTTACGGGCTGGACTCACAGCAGGACCGACTGCACCTGTTCGGCAGCAGCGGCGAGGACGAGTTCCAGGTCTCCACCACCGACAGTGCGGTGCTGATCAGCCAGCGCGACGGTGTCGCCTTCTCCATCAGCAACAGCAACCGACTGCACGACGAGCTGCAGATCAGCACCCAGGGTGGAGCCGACCGGCTGGATGCCTCCCAGGTCGGCAATGACCTGTTGAAACGCATCGTCTTCGAGGGTGGCGCTGGCGAGGACACCCTGGCGGGTTCGCCCTTCGTCGACCATCTGGATGGCGGTGCCGACGATGACACGGTCACCGGCGGCCGCGGCGTCGATACCTTCGCCAACAGCGGCGGCGGTAGCGATACCCTGGTCGAGATCCGGGACGCCAACTTCGAACTCAGCGACAGCCTGTTCAAGGTTGATGAACTCAATCGCGGCATCAACATCGGTAGCGTCGACGAGCCGGTGATTCAGCGCGGCGTATGGCTCAGCGAGAGCGAGGATGTCACCGGTATCTTTAGCGAGTTCATTCTTACCGCCACCGACGTGGATGGCGAGGCGGTGCCCGACAGCGCTGGCACCTTCAGCGTCAACCACTTCTTCATCCACGATTTCACCGCCAACGCCATCCTCGACGGCAGCCAGGCCGGCGACAGCTACGACATCCAGCTCTCCAGCACCAGCGGCGGCGAGTTCGACTCCTTCATCGACGTGCGCGACACCGGCAACACCGGCTTCGACAGCCTGCTGGTGCGCGGCACCAACGAGGACGATGTCTTCCACTTCGACAAGCAGATCGTCGAGCGGCTGACACCGCGCCCGGGCGACCAGGGCGCCGACTCGATCTTCGCCCCGGTCACCGACTACGGGACCGAGGTGATCGTGCGCGACACCAGCACCGCCAACGTCTCCACGCAGACCGTCAACTACCTCACCGCCGAGCTGTTCACCACCCACGGTCGCGGCGGCGATGACCTGTTCCTGGTGGATGACTCCAGCACCGAGCTGGAGGTCTATGGCGACAGCGGCGATGACCGCTTCTTCATCGGCAACGTGCTCGAGACCCAGGTGGTCAACGATCCGAAGTTTGGCAACATCACCGCGGTCAAGCGCATTACCAACGGCGTCAGCTACCCGGGCCACTTCTACGGCGGTACCGGTGACGACTACTTCGAGGTCAACCACAACATCGCCGAGATCTTCCTCTACGGCCAGGAAGACGATGATATTTTCTACATCAAGGCGCTGCTGACCACGCCGAATCTCAACCCTGACAACCTGCCGCCGGATGACGAGGTCAATGTCATCAGCGAGGAGGGTGGCGAGGACAAGCTGGTCTACGTCAAGAACGCACCGGTCAATATCTTCGGCGGTGCAGGTTTCGATACCGTGGTGGTGGTTGGCACCGAGATCAGCGACACATTCTATGTCTTCACCGAGAGGGTGAACGGCAAGGAGGTGCAGCGCATCTACGGCGCCGGCCTCAACATCCCCACCATCGAGGGGGTGGAGCGGCTGCAGTTGCTGACCGGCGGTGGCGATGACGTGGTCTACTTCTACGGCTCGCTGGATGGCCAGGAGATCATCATAGATACCGGCGCCGGCGACGATACCGTCTACGTCGGTGGCCCGGCCCGCGACTTCGATGTCGAGATTCCTGAGTTCAAGCGCACCCAGGTCAAGCGCATCCCGCAGCCCGACCTGGTGGAGTTCCAGCAGGTGATGGTGCGTCCTGCCTACAGCTGGTACGAGCAGAAGTTCCGCTGGAGTATTCCGTACCTTGGCATCAAGCACTTCCCCTACTGGGTACGTCACGACGAGCCGGCGCAGTACCGTACCATAGAGGTGCGTACGCCCCAGCCAGATCTGGTGGTGCCGGTGGTGGTGACCCAGCCCGAGTCGATCGTGCCGATTCACATGCCTTCTAGCCGGGGCCTGGATGCCATCCAGGGGCCGATCATCTTCCGCGACGGCTCGACCCAAGATGGCACCGACCGGCTGATTATCGACAACACCGAGGGTGTGGCCAGCACCAGTGACGAGGGGCTCTACCGGCAGCAGGTGCGCACCATCAAGGTGAGTACCGACAACGACGCGCTGGTGGGTGCCATCCCCGCCTGGATGGGGACGGCCGAGGTGGGCAAGGCACTGGCCAACCTGATCAACAGTCGAAGCGCCATCGTCGAGCCGGAGCTGGCCGATGCCCTGGCCGCCCTGCAGGGCAGCGAGACCCGCCAGGTGGTGATCCCGGAAGGCTACCGTATCGGCGCCGAGGCAGCGGGCAACGACACCAGGGACGTCGACACCGACATGGCCGAGGTGAAGGTCGATCCGGATACCGGCGAGATCCTGATCTACGCCACCCGCGACATCACTATCGATGTGCCGGAGGGCTTTGTCACCGGGGTCGACGTCAAGCAGGTCAAGACCTACGACGTCGCCGGGCGGCTAGGTTCGGCCAGCGGGTTGTTCTACAGTGGTTTCAGCGATATCGAGCTGCAGCTTGCCCAGGGCCAGGATGATTTCACCGTACAGCAGACGGCCGATCGCGCGATCACCCGTGTCTTTGGTAACGGCGGAGACGACATCTTCCGGGTCAAGGCCACCACCGGCCCGCTGCACCTCTATGGCGACACCGCGGATAGCTACTACGAGTCCCTGGAGCGGCACCTGCCGGAGCTGGGGCAGCTGCTGGGGCTGCAGGATGGCACTGGTGATCCGCGCAGTTTCGATCCGGACAATCTGGATGACGTCGCGGCGCTGATGGACGGGCTCAACCGTGAGCAGGGGCTGGACCTGGATATCGCCAGCCTGCAGAGCCGACCGGCACTGGATGCAGAGGATTACAACGCCCATATCATGTCCCAGGTGCGGTTCAACGTGAACCGGCTGGGCGACAGCGGTGCCTGGTCCTCGGAGCCGGCCCTGGTGGGCCAGTGGCTCGATCTGGGACATGACTTTGACCAACAGTCGGCGGCCGACAAGCGCGCCCTGGTGGATCGCTTCAACGGCCTGGCCGATGCGGCCGACCGCATTCCTGTTGGCATCTCCGACGATGAACTGGACAGCTACCTGAGCGGTCGCAACGACCTGATTTGGGGCATGTTGAAGGATGAGTACAACACCCTGGATGGCAGCGAACACTACGCCGACTACCCGGCGGACGTGCGCCAGGTACTGGGCCTGGATCACGACTTCGACCCGGCCGACCCGGCGGATCTCGAGGCCCTGGTGGCGATGCTCAACGACCGTTACAACCTGGGCATCAACCCGGACCAGGCAGAGCCCAGGCCCTTCTTCGAGCGCAGCGGCGAGAGCGGCCGGTTCACCCTCGGCGACTTCCAGCCCGAGGTGTGGCGCCTGTTGGTGGACAACGGACTGGCCAGCGCCCCCTCGGGCAGTGAGCAGTTCCTGGTGCACAGCGACGGCCAGCGGGTCGACCCGATCGCCGGGCCGCTGTTCCTGCACGGCCAGGCGGGCGCCGATCATGCCCTGGTGGACGATCGCGCCAACCGCGTCGAGAGCGAGGCGTTCCTGACCCAGACCACCCTGACCGGCCTCCACTTGCTCAACGCCATCACCTTCGGCGGCCTGGAAAGCATGGACGTACACACCGGCAGCGCCCGCGACCAGTTCAATGTCCAGGGTGTACTGCCGAACACCCGGCTGTTCCTGCATGACGGTGACGACCGGCTCTACGCCTCGTCCCTGGCCAGCCTGGGCACCGGGCAGGATACCGACTTCCTGCGCGGCGATCTCGACGCCTTCGCCGGCAATCTGGATATCGACTTCGGTGCCGGGCGCCACAAGATGATGGTGAGCGACGAGGCAGCCAGTGTCGGTGATGCCAACGGCGTGATCAGTAATTCGGCCATCACCGGGCTCTCCCAGGGCGATATCCGCTATGGCACCGACGGTAACCTGGCCGACGGCATCTGGATCTGGACCTCCCAGGGCGCAGACCAGCTGCAAGTGGTCTCCACCCACCGCACCGACGGCGTGCGTACCACCACCAGCGTCAATACCGGGCGTGGTGACGATGTGGTGGGCGTCGACCTGCAGCAGGGCAGCGACGGCTACTTCGTCTCCCACCTGGGTGAAGGCGATGACCAGCTCGACGGCAGCAGCTCGAGCCTCGACTTGCAGGTTTTCGGGGGACTGGGCAACGACCGCATCAGTGGCGGCAGCGGCAATGACCACCTGTTCGGCGACGCGGGGCTGCTGGAGTATGGCAGCGAACCGGTGGAGGCCCACTTCGGCAATGCCGGTCCGGGGGATTTCACTGATGGACGTCTGCTCGAGCCTCGCAAGGCATCGACCGCAACGGAGCGGGCCGGGGGTAATGATCGACTGTCCGGCGGCGCTGGTGACGATGCGCTGTTCGGCGGTGACGGGAGCGATGAGCTGATCGGCGGAGACGGGGATGACGCATTGCTCGGCGATTTTGGCGCAGTCCGCGTACAGGGACCTGGCATGCAGATAGAGGCCACGCCCCTGTTCCGAGGGGGCGACGACACGCTGCGTGGCGGGGCGGGGCACGACGTGATGATGGGTGGCTATGGTCACGATACCTTTTTCGGCTCCCTCGACGAAGATGTGATGCAGGGCGAGTATGCGCGGATCACCCTGCTCCACGGACGTGTCGATACTGTGGTATCGACTGCCAGCGGGCTACTCGACCTGACCGGCGCCACTCAGGGGGGCTTGTATGACCCCGTTCCTCTGTCTCCCACCCTCCCTCCTATTGGTGGCCTGATGCCGCTGGGCGCTGACTTTCTGGCCCGCCAGCGCGCCGAGCTCTCGCGGGCGGATGCGAAAGACGAACGACCTTCGCGCAAGGCCAGCATGTTGCCCGAGGCTGGGTCATTGAGCGCGGGGGATCTGGGTGATTGGTTGGGTGAGCTGCCGCCGGCTGCAGCCGGTCCTGATGTTGGTGTGGTGGTCGATGAGAGTGAGCCGGTCTGCCGGCCAGCGGACGAAGCCCCTGACCGGCTGCCGGCCGCCCAGGTGGCACTCCCCTCCTGTGATGCGATGGGTGGGACGGAGGGGTCTGCGGATGCTGGCGAAGAAGCAACCGCGCCCGACCGCGTCGCCGCGGCCTTGCCGGAGGCAGCGGGTGCGCTCGCAGTACTCGCCGGTGTCGGGTCTTTTTCTCCCCGCTCGAGCGAGCAGCGCGACTGGCGGCAACGTACCGGTCGTGCGGTGGAGCGCCTGCAGCGTCAGCGGCTGCGCCGTTGGAGCGGGGATCGTCTGAATTGAGCTAACATGACCTCTTCTCAAAGGAGCGCAACCCCCATGTCAGATTCGGAAAAACAGCAGAAAGAGGGCAATCCCAAGGCGCCTGCCATTGTCTGGGATGACCGACAGATGAATACCTCCTATGCCAACGTGTGCAACGTCTCGAGCACGCGCGAGGAGGTGACCCTGCTGTTCGGTACCAACCAGACCTGGCATACGGGTCAGAAGCAGGTCACGATTCGGCTGAGCGATCGGGTCATTCTCAATCCCTATGCGGCAAAACGCTTGTCGCAGTTACTCGACCGCGTGGTGGAGGAATACGAGGGACGATTCGGGTCGCTGGAGACCGCGCCGGAAGAGATCGCCACGGAGAAGCACTGATCGCAGAGCGTCCCAGACGATGACGGCGGAGGCCAGAGTGCGCGAGGAGAGTGCCACTTCCTCCCAGGAGTGGGCCGGTCTCCAGGATTGGCTGGAGGGCGAATCTCGGGCCATCGGCGCAGTGCAGCTGGCATTGCTGCTGAGGCGCGACGAAAGAGGTGAATGGCAGCCCGAGGCCGTCTATCCGCTGTCCCACGACAGCGTCGAGTCATCGGCCTCTTTGCTGACGGTCGCCGATCAGGCCGTGGAGGAAGACTGCCCCCTTGCGGACAACGCCGGTCGGATGGCGTTCCCGTTTTCGCCGGATGGAAGTGAGGCCTGGTGCTTCTGCGGGCAGCTCGACAAGGTTGGCGATGAATATATCGATGCAGCCTTCTCCCGCCTGAATCTGAGTGTGCGTCAGGTGGTTGCCTGGCGCCTCGGTCAACGCCTGCAGACAGCCGAGCAGGGGCGCGATCGCCTCCTGCTCGCGCATCGCCTGCTGGCGGTGGTGGCCGAGCAGCAAGACTACCGGCACGCGGCTCAGGCGTTGGTCAACGAACTGGCGGTGGTACTCGACGCCGATCGAGTCACCCTGGGGCGAGTGGCGGGTGACCGGGTCTTGTTGGTGGCCATTTCGAATAGCGCCGACTTCAAGCAACATCAAACCCAGGCCGAGCAGATTCGCCTGGCCATGCAAGAGGCTCACGAGCAGGGCAGGGTGCTCAGCTCACCGCCGTTGGACGAAGCAGCGGCAGCTGCTCTGCACCATGAGCAGGACCGTCTGGCCGAGCGGGTGGGGGGGATACAGGTCCTGACCTTGCCCCTGCAGGTCGGTGGTCGGACGACGGAAGTGGTGTGTATCGAACAGCCGCCCGAGCAGGCGCCGGCATCCCAGCGGGTTGCCTTCGTGCAGGCGCTAGCCACGCTCGCTGCTTCCATCCTCCGCGACAAGGCGCGGGTAGCCAGACCGCTCCCATCGATCGTTCGTGAGCGTGCGGGAGAGCAGCTGCATCGCCTGCTCGGTCGGGGTTATCTCGGCCGGAAACTTTTGGCCTTGCTGCTGTTGGGTGTAATCGCGTTGCTGGTGCTGGTACCAGCGCCGGTGGAGGTGGTTGCCGAGGCGCGCCTGGAAGGCGCGCGGCAAACCGCGCTGGTCGCCCCTTTCGACGGCTATTTGAAAGAGGCGCCGTTGCGCGCCGGGGACGCGGTGCTCAAGGGCGGCGAGGTGGGACGCCTCGATGATGCAGAGCTCGAGCTGGAGCGGTTGCGCTGGTCGAGTCGAGTCGCCCAATTGGAGCGTCAGATCCAGGTGGCGCGCGCCAAGGGTGATCGCGGCGACCTGCAGGAACGTCAGGCAGAGCTTGCAGAGGCGCGCGCCGAGCTGGCGCTCACCAGAAGTCGGTTGTCTCGTACCCGCCTCGAAGCACCTTTCGATGCATTGATCGTGCAGGGGGATCTCAGTCAGCGGCTTGGCGGTGCAGTGAAGCAGGGCGAGCAGCTGTTCTTGTTGGCCCCCCTGAACCGCTATCGGGTGGTGTTGAAAGTGCCCGAATCGGATGTCGGCCTGTTGGCGCCGACCCAGCAGGGCACCCTGGTGTTCGACGCCTTTCCAGACCTGGAACTGCCCGTGCAGGTGCGCCGGCTCACGAGCGAATCGGTGATCGAAGACGGTCAACATCTGTTCCTAGGCGAGGCGGGGCTGGAGCAGCAATCGCAAGCGCTTCGCCCTGGCCTGGAGGGTGTCGCGCGGGTCCGGGTGGCGGAGGCGCCGCTCTGGCAGGTTTTGGTCCGGCGTCCATGGAATTGGGTGCGCCTGTGGCTCTGGCGCTGGCTGCCGTGAGCATGGCCATGGTCGGCGAAGTCTTCTTCCCCGGGTGGTATCGCGTGGCGGATTTGCGGCCGCGACTGCGGCGGCATGTGGCATTGGCACGTCACAGATACCGGGGGCGCCGCTGGTTCCTCCTGCGAGATCCAATCAGCGGCAAGCATTTCCGGCTCAACGAGCGGGGGTGGGCGTTGGTCGGACGCTGCGACGGCCATCGTACCCTGGATCGCTTGTGGCGCGAGCTTTGTGAGACATTGGGCGATGCGGCACCGACCCAGGGCGAGATAATAGAGTTGCTCGGCAGATTGCATCAGGCGGACCTGATCCATTTGCCGGCCAGCGCATGGTTGGACGAGTTCCAACGTCGCCACAAGCGGCATCGTCGGGCGCGTTGGATCCAGTATCTGCGCTCGCCGCTTTCAGTCAAGATGCCGCTGTGGGATCCGGATCTTTTCCTGCAGCGCACCCTGCCACTGGTTGCGCCACTGTTCAGCCGCGCCGGCATGGCAGTGTGGTTACTGGTAGTCGGATTGGCGGCAGTAGTGGGTGGAGTCCATTTCGAAGACTTGCGGGAGCCCCTGCGCGATCAGTTGTTCAGCCTCGAAGGTCTGGCCGCTGTCGCTGTGCTCTATCCGCTGGTCAAAGCCATTCACGAGCTGGCCCATGGATGGGCGGTCAAACGCTGGGGTGGGGAAGTGCATGAGATGGGCGTCATGTTGCTCGTCTTCATGCCAATTCCATATGTGGATGCGTCTGCCTCGACATCATTCGAATCTCGATATCGTCGCATGACAGTCGCCGGTGCCGGCATCATGGCGGAATTGCTGATTGCCGCCATGGCATTGTTTTTTTGGGTGAACGCCGAGCCAGGGCTGGCACGATCGATGGCCTGGCATTTGATTTTGATTGGGGTGGTTTCCAGCCTGTTGGTGAATGGCAACCCGCTTCTGAAGTTCGATGGCTATTTCGTGCTGGCGGACTGGTTGGAAATGCCAAACCTGGCCAAGCGGGCCAACGAGCAAGTGGCCTATCTGGCCCGCCGCTGGTTGTTAGGGGATCGCAGCGCACGGTCGGCCGCGCAGGCGCCTGGAGAACGTCCCTGGCTGGTGGGCTATGCGGCCCTGTCTTTTGTCTACCGGACCCTGCTGGTGGCCGGAATTCTGCTGTACGTGTCGGGTCAGTTCTTCGCAATCGGAATCGTGCTGGCGATGTGGGCTCTGACCGGAAGCCTGTTGATACCCCTCCTCGGAAAGTTTTGGCGCCTGGTGCAGACCCTTTCCATTCGCCGCAAGCGCGTGCGCGGGTACGCCCTGCTGTTGGGAGGCGCGGGTGCCTTGTGGGCACTGGTCGCCTTGGTGCCGTTTCCGCACAACCTGGTGGTGGAAGGCGTGGCCTGGGCCCCGGACACGGCCCGCCTGCGTCTGGCAGAGCCCTGCCAAGTCGAGCGTGTGCTGTCGACCACCGGTCAGATGGTCGTGAAAGGCCAGCCGCTGTTCGAGTGCCGAAACGATGAACTGGACAACCGTTATCAGGTCGCTCAGGCACGCCTCGAGCAGGCTCGGGCGCGCGAGCTGGCGGCAGGCCGCGATCGGGCGGAGCGTGCCCTGGCAGGTGAGGCGGTGCGGTATGCCTCGGCGCAGGTGCGGCGAATGCGTGAACGCATGGCATCACTCACGGTGCGTGCGCCCCGAACCGGCGCACTCCATCTTCCGATGGCGCAGGATCTCCCGGGACGATTGTTGCCCCGGGGAACGGCGGTTGGCCTGGTTCTGCGCGATGGCGAACTCACTGTCAGGGGTTTCGTCGATCAGGCCGGGTACGACCTGATCCGCGCATCGCCTGGCCGGGTGGAGGCGCGCCGGGTGAGCGATTTGGATACTGTGCTTCGGGCGCGCGTGCTGAGTATCGTTCCTGGCGCAACGCGCAGGGTCCCCAGCCGCGTTCTGACGGTTGCCGGCGGGGGACCATGGGTCGAGATGCCCGGATCCGGAGATGCGCAGCAAGCGGAGCTGCCGGAAACACTGCAGGCGGGCTTTGTGGTCGATCTGACGGTCGAGCCCAATCTGCTCGAGTTGCCGGAAGAGCGGGTCTATCTGCGCTTCGTGTTTTCGCCAGAGCCCCTCCTGCCGCGCCTCGAGCGGGCGCTGCACGCGCTGTTCCTGAGGCATTTCGATGTCTAAATTCATGCTGCCCCGTCTGCCGGCCGATCCCCTTGCTCGCCCAGAACGGCGACAGCGCCGCCGCGACGCATTCGAGCGGAACCTACGCCACCTGAGCGCGCCAATTGTCGCGCGCCTGCTGGGCCGTGACCGCCTGGCATTGGATTTCGTGAGACGGGTTCGGGCACGCTTCGCAGCTATCGAAGGTCATTCCCTTGTCGAGCTGCAAGAGCTGATTCCAGGATTGAGGCGCCGGTTGCTTCGGCAGGGCTTCAATGAGATGGCGATGGTAGAGGGTTTTGCGTTGCTGAGCGCGGTGTCGCGTCATGTTCTCGGTTTGCGGCCACACGATGAGCAGCTGCGTGGAGCCCGCCTGTTGATGCGGGGCACATTGGCCGAGATGGCAACCGGGGAGGGGAAGAGCCTCACGTCGGCTATCGCGGCCGCTACTGCGGGACTGGCTGGGGTGCCAGTGCACCTGATCACGGTGAACGACTATTTGGCGGCACGCGATGCGAAGGAGTTTGCGCCCTTCTACGCTGCCTTGGGACTGCGGGTAGGATGCGCTACTGCGCAACGCACCGATGCGGATCGCCGGGACGCCTATGCCTGCCACGTCACCTATTGCGATAACAAGATCCTGGTATTCGACTATCTGCGAGACCAAGTGCGGTTGGGTGGAGATTGGGGCACGGAGCGTTGGCTTCGAGGGATCTCCTCCGAGGATCCGAGTGGCGGTCTGTTTCTCCGCGGCTTGCATTTCGCGCTGGTGGATGAAGCAGACAGCATACTGATCGACGAGGCACGTACACCGTTGATCTTGTCGGGGCCTGGGGAAGGTGATGGCAGTGAGGCGGTGTATCGTGAGGCGCTGAGGCTTGCGGAGAACCTGCGACCGGCGTTGGACTTCCAGATTCTGGACGGAAAGAGCGGGGTAGAACTGACGCCCGGCGGCGAGCACAGAGTGGCAGAGGCCACCCGGAGCTGGGGTGGTCTATGGGCCGGTCAGCGGCGACGCCAAGCGCTGGCAGTGCAGGCACTCACGGCGCATCACCGGTTGATGCGGGACAGGGATTACCTGGTGCGTGACGGGAAGGTCCAGATCGTCGATCCTCATACGGGGCGGGTGATGCCGGATCGCCAATGGTCGCAGGGGCTCCATCAATTGGTAGAGCTCAAAGAGGGGCTCGAGCCGAGCGCGCCGAACCGGACCCTGGCGCGGATCAGCTATCAACGTTTCTTTCGTCGATATCATCACCTCTGCGGCTTGAGTGGAACCGCCAAGGAAGTGGCCACCGAGCTGTGGCGAGTATACGGGTTGCCAGTCGTTAGGGTCCCAACCCACCGCCCCGTGCGGCGGGCGGTGCGGCCGCCAAGGGCCTATCGTGACGAACATGCCAAGTGGCAGGCGCTGGCACGGCATATCAGCAGACTCCGGGCCGAGGGCTCGGCAGTACTGGCGGGCTGTGACAGCGTCGCTGCGTCTGAAGCCTTGTCTGGCGCGCTGGGCGCGCTGCAAGTCGATCATCGAGTACTCAATGCGCGGCAATCGGCGGAGGAGGCAGAGCTGGTCGCGGCTGCTGGGCAGCCCGGGCAGGTGACTGTAACGACGCAGATGGCCGGCCGTGGAACCGACATCAAGGTTCATCCGCGGGTGGTGGAGCGCGGCGGCTTGCATGTGCTGCTCACTGCCTGCCAGGCGGCGCGGCGGATAGACCGCCAGCTCGAAGGTCGTTGCGCGCGCCAGGGTGATCCGGGCGTCGTGCAGTACTGGCTGTCACGAGACGATGCCTTGGCGAGAGAGTGGGGCGGTGCCTGGATGCCATGGTTGCGCGGAGGACACTGGGCCTTGGGCCTGATGCGTTTGTTGCAGTGGCGGGCGGAGCGTGCGGCGGCCCGCCAGCGTTATTGGGTGGAACGCCAGGATGAGCAGGAAGAGGACACAATGGCCTTTGCCGGGAGAGGCGAATGAAGGTGCGAAGCAAGACCTTGGTGGGGGTGGCTCTGTCGATCGCCCTGGGGCTGTCGGAGGTTGCTGTGGCCGAATCGACAGATTCAGTCTCGTCAGAGCATTTCGAATGCCTGCTGGAGCCCAGCATGGAGGTGGATCTAGGGGGCGGATCGCCAGGCGTGGTGCGGCAGGTGGCGGTAGAGCGCGGCAGCCAGGTGCGCAAGGGGCAGGTGCTGGTGAAGCTGACCGATGGGCTGGAGCGCGCCGCCCTGCAGCGCGCCCAGGTGCGCATCGCAAGGGGCAAGCGGAAGCTGAAGCGCAACCAGGCGCTATACGAAATGAAGATGCTGACCCCGGAAGAGAAGGATGATATCGAGATGGATATTCGCCTCGCTGAGGTCGAGGCGGTGGAGGCCCGAGAGCGGCTAAAACTGCGTCAGCTGCGTAGTCCGATCGACGGGGTGGTCATCGAGCGTGAGATCGATCCGGGCGAGCTGTTGGGAGATCGGCCGGTACTGAAGCTGGCTTCGCTCGACCCGCTTCATGGGGAAGCAATCCTGCCCGCCAGATATTTTGGTGCCGTCGCGGCAGGACAGCAGGCGACTATCTCGCTGCTCGGCCCTCCGGGCGGTGAGGTGGTGGCTGTAGTCGATCGTGTGGACCCGGTCATCGATCCGGGCAGCGGCACCTTTCGTGTGCGCCTAAACTTGGAGAATGCAGGCTATCGCATTCCTGCGGGGCTGCGCTGCGAGGTTCGGTTGTCACAATCCGGCGGAGCCGGATCTGCTGGTTCCAATCCGCGCTGAAAACCAGTATATTAGAACTTAGTAAAACACGAGGCCACTCATGGAAATCCTTTTTCTGCTCATCCCTCTGGCAGTCGGATTGATGGCAGTGGCCGTGGTGTTTTTCCTGTGGACCGTGAAGAGCGGCCAGTACGACGACATGGAAGGGCCGGCCTATCGGATCCTGATGGACGACGATGACCCGCTGATCCCCGGCAATCGCGAGCGCCAGGCCAAGGCGGACGACAAGAACGCCGAGAAAAAGGCCGCCGACTGAGGTGTTGGCGGGTCATAACGGCGGCAGAATGACCTATTTTGCAGAACGGAGCAGTTGATATGTTCAGCTTTCAAAATTTCCCCATGACCATCGTGATCACTCTGATCGTGATCGCCTGGTTGAGCTTCTTTTCGGTGATCCTTGCCGGTTGAGGTGAGCCCAACGAGAAGCCCTGTAGCCTGGATGGAGCGGAGCGAAATCCGGGTTCTCGGCGGATTTTCGCGCACCGCTCTTTCCCGGATTCCGCCTGGCGGCTTTCATCCGGGCTACACACCAAATAAAAAAGCCCGCGCTGAGCGCGGGCTTTTTTATTTGGATCAACCGGCCGTTCAGGCGGCGAGCGAGGAGTCGTCGCCCATGGCCTTGCGCAGTTTCTTCATCGCCGCCTTCTCGATCTGGCGGATGCGCTCGGCAGAGACGCCGTACTCGGCGGCCAGCTCGTGCAGGGTCTCTTTCTTCTCGCTCAGCCAGCGGCGTTGCAGGATATCGCGGCTGCGGTCGTCCAGCTCTTGCAGGGCCTGCATCAGCAGTTCGTGCTCATGCTGCTCGGTGTCCTCGGCCTCCAGCAGGGTCGAGGGCTCTTCCCGCAGGTCGGCCAGATAGGCCGAGGGGGTGAACGTGGCGTTGTCATCCTCGTCGGCCTCGAGCGGATCGAAGGCCACGTCGTGACTGCTCATGCGTGATTCCATCTCGATCACCGTTTCGGGCTTCACACCCAGATCCTCGGCGACACCCTCGATCTCTTCCTGGGTGAACCACCCCAGGCGCTTCTTCGAGCTGCGCAGATTGAAGAACAACTTGCGCTGTGCCTTGGTGGTGGCCACCTTGACGATCCGCCAGTTGCGCAGGATGTACTCATGGATCTCCGCCTTAATCCAGTGCACCGCGAAAGACACCAGGCGCACCCCCATCTCCGGGTCGAAACGGCGCACGGCCTTCATGAGTCCGACCGTTCCTTCCTGGATCAGGTCGTTCTGCGGCAGACCATAGCCGCTGTAACCGCGGGCGACGCGCACCACGAAGCGCAGGTGCGAGAGCACCAGCTGGCGCGCCGCCTCCAGATCTTTCTGGTCGCGCCAACGCACCGCCAGGTCGTGTTCCTGTTCCGCGGTCAGCATCGGCAGCTGAAAGGCTGCGCTGATATAGGATTCCATGCTGCCGGTGGGCAGCAGGGCGGGAAAGGTTGTCGATTGGGTCGTCATTGGTCTGAACTCCTCTTGCTTGTTCTTCCAGGACGCCCCTCTTCTGGAGCGACGCCCATGTTTAGCACTCGCAACGTTCGAGTGCTAATTTTGGCAGAAGTTCCGGGGTTGAAAAGTATTTTCCATACAAAACGGAAGGAATTTTGACCTGGGTCAGGCGGGAACGGGATTCGCCTATTCGGGCTGGATGCGGGCCAGGTGCCGGCTGACCGCCAGCCAGGCACCTGCCAGCCCCAGCAAGGGTCCGCCGAGCAGTACGCCCAGTAGAGTACCCGAGGTGAAGATGTCGAGGCTGAAACTGGACTGGTAGAGACCGGCAAGGCGCTGCACCGGTCCCTGCATCAGCCATAGCCCCCCAACCACCAGCACGATGGCGATCAGCGCGCCCAGCAGGCCGTACCAGAAGCCCTCGTAGAGGAAGGGCCGGCGGATGAAGGCATTGGTGCCTCCCACCAGTTTCACCACCTCGATCTCGCCGTGTCGATTCTGGATCTCCAGGCGCACGGTGTTGCCGACGATCAGCAGCACCGCCGCCCCGAGCAGGCCGGCCAGAACGTAGATGCCCCGCTCGAGGGTGCGGGTGATCGCCTCGAGCCGGCGCACCCACTGCAGATCGACGCGCACCAGGTCGATCTCGCGGTAGCGCTGCAGGTCCTGCGCGAGCCGCTCCGTGGCGTCGGCCGAGGCGGCGCCGGATGCGGGCCGCACCAGGACCACTGGCGGCAGGGGATTGCGGTCGAGCAGGTCCAGCGCCTCGCCGAACCCCGAGCGCTGGCGAAACTCTGCCAGCGCCTGCTCGCGGGTGATCAATCTGGCCTCTGCCACGTCCGGGCGGGCGGCGATGGTCTGGCGCACCTTTTCGGCCTCGCGGTCGTCAATGTCTTCGGCCAGGAACAGCGAGATGCTGGAGGCCCCGTCCCAGTTGCCGGTCAGGGCGCGGACGTTGTCGATCAACAGATAGAGTCCGCTGGGCAGGGCGATGGCGATGCCGATCACCGAGGCGGTCATCAGGGTGGCCAGCGGATGCCGCGCCAGCCGGCCCAGTGCGGCCACGGCGTTCTGGGCATGGCGCAGCAGCCAGCGCAGCGGATTGCGATTGCGCCGAAAACCGGGCTGTTTCGGGCCGCGCCGCTTCATGCGGCCAGGCCCGTATCGTGCTGAATACGTCCCTCCCGCAGCTGCACGATGCGTCGGCCCAAGCGGCTGATCAGCTCGATGTCGTGGGTGGCGATCAGGATGGTGACGCCGACCTGATTGAACTGCAGGAACAGATCCATGATCTCCCGTGACAGCTCCGGGTCGAGGTTGCCGGTCGGCTCGTCCGCCAGCAGCACGGGCGGCTTGCTCACCAGCGCGCGGGCGATACCGACCCGCTGCTGCTCACCACCCGACAGGGTGATCGGCAGGCTGCGTTCCTTGCCCAGCAGGCCGACCTTGTCCAGGGCGGCGCGTACCCGACGCTGAATCTCCTGGTGTCCCATGCCCGCCACCACCAGGGGCAGCGCGATGTTGTCGAACACGGTGCGGTCGTGCAGCAGGCGGTGGTCCTGGAAGATCATGCCCACCTCGCGCCGATGGTAGGGAACATCCCGCTCGCTCAGGCGGTTGAGGTTGCGCCCATTGACCCAGACCTGTCCGCGGGTCGCCCGTTCGAGCAGGCCGATCAGTTTCAGCAGGGTGCTCTTGCCCGCCCCCGAGTGGCCGGTGACGAAGACCAGCTCGCCGGGGGCCACCTCCAGGCTCACCCCGGCCAGGCCTTCACGGCCGGTGGGGTACCGTTTGGCGACGTTGTCGAAACGGATCATGGGATCGCATGCCGCTGCGTGGCCGTCATTGCTCGAACAGCGCCTCCACGAATTCATGCGCATCGAAGGGCCGCAGGTCCTCGATGCTCTCGCCGACGCCGATGAAGCGGATCGGAATCTTCAGGCGGTCGGCAATGGCGAACACGATACCGCCCTTGGCGGTGCCATCGAGCTTGGTCAGGGTGATGCCCGTGAGCGGCACCGCCTGGTCGAACTGCTCTGCCTGGGCCAGCGCGTTCTGCCCGGTGCCCGCATCCACCACCAGCATCACCTCGTGGGGGGCGTCCGGGTCGAGCTTCTTCATCACCCGGGCGATCTTGGCCAGTTCTTCCATGAGGTTGCTCTTGGTGTGCAGACGCCCGGCGGTATCGGCGATCAGCACGTCCATGCCGCGGGCCTGGGCTGCCTGCAGGGCGTCGAAGATCACCGAGGCGGCATCCGCGCCCGTCGCCTGGGAGATAACGGGAATGTCGTTGCGCTCGCCCCAGGTCTGCAGCTGCTCGACCGCGGCTGCGCGGAAGGTGTCGCCGGCGGCGAGCATGACCTTTTGCCCCTCGTCCTTGAGCCGCTTTGCCAGCTTGCCGATGGTGGTGGTCTTGCCGGCCCCGTTGATGCCCACCATCAGGATTACCTGCGGCTTGCCCGGGGCGCTCTGGCGCACCGGCTTGTCGGCAGCCTCGAGAATGCCCTCCAGCAGTTCCTGCAGCACGCCGCGCAGGGCCTGCGGATCGGATAGCTCCTTGCGTCTCACCCGTTCGGTGAGCTCGTCGATGATCTTGCGCGTGGTATCGACGCCCACGTCCGCGGTGAGCAGCAGCGTTTCCAGCTCCTCGAGGAGCTCGTCGTCGATCTGCTTCTTGCCCAGCAGCAGATCCGCCAGGCCATCGCTGAGGGTGGCGCGGGTGCGCGAGAGTCCCTGCTTGAGGCGGGCGAATAGACCCGGCTTGTTCTCTGGTTTCTCGGCCTCGGCCTGCTTCTTTCTGCCAAATCCAAACATCTTGCTTCCATTCTTGGGGAAGGTCTGAAAAATTCGATTTTTCACCTCCCGCGCTTGCGGGGGGGCCAGGAGGGGGAGTCCAAACAATGGCTTGCCTCCCTCCTAACCTCCCCCGCAAGCGGGGGGAGGAATTAATCAGATATTCCTTAGCCCGGATATTTCACCCGGTCGCTAAAAAAACTGATAACTCGCTGGTCGCTAAAGACATTCTTCGTCTATCAGCGGGGAACGAAATGTTACCAAGCCAACGCTGGACGCGCCCTCGCACCGATCTGGCCACCCTCGAGCGGTATTTCCTCCCTCACTAATAGGCCGGCTATTGATTCGGTCGGAAATCCGCTCGAGAACGCCCATCTCGGCACGATCATCGCGCCCCCGGACGAAATATCCGGGCTAGGGAGATCGGGAACCGCCCGCAGGGGGCGGTGTCTGAGTACGGGATTTCCCTTGCAGTCGTCCACGCCGCTTGGAAGAATGTCGCGGCCGGATTTTCACCCCGCTGCATCCTATCATCTGCGGCCGATTCAGGAGTAACCACGCGTCATGTTTCAGCGATTGTTGTTGGTCATGTTGCTGGTCGGATTGTCCGGCTCGGCACTGTCGGCCAGTGCGCCGACCCACGAGTTCATGCTGGACAACGGCATGAAGGTCATCGTCAAGGAAGATCACCGCGCGCCGGTGTTCGTCAGCCAGGTCTGGTACAAGATCGGCAGCAGCTACGAGGAGGCCGGGCGCACCGGTCTGTCGCATCTGCTCGAACACATGATGTTCAAAGGGACCAAGACCTATCCGCCAGGGGAGTTCTCGCGCATCGTCGCCGCCCTCGGCGGTACCGAGAATGCCTTCACCGGTCGCGACTACACCGCCTATTTCGAGACCCTTTCGGTGGACCACCTGGACAGGGCGCTGGAGCTGGAGGCCGACCGCATGCGTAATGTCACCTTCGACCCCAAGGAGTTCAAGAAAGAGTTGGCGGTAGTCATGGAGGAGCGGCGGATGCGTACCGATGACAGCCCCACCGGTTTGACCTATGAGCAGCTGATGGCGGTGGGCTGGCGCGCCTCCCCCTATCAGAACCCGGTCATCGGCTGGATGGACGACCTGCGAAATATGCAGATAACGGCACTTAAGCGCTGGTACGACATGTGGTACCAGCCGAACAATGCGACCCTGGTGGTGGTGGGTGACGTGGATCCGGAGCAGGTGCTGGCCCTGGCGAAGAAGCACTTCGGCAGCATTCCCGCCGCCAAGGTCCCCGAGCCCCGCCGCCCGGTGGAGCCGGTGCAGCGCGGCATTACCCGGGTGGTGGTGAAGGCGCCCGCGAAGCAACCCTACCTGCTGATGGGGTACAAGGTCCCCAATGTGGGCACCGCCAAGCCCGACTGGGAGTCCTATGCCCTGGCGGTGGCCGCTGCAGTTCTGGACGGCGGTGCCAGCGCCCGGCTCAGTCGCGAGCTGGTCAGACACCAGAAGATCGCTGCCTCGTCCGGCGCCTCCTACGATACCTATTCGCGCCTGCCGGGCATGTTCCTGTTCGATGGCAGTCCGACCGAGGGGCATACGACCGCCGATATCGAGAAGGCATTGCGCGAGCAGATCCGCCGCCTCCGGGATGAGCCGGTCAGTCGCGAGGAGCTGGACCGGGTGGTGACCCAGGCGATCGCGGCCAAGGTCTACCAGGCCGATTCGATCTTCTATCAGGCGATGGAGATCGGCATGCTCGAGACCGTTGGACTGGACTGGCGGCTGCTGGACAAGGAGATCGAGCGACTGCGCGCGGTGACACCGGAGCAGGTGCAGGCGGTGGCGCGCAAGTACCTGGTCGAGGACAACCTGACGGTCGCCACCCTGGTACCGCAGCCCACCGACCAGGCGGGCCGGCCGGGGGTGGCGCTTCCCGTGACCAAAGGGGTGATGTATGGCGACTGACAGGAGCTTGAGAATGACGGTAGTTCGAGATTCCGCACGCTGGCTGCTGCTGCTCCTTCTGAGTCTGCTGAGCGGGCTGTTGCCGGCGGCCACGCCCCAGTTGCAGTCCTGGACCACCAGCAAGGGTGCCAAGGTGATCTTCGTCGAGACCGATGCCCTTCCGATGCTCGATGTGCGGGTGGTGTTCGATGCCGGCAGCGCCCGGGATGGTGAACTGGCGGGACTTGCTGCCTTCACCAACGCCATGCTCACCGAGGGGGCGGGCGAGTGGAATGCAGACGCCCTGGCGTCGCGGCTGGAGAATCGCGGTATCGATATGGGTTCGGGCTCGCTGCGCGATATGGCTTGGGTATCGGTGCGTACCCTGAGCGAAGAGCCCACGCGTGAGGTGGCGATCACCACATTGGCAAAGGTGCTGGCCGAACCGCGCTTCGATGCCGATGCCATAGACCGAGTCCGGGAACAGATGCTGGTCGCGCGTCGTCAGCTGCTGCAGAAACCGGGTGGTATCGCGTCTGAACGCTTCTACCGCACCCTCTACGGTGAGCATCCTTATGCACATCCGCCAGGGGGCACCGAACAGTCGCTGCAGCGGGTCGACAAGGCGCAACTGCGGCAGTTCCACCGGCAGTATTACGTGGGTGCCAACGCGGTGATCGCGATGGTGGGCGCGGTGGATCGGGCGACGGCGGAGCAGATTGCCGAGCGGGTGACTGCCGGTCTGCCAAAGGGACAGCACGCGCCGGACCTGCCCGAGCCGAAGCCGGTAAAAGGCGGCGAGTTGCGCGAGGTGTTCCCCTCTTCGCAGACCCATATTTTGATAGGACAGCTGGGCATACGGCGGGGCGATCCCGATTATTTCCCACTGTATGTCGGCAACCATGTGCTGGGCGGCAGCTCGCTGGTGTCGATTCTGGGAGACGAGGTGCGCAACAAGCGCGGTCTGTCCTACAGTGTTTACAGCTATTTCAGCGCCATGCGCGCGGCCGGTCCTTTCGTAATGGCAGCGCAGACGAAGAACGACAAGGCGGATGAGGCCCTGGAAGTAATGCGTCAGACGCTTGCAGATTTCGTGCAGCAGGGCCCGGCCAAGGAGGCGCTGGATGCCGCCAAGAAGAATCTGGTGGGTGGATTCCCGCTGCAGATCGCGAACAACGGCAAGATTGCCCAATACATCGCCATGATCGGCTTCTATGACCTGCCCCTGGATTGGCTGGAGCAGGTGCCCAGGCGCATCGCGGCAGTGACTCTCGCAGATGTACGCGATGCCTTTGTGCGCCGGATCGATCCTGATCGCAGCATCACCGTGGTCGTGGGTGGCAAGGCGGAGTGAGTCGCGGGCGCAACCAGTTGCGCATCGTCGGGGGCAGCTGTCGGGGGCGCAGGGTGAATTTCCCTCCGGGTCGCGGCCTGCGTCCGACCGCCGACCGGGTGCGCGAGACCCTGTTCAACTGGCTGCAGGGGGAGGTTGCAGGGCGGCGGGTTCTGGACCTGTTCGCGGGGAGCGGCGCTCTGGGGCTGGAGGCGCTATCGCGCGGCGCGGCCGAGGCGGTATTCGTGGAGCAGGCGCGGCCAGCGGCGGAGCAACTGCGCGAGAACCTGCAAGAGCTCGGCTTCGGGGGCCAGGGGCGCGTCCTCCAGTGCGACGCGCGGCGCTACCTCGAGTCGGCGAGTGGTCCCTTCGATATCGTCTTTATCGACCCCCCTTTTGCCGACCGCCTGCTGGGCGAGATCTGTCGTACCCTCGAGGGCCAGGGGTTGCTGGCCAGACGCGCCTGGATCTACCTGGAGCAGGACAGTCATCATCCTTGGCCCGATCTGCCGCCTGAATGGGAGATCTACCGCGAGGGCCGCGCAGGTCAGGCCACCTTTCGTTTGATGCAGCGCAATGGTTGAATTCTGTCGCTTTCGTTAGAATAGTCGCCTGTTTTTTGGCACCCGAGGGGGTCTGTCCTTGCAAAATGTTGCGGTATACCCCGGTACCTTCGACCCCATTACCAATGGGCACACCGACCTGGTCGCGCGCGCGGCCCGGCTGTTCGAGCGGGTCGTGGTCGCAGTGGCACAGGACACCTCGAAGCAGCCGGTGTGTGATATCGGCCAGCGTGTGGCGCTGGCCGAGCTGGTCCTGCAGGATATGTCAAATGTTGAAGTTCGGCCCTTTTCTGGGCTGTTAATGCATTTTTGCCGGGAAATCGGTGCAAATCTCGTCATTCGAGGCTTGCGCGCGGTGTCCGACTTCGAATACGAGTTTCAGCTGGCCGGAATGAACCGGCGGTTGGCCCCGGAGATCGAGACCATCTTTCTCACGCCGGCTGAGCAATATGCCTTCATATCATCGACATTGGTGAGGGAAATCGCGGCCTTGGGCGGGGATGTGTCAGAATTCGTTCATCCCGAGGTGCGCCGGGTCCTGGCAAACAAGGAATGCGTCTGAGGCGGGTTGCGCGCATCTCGATATCGATAAACCAGTAGTGCAGGAGTGGTCCCATGGCCTTGATTATTACTGATGAATGCATCAACTGCGATGTGTGTGAGCCGGAGTGCCCAAACGGGGCAATCTACCAGGGCGAGGAGATCTACGAGATCGACCCGAATCTTTGCACCGAGTGTGTCGGCCATTACGAGACCTCCCAGTGCGTCGACGTCTGTCCGGTGGACTGCATCATTCCCGATCCGGAGCACAAGGAGAACGAAGACGAGCTGAAGGCCAAATACGAACGCATTACCGCCGCGGCAGGCTGATTGAATGCGCGCGTTATTGACGAAGGCCCCTTCGCGGGGCCTTTTTGCGTTCTGCCTGCTGGTCGCAGCGTGGGTGTCCGCCGCCCCCGCGCGCGCTCTTGTACCACAGGGCCAGTCGGTGGCCAGTGCCCACCCGGAGGCGACTGCGGCGGGGATAGCGATACTGGAATCGGGGGGCAATGCCTTCGACGCGGCGGTTGCGGTGAGCGCGGTACTGGCGGTCGTCGAACCGTATAGCTCTGGCCTCGGCGGCGGCGGCTTTTGGCTGCTGCATCGCGCCAGTGACGGCTTCGAGGTAATGGTGGATGGGCGTGAACGGGCCCCGTTGCAAGCCCGGCGCGATATGTACCTGGATGCCGACGGCGAGCCGATACCACGTGCAAGCATCGACGGCCCGCTCGCGGCAGGGATCCCCGGGGAGCCGGCCGCCCTGGTGCACATCGCCCGCCACTACGGCCGGTTGCCCCTGTCGCTGGTGCTGGCACCGGCGATCCGCCTGGCAAGGGAAGGCTTCCTCGTGGACGAACGTTACCGGCGTTTTGCGGAGCGTCGTCTGGAGGCCCTGCGCGCATCGCCGGCGGCAGCGCAGTTGTTTCTGAAGGACGGCGAGGTGCCGCCGCTCGGATACCGGGTCGTGCAGCAGGACCTGGCAGAGACGTTGACGCGAATCGCTGGTGCCGGCAGGGCGGGCTTCTATGCCGGCGAGGTGGCAGACCGCCTGGTTGCTGCGGTACAGGCCGCCGGCGGCATCTGGTCCAGCAAGGACCTGAGCGCTTACCGAGTGGTGGAACGCGAACCGGTGATGGGGCGATTTCAGGGGTATCGGGTGGTGAGCGCGCCGCCCCCTTCCTCCGGAGGGGTGGTGCTGATCGAAATGCTCAACATGCTCGATGCCCTGCAGGCCACGCAGAAGCCGTCGGCCCAGCAGGTCCATCTGATGGCCGAGGTGATGCGTCGTGCCTACGAGGATCGGGCCCGCTATCTCGGCGATGCCGATTTCGTCCAGGTGCCGGTTGAACGACTGACCGACCCCGGTTATGCGCGCGAGCGCGCTGCGGACTTAGACCCTGAGCGGGCGACGCCCAGTCGTCCCTTCAAACCCGACGTGCCCAAGGGTGCTGATACCACCCACTTTTCGATCATCGACAATGAGGGCAACCGGGTTGCTGCCACCCTCTCGATCAACTACCTCTTCGGTTCCGGCTTCGTGGCGCCGGGCACCGGCATATTGCTCAACGACGAGATGGACGACTTCTCCATCAAGCCGGGCGTGCCCAATGTCTATGGGCTGGTGGGCAATGAGGCCAACGCCATTGCGCCCGGCAAGCGCATGCTCTCGAGCATGACGCCCACCTTTGTCGAGAACGAAGGGCAGGTCGGGGTGCTTGGCACACCCGGCGGATCGCGGATCATCAGCATGGTGCTGATCGGTGTGCTACAGGCGGTGGCCGGCGCACCGGTGGACCACTGGGTGGGCAAGGCCAGGTTTCATCACCAGTACCTGCCGGACGAGATCCAGTTCGAGCCGGGCGCCTTTACCTCCAAGACGCGGGTCTATCTGGAAGCGCTCGGCCACAAGCTACACGAGCTGGACGAGCCCTATGGCAACATGCAGGCGGTACACTGGAATCGCGAGAACGGCAGGCTCAGCGCTGCCTCGGATCCGCGTGGCGTCGGTGCCGCCTGGGTTAGCAAATGATGAGCTAGCAGCCTGTCGGACTCGGCCGTTCGAAGCGACTAACCCGCCCTCCCGAACATCGGGGGGCGGGAAGCGGTCAGGGCTGGAAGTTCACGTCGCGCAGGGCACCGGGAAGGTTGGCAAAATAGGCCGCCAGGTCCTTCATGTCCTGCTCGTTCAGGGCCCCTACCTGGCCTTGCATGATGGGGTTCTTGCGATCCCCGGACTTGTAGGCCTTGAGTGAGTGCAGCAGATAGTCTTCGTGCTGTCCGCCGATGTTCGGGAAGGCACCGGTAGGGCTGATGCCCTCGGCACCATGGCAACCGGAACACACCTGGGCCTTGGCCTTGCCTGCCTCGGGATTGCCCCGTGCCAGAACGCTGCCGCTCAGCAGCAATGCGGCGATGCAGCCGCCAATCAGTATTCTATTCATGATGCGTGCTCCTCACTGCTTCCCCAGGCCTTCCCAAAAGGCCGCAATATCGGCCATGTCCTGCTCACTCAGGCTTTGGGCCTGCGGCGTCATCGTGGGGTGCTGGCGGTTGTCGTTCGCGTATTCCTTCAGGGCGGCCACGATGTATTCGGCGTGTTGCCCGGCCAGCCGCGGAACGTGATAGGTGGGGTAGACATTGTTGTAATCGGGGATGCCGTGGCAGCCCAGACAGGCCTCGGACTTGGTGCGTCCCGCCTTGGGATCGCCTGCGGCCGAGATGCTGCCGGCGAGCAACAGCAGGCAGGCTGCGCCTGCGAGTCTTCGCATCATTTCTCTCTCCTGGTTTGGTGGAAAAAAGCGACCGCTTACTGCTGCGGTTCTAAATATCGCGTCCATTGTATGTTGGGCTTCTCCGTGATGCCACCGCGGCTGTCCTGCCGGCTCACCGTTGGCAGTGTGGGCACCAGGCACTGGTGCGCTGGCCGATCGGTCGGGCCTTGATGGTGCTCCCGCAGCGGGGGCAGCGCTCGCCCGCGCGACCATAGATGTGCAGGGCCTGGGCGAAGTAGCCGGGGCGTCCGTCCTGTTGCTGAAAGTCCCGCAGGGTGGTGCCGCCCTGCGCAATTGCCGCCTCGAGCACGGCCTTTATCCGCTCCACCAGGTCGCCGATACGCCGGCGGGAGATCCTGTCGCAGCGTCTTGCGGGATGGATGCCGGCCTGGAACAGCGCCTCGGTGGCGTAGATGTTGCCCACCCCGACTACTACCTTGCTGTCCATGATGAGCTGCTTGATGGCCACGCGCCGGCGTTGGGCCTGGGCGTAGAGGTAGTCGGTGTCGAACTCCGGTGACAGGGGTTCTGGGCCGAGTTGGCACAGCAGGGCGTGTTGCTCGGGTGGGTCGCTCGTCCACAGTACCGCACCGAATCGGCGCGGATCGCGCAGGCGCAACGTCAGATGGTCGAATTGCAGCTCAAAGTGGTCGTGAGGACGGGGCGCACTGCGGGCATCCAATACCCGTAGGCTGCCGGACATACCCAGGTGGAGAATCAGGGTGCCATGGTCGAAGTGGATCAGCAGGTACTTGGCTCGCCGGTCGACCCCTTGTACCGCCTGCCCCAGCAGGTGGTCGAGCGGGGGTATCGGCCAGCGCAGTCGCGGTTGTCGCACCACCACGCCGGTGACCTGACGACTCACGACGTGGGGAGCGATCCCGCGGCGGCTGGTTTCCACCTCCGGCAGTTCCGGCATCACTGTGCCTCGAAGTGGCTGGCCGGCAGTCCGGCCAGATCGAACCAGAAGGTATCGATCAGGTGGACCTGATCACCCACCAGCACATAGCGCTGGCCGGCCGGGATGCTGGTGCCGCCGAAGGCGATGCGCAGCTTTCCGAAGTCCACCTCGCGCGCGGGCGTATCCAGTCCGGCCTGTTGGCGCAGGGCCGCACTGGCCGGCCAGTGGGCGCGGCTAGGGGCCTTGAGCAGGGCCAGCAGGTTGGCGACACGCGGGGGGCGTGCACGCACGATTTCGGGGTGACTGAGCAGCCATCCCTGGGCATCGCGCAGAAACGCCAGGCGGAGTTTTCCCTTCTCGAATACCCGGATCTCCTGCACCTGGTCCGGATCCACGGAGGTCAGGGGTGGGGCGGCAGGCCCCTGCAGCTGCCGGGCGGTCAACAGGCCGATCAGCAGCAGGGCCAGCGCGGCGATCAGGCGGTCGATGCCGTGCAGGCGCATCAGGCGCGCCTCCGCCGCCAGCGGATTGCAAGACCGATCAGGGCCAGCAACAGCGGCCCGCCCAGCAGCTGCGCCAGGGCCAGGCGGGTGCCGGTGTCTGCCTTCCACTGAATCTGCATGTCCGGAGCCGTGGTGGCCGTGCTCAGCTGGTTGCCGGTCAGCCAGTTGACCATCCCCAGCAGGATCTCGCGATTGCCAGCGACGCCCAGCTGGCTATTGCGTACCGGGTCGCTATCGCCCAGCACCAGGATGCGCGCCTGTCCCTGTTGCAGGCCGAGTCCGACCAGGTGTGGTCCCTTGCGCTCTCCGAGCAGTGGATCGCGTTGTACCTTGCCCTGCAGAGGGCCGGTCTCGTTCCAGGCCGCGGCCGGGCCCAGCACGCGGGCGATCGGCTCCCAGTGCCGGTGTTTGGCGGGCAATAGTGCGTGTGCGCCATTCACTACCAGGGGCTGAGCCGGCGGCCCGCCGAGCAGAATGTCCATTCCCTTTCGCACGCTGAACTGCAGGGGTGTCCGCCCGGTCTCGGGGGCGGATGTGATCAGGGTTCCCGGCAACACCTCGATCTGCAGCAGCGACCTGAGATTGTCGCTCGGATCCTGTTCATGCAGCCAAAGCAGGCTCCCGCCCCGCGCCAGGTGTTGGCGCAGGGCCTGTCGCGTGGGCAGGGGCAGCGCCCTTTGCGGCGCGGCGACCAGCACCAGGGCGGCGTTGTCCGGGAGGGGGGCATCCCCTGGCAGGCCCACGACCCGATAGCCGATCTCCTCCAGCGCAGCCGTCCAGCGGCCCAGCTGGTCCGGGTGTTCCGCATCCAGGCCGGGTTCGCCGTGCCCCTGCAGGATCACGACCCAGGGCTCGCCGGTGCGGGCGATGCGGCTGAAGGCCCGCAGCAGATGGCGCTGGTCCAGCTGGCGCACCTTTTGGCTGCGTCCCATGCCCTCGACGAGGAGCTCCCCCTCTTTCTCCACCCCGGCCTGGCGGGCCAGCTGGGGCTCACGGCGGGGGTCTATCCAGCGTAGCTGCAGCTCGGGATAGCGGTCCTGCAGCGGGCGCAGCAGTTGTTCGATGCGGGCGCGGAGCACCGGATAGGGCGGGGCCCAGGCGGTGACGACCACCGGCCCCTGCAGGGCGTCGAGTGCCTGCAGCAGGGCCGCCGGCAACGGTTGCACGCGGTAAAGTTCGTGACTGTGGGCTCGGCTGGCCGCGGCACCCAGGACGAGAACTCCGGCCAGCAGCCCCAGGGCGATGGACTCACGTAGCAACCGGACTGGCGGATGTTCGCGCTGGCGCAGCAGGACAATGCTGGTGGCGGCCAGGGCGCCGCTGCTCAGGAGCAGGAAATATCCGATGTCATCGCTGCGCAGGGTCCCGCGCAGGCCCGGGTCCAGATGGGGTGTCAGGGCGATCCAGCGCCAGGCGGCCTGTGTGGGTATGAAGGCATCCATCAGCCACAGGAAACCGGCGCTCAACAGCGCCGACGCCAGCGCGGTGGCGGGCTGGCGGGTGAGCGACGAGCAGAGCAGGGCGAGGGCCGAGAGCAGGGCCGCATACAGGGTCAGTGTCAGCAGGGCCACGGCCAGACGGTCCCACTGGAGATTGGCGCCCAGTGCGAGGCTGGCTGGAATCAGGAGTAGGCCCAGCACGATCACGAGTGTGGGCAGCAGGATGCCCAGCCACTTGCCGATCAGCAGCTGACCGGTCGAGAGGGGCGTGGCCAGCAGCATTTGCAGGCGGCCACTGCGCCGCTCGGCGGCCAGGCTGCCCATCCCCAGGGTCGGCACGATGAACAGCAGCAGCAAGGCCAGGGTGTTCAGGGTAGGGGTGACCAACAGATCGTTGACCCCCAGCGGGGCGTCGCTGGCCACCAGTTGGGGCAGGATCTGTTCATAGACCTGCAATTGCGCGAACAGCATCCAGGCGCAAATGACCCAGCTGCCGGCAAACAGCAACCAGAACGTGGGCGAGAGGAAGCGGGCGCGCAGCTCGCGCCGCATCAGGTGGCCGGTCACGCCACCTCTCCGGTACTCAATGCCCGGAACCGCGCCAGCAGATCGGCCCGTTGCGGATGCCAGGCGGTCAGGCCCCAGCCCCGCGCGGCGATCGACTCGAGTAGATGCGACGGGGCATCAGGGGCCAACTCCAGGAACACTTCCCCGGCCCGACGTTCGAGGATTCTGGCGATGCCGGGCAGGGCGAGCAGTTCGCGATCTTCGGGCGGGCGTGCGAAGGCGGCCCGCAGGCAGTGCCGGTCGTGCGCCACCGGCTCCTCGGCAACGATTTCGCCCGCATGCATCAGCAGCGCGCGGTCGCATAGTAATTCCACATCGGGCAGCAAATGGGTGGCGATCAACACGGCGCGCTCCGCGGCCAGTTCGCGGATCAATTCGCGCAGCTGCTCTGCCTGCAGAGGATCGAGTCCCGCGGTGGGTTCGTCCAGCAGCAGCACCTGCGGATCGTGTGCCAGTACGCAGGCCAGGCCCAGTCGCATGCGTTCGCCCCCCGACAGCCGCTCGGCGAGGCGACGGCGCAAGGGTCCCAGGCCAAACCGTTCCAGCATTGCCTTCACTTGTGCGGCGTTTGGGATGCGACCCAACTGCAGGCCAGCGAAAAAGCGCAGATTCTCCTCCACGCTCAGGTCGGGATACAGCGGTGGATGCTGGGGCAGCCACCCGATATGTCGCCGCAGGGCCCGGTTGTCCGCCAGGGGGGCGCCCGCGATCTCGATCCGGCCCCGCATGCCGGGCAATGCCCCGGCCAGGGCGGACAGTGCGGTGGACTTGCCCGCCCCGTTGATACCCAACAGGCCAAGGGTTTCGCCACGATGCAGGGTCAGGCTGAGCCCTTTCAGCCGGGGGGGCAGTTTCAGCTGGTGGGCACGCAGGAGGGTCTCCATGGGCTGTCAAGGTTAACAAGCAGTGCGGGAAGCGGCCAGTGTGGCATTCACCTCCTGCCGGTGAGGGATAGGGCTGGTGTCGCCGGTCCGGGCTTCCTACAATCGCCCGCCATGATCTGGCTGGGCGTGGATACCGGGGGTACCTTTACCGACTTCGTATGTCTCGACGAAGATCGGGGCATCCGGGTGCACAAGGTGCTGTCCACGCCGGAAGCGCCGGAGCGAGCCATCCTGGAGGGCATACGCGCGCTGGGGCTGCCGCTGGATCGTCTGCGGGTGGTCCACGGGTCGACCGTCGCCACCAATGCGGCACTCGAGGGCAAGGGAGTCCGGACGGTCTTCGTGACCAACCGCGGTTTTGCCGATCTGCTGACCATCGGCCGCCAGGCGCGGCGCGAGCTCTATGAGCTGCGACCGCGCAAGCGCCCTCCGCCGGTCCCCCCGGAACTCTGTCTCGAGACGGGTGGGCGCGTTGCCGCCGATGGCAGTGTGATCGAGCCTCTCACCGAGCAGGATATTTCCGTCCTGCGGGACGCGCTCGAAGTGCTCGGCCCGGAGGCAGTGGCGGTAAATCTGGTTTTCTCCTATCTGGCCCCGGAGCTGGAGCAGCGGCTGCGCGCGGCGATCCCGGACGGAGTCTTCTGTTCGCTCTCCAGTGAGGTCCTGCCCGAGGTGCGCGAATACGAGCGTGGCATGGCCACCTGGCTGAACGCCTGGGTGGGTCCGCGCGTGGCCGGCTATCTGCGCCGCCTGGGTGCGGGTTTGCCGGGTGTCCCGGTATCGGTGATGCAGAGCTCGGGTGAGACCATGGGTGCCGAGCAGGCGACGGGCCAGGCAGTGCGCATGCTGCTGTCCGGGCCGGCAGGCGGACTGGTGGCGACGCAATACCTGGGCGAACTGGCGGGATTCGGGCGATTGCTGACTTTCGACATGGGTGGCACCTCCACCGATGTCGCGCTCATCGAGGGGGATCTGCACCTCACCACCGAGGGGCATATCGGCGACTGGCCGGTCGCGGTGCCCATGATGGACATGCATACCATCGGCGCGGGGGGTGGCTCCATCGTCTGGCTCGATGCCGGCGGCATGCTGCAGGTCGGGCCGGAGTCGGCCGGGGCGGCCCCGGGGCCGGCCTGTTACGGGCGGGGTGGGCAGCGACCCACCGTTACCGATGCCAACCTGTTACTGGGCCGGCTGCGGTCGGATGCCTTTCTGGGCGGTGAGATGGGATTGGACCGGTCTGGCGCAGAGCGGGCGATGCGGCCGGTGGCGGAGGCGCTGGGGGGTAGCCTGCGGGATGCAGCGCGGGCCGTGGTGGATGTGGCCAATGCCCACATGGCCAGGGCCCTGCGGACCATCTCCATCCGGCGCGGGGTCGATACCCGGGAACATCTGCTGGTCTCGTTCGGTGGTGCAGGTGGCCTGCATGTCTGCGAGCTGGCGGAGGCGCTGCAGATGCGCAGCGCCATGGTGCCGGTCCAGGGGGGCGTGCTGTCCGCGCTGGGGATGCTCGCCGCGCGTCCGGGGCGACAGCTCTCGCGCACCCTGATGCGCCTGTTGGACGAGTCCGGGCTGGATGAGCGGGTGGTAGCGGAACTGGCGCGTCTGCGGGATCGTGCGGCCCAGGCGCTGGGGGCAGAAGGTATTTCGCTGGAGGCCTGCGAACAGCAGGCCTCGGCAGACCTGCGCTACCAGGGGCAATCCTACACCCTCAATCTCCCCTGGGAGGGGGCGGTATCGACCGCAGCGGCTTTCCACGACCGTCATGCCGAACGATACGGGCATTCCCTGGATCAGCCGGTGGAACTGGTGACACTGCGCCTGGCAGTGCGGGGGAGCGGCAGCGGTTTTCGCCTGGCTGAGCGGCCTGGGGATATACCTGCACCGGAGCCAGCCCTGTGTCGGATGCCCGGCGGGGAGGCGGTTTCCCTGTATCAGCGCGATGCCCTGCCCGCGGGCTTCGAGCTGGCCGGTCCTGCAATCATCGCCGAGCGTGTGGCGACCACCTGGGTGGCCAGAGGCTGGCGGTGCCAGGTGGATCGTTATGGCAATCTCCTTCTGGCCTCAGGCCGAGATGCAGAACAGGCCCCGCATCAGGTGACCGGGCAGTCGGACGAGTCCGGCGGTGGCCCGGCCCGAGTCCACCATCTCGCTCCTCCGAGTACCCGCTGAGACGCCGGAGAACACCGAATCCGAGGCTTGTGGGGTCAGGCGCCCAACTTTTCCAGGAGTGCCTCGAGCTCGCCAGCAATCGCGTCGACGATGCCCATGATGGGGCCATCTTCCTGCAGCTCCTCGGAGAGACCGGCCGGTTTGTTCAGTTTCAGGTCGTCGACTCTCACCTGCAGCTCGTCCCGACGGGCCAATATGTCCGCCAGGGCCTTGGCGTGTTGCGCGTGCTCCGGGTGTCCTTCGACGCCGCTGCGTGCCTTCTCGATCAGCTCGTCGAGGTGTTGGAGTCGGGACTCGTAGCGCTGAATGTGTTGTTCTGCCAGGGAATCGATGCTGACCATGATGATGGTTCTCCTGCAAGGCGCGGGTGCTGTTGGATTGCGATTATCCTAATCTCAATTGGCGCCGGCAGCGACCGTTTTCAAGCAACACCGGGGACTTCAGGGCCTACGCCGATCCAGGGGGATGTTGGCAGGATCAGGTGCTGCAGGCGAGAGAGCCTGGGTCCCGGCGCAGGTCGAACATCATGCCGAGAGCATTTCCAGGGTCGCAAAGGCGGCATCACTGCTCTGCATGTAGAGATCGACCAGCCGTTGACTGTCGATGCCCGGCAGGCCGGCCCCTGGGAGGTCCACGCCTTGGTCGAGGGCGATGGCCTGTTGCAGCAGTTGCCCGTATTCGCCTTCCAGGGAGCCGATGGCCTGGCGAACGGGCTCCGCCAGCGGCAGCAGTCGCAGTGCTTCGTTCATCGGCAGCGATAGCATGCCATCCAGCACCGACAGCAGACCCACGGTATAGGCGGTGTCGGGTCTGCCGATGCCGCATTCCCGTGAGAGGCGCTCGCACAGGTTGGCACGCATCAGGCCGAGGTTGAACAGTTCGTTCGGGCGCTCGCCCCGACCTGCCAGGAGGAACAGGGTCGCCCAAACGCGAATGCGTTCCAGGCCGAGCAGGACGACTGCCTGCTGGATCGAATCGACCTGGCGCTGCAGGCCCACCGCTGCGGAGTTGATCAGGCGCAGCAGCTTGTAGCTCAGGCCGGGGTCCTGGCTGATCAGTTGCGATAGCTGGCCGATGTCGGCCTCCGGGTCGTGCACCTGTGCCAGCAGGCGGGTCACCACCGGTTGGAACTCGCCCACCGTGGTTGTCTCGATCACGTCCGGGCGGGCAAAAAAGAAGCCCTGGAAGAGATCGAATCCGCAGGCGTGCAACTGCTGAAACTGCTCCGGCGTCTCTACCTTTTCTGCCAGCAGGGTCAGGCCGATGTCGCGCAGTGGCTTGATCCGCTCGGACATGTCCTCCAGGGGCTGGGCGCCGATCTCGACCTTGACGATCTCGACCAATGGCAGCAGTGGCTCCCAGCGGGGCTCGAAGAGATAGTCGTCGATCGCCAGTCGGTAGCCCGCGTCGCGCAGCGCTGTCACGCCATTGATCAGGGCCTGGTCGACCGGTATGTCCTCGAGGATCTCGAGTACCACCGAGGCCGGATCGAAAGGGATCGGGGGCAGATCGACGAAGAAGCGGCGGGTGAGATTGACAAAGGCCGGTTTTCTGCCGGTCAGCCGGTCGATGCCGATTTCTACAAACGCGTCCAATATCGTGCTGGAGGTGGCGCTATCTCCGGCCTCCTGGCCCGGCGCCAGGGTTCCTGCCCCGCGAAACAGGAGTTCGTAGGCGTAGACTCTCCGGTTGCGGTCGAAGATGGCCTGTCTGCCGACACGAATCTGCTGCGAGGCGAGATCCCGCGCGGGCGGAACTGCGGAATGAAAGGGTTCGGCCATGTCTCCCGTGGCTCTGTGGGCGGTCTAACGGTTTGGCGGCAGTCAGGTGGCTTCCTTGAGCTATCAGCCTGTCGGACTCGACGCTGTCCGGCTGCAAATCCGCGGATAGCGATCAACTGAGCTTATCGAATTCGTCAAATAGGCCGGCTATTCTCCTCATTCGATAAGCTCATTGGATTCGCTCCCGCAAATTTTCGCTTCGAACGGCCGAGTCCGACAGGCTGCTATGCAGGGAAATTCAAGAGATACGGGCCGACTGCCGCTATACTCTGCGTGCCCTGCATCCGAATTCTCGTGATGTGTCGGGTAAACAGCAGGGTGCCCGATCGGAGTCCGCTGCTGAACTCATTTTCTGAATGGGAGATCTCATGACCGAAGGTTTGATGCAGCTGTCCTGGTGGCAGCTGATCCTGGTGACGCTGGGCCTGACCCATGTCACCATTGTCGCGGTGACCGTATTCTTGCACCGCGCCCAGGCACACCGGGCGCTCACACTGCACCCGGTGGTGTCCCATTTCTTCCGTCTCTGGCTGTGGCTGACTACCGGCATGGTGACCCGTGAGTGGGTGGCGGTGCATCGCTATCACCACGCCCGCTGCGAGACCGACGAAGACCCGCACAGCCCCCAGATCAAGGGAATCCGCAAGGTGCTCTGGGAGGGTGCCGAGCTGTATCGCGAGGCGATCGAGAACAAGGGGCTGGTGGAGCGCTTCTCTCACGGTACGCCCGACGACTGGCTGGAGCGAAAACTGTATGCCCGGCGGTCGGTGGGGATCACGATCATGCTGCTGCTGGATGTGCTGCTGTTCGGCGTCGCCGGCGTGGCCGTATGGGCGATTCAGATGATCTGGATTCCTTTCTGGGCCGCGGGCGTGATCAACGGTCTGGGACACTGGTGGGGCTACCGCAACTTTGCCTCGCCCGACGCGGCGACCAATATCTCTCCCTGGGGCATCCTGATCGGCGGCGAGGAGCTGCACAACAATCATCACGCCTTCCCCAGTTCGGCCAAGCTTTCGGCCAAGTGGTTCGAGTTCGACATCGGCTGGATGTACATCCGGATCCTGTCCTTCCTGGGGCTGGCGCGGGTGCGCCGCGTGGCGTTGAAGCCGCTGCTGGATGCAGGCAAGACCGCGGTCGACATGGATACCGTGAAGGCAGTGGTGGTGCATCGCATGCACGTGCTGGCCGATTATGCGCGACAGGTGATCAGTCCGGTGGCGAAGGAGGAGCTGTGTCGCTCCGAGCGGCATTGCCGCAAGCTGGCGCGCCAGGCGCGCAGGCTGCTCACGGCCGATGGTGCCCGCCTGGACGAGGCGGCGAGGCAGCGGCTGGCCGAGGTGCTGGAACGCAGCCAGATGCTGAGTACGGTGTATCAGTTCCGTGAGCGGCTGCAGGGTATCTGGGAGCGTTCGGCGACCAGCCAGGAGGTGTTGCTCGAATCCTTGCAGCAGTGGTGTCGGGAGGCCGAGGCCACCGGTATTCGTGCCCTCCAGGACTTCGCCCGCAGCATCAAGCGCTACCAGCCGGCGGTTCCGGTGTGACGCCGGACGCGGACTTCACGCATGAAAAAACCCGCCTCGGCGGGTTTTTTCATGGCTCCGGGAAGGTGATCGGGTTACTTGATCTTGCCTTCCTTGTACATCACGTGCTTGCGCACGACGGGATCGTATTTCTTGATCTCGAACTTGCCCGTCATGGTGCGCTTGTTCTTGGTGGTGGTGTAGAAGTGACCGGTGCCCGCACTCGAGTTGAGGCGGATTTTTTCACGAACAGCCTTGGCCATGGTTCAGCTCCTCAGACCTTCTCGCCGCGGGCGCGCAGTTCGGCCAGCACGGCATCGATGCCTTTCTTGTCGATGATGCGCATGCCAGCGGTGGAAACCCGCAGACGCACGAAACGTTGTTCGCTCTCCACCCAAAAGCGGTGATGGTGAAGATTCGGCAGGAAGCGGCGGCGCGTCTTGCGATGCGAGTGGGAAACATTGTTCCCGGTCATCGGCCGCTTGCCCGTTACCTGACAGACTTTGGACATGGCTGGAGCCTCAAGAATCGGTTGATTTCTCCGCCCCGAAAACCAGGGGGCGAACTGAAAGGCGCGTATTTATACCAGAGCCGTCGATCCGGGGCAAATGAATTCTCGACCGCCCCTGCAGGGAGGCGATACAGTGGGCCGGCGGCTGGGCAGGTCAAGACATCAGGTCTAGACTTGCGATAGCGGTTCCCGGCAGCCCCGTTCCTGCTCGGGCGTCCGGCCGAACGCGATAACTTCTGATCTGCATCATGACAACGCCAGCAGCCAGCGCCCCCTCCCGCCGCCTGATTCTCGGCGCGCTGTTCCTGCTGGGTGTCGGTTCACAGTTGATTCAGGCCTGGCTGATCCGCGAGATATTGGTCGTCTTCTACGGCAACGAGGCCAGCCTCGGGGCCTTCTTCGGCAGTTGGCTGTTGTGGATCGCTCTCGGCGCCGCCGCCATTTTGTGGTTGCGCGACCGTCCTTGGGTGCGCGACGCGGCACGAGGTCTCAGTCATATCCTGCTCCTGTTGCCGCTGCTGGTGCTATTGCAGATCCTGGCGACCCGGGGCATTCGCCTGTTGCTCGATACGCCCTCCACCGAGCTGGTACCCCTGGGCCAGGCGTTTATTGCAATCCTCGTATTGACCTTGCCGTCGGCGATTGCCCTGGGACTGGCCTTCCCACTCGCCTGCAAGGCGCTGGGGGCGCGGGATGCGCCTTCGGTCATCGGCGGGATCTCCTGGCTGTATGTGGCCGAGGCGGCCGGGGCCCTGTTCGGCGGCATGTTGTTCACCTTCGTGGTGATCCCTTGGCTGGGCCTGTGGCACGGACTGGCGGTGTTGACGCCGGTGCTGGCCTGGACGGCCTGGCGGCTGCATCCGAACCGGCGCACTGCCATGGCGGGCGGGCTGGCCGCCATGCTGGCACTGCTGCTGTTCACCCCCTTGGGCGAGCGCGTCCAGTTGGAGCTGGAGCGTTTCCGCTTCAACACCCTGCAACCCGGGCTGACCCTGCTCGATGCGGTCGAGACGCGCTACGGGCATGTCGCCATCGCGCGGCTGGGGGATCAGATCTCGGTGGTGCAGGACGGGCGCATCGCCAGCAGCTTTCCGCAACCGAGGGCGGTGCAGCAGACAGCCGCCTACGTCTATGCCCAGGCGGCGGGTGCGCGGCGCCTGCTGCTGTTCGGCAGTTTTGCCAGCGGACTGGCGGCCGAGCTGTTGCGCTATCCGGTCAAACACATCGATCTGGTGCTGCAGGACCGGGTGGCCTTCGAACACCTGCGGCCCTATCTGACCGATGAGCACCGCGCGGCCCTCGCCGACCCGCGCCTGCAACTGCATTTCATCGATGGGCGCCGCTATCTGCGCGATTACCATGGCCCCGCCTACGACCTGGTGCTGGTGCTCGACGCCGCGCCAAGCAATGCGCACAGCAATCGCTACTTCACCCGAGAGTTCTACCAGGGGCTGCGCGCGCACATGCACGACGACGGGGTGCTCTGTACCCGGGTGAGCAGCGCCTCGAACTACCTGGGCGGCACAGTGCGGAGCTACGCCGGATCGGTCTATCGCACCCTGTCCAACACCTTCGCACAGGTCGCGATCCAGCCGGGCGATGTGCAGACCCTGTGTGCCACGCCCAAGCCGGGCAGGGTCGCCGAGGACCCGGCCGAGCTGGCGCGTCGCTATCTCGCGGTAAAGCTCGACGAGCATCGCTTTCCGGCGAGTTCCTTCGAGTCGCTGATGCCGGCCGAGCGCATCGCCTATCTGCACTACCAGTACGAAACCCGGCCGGGCGAGCTCAACAGCGACAGCCGGCCGGTCACCTTCTATCTCAACATGTTGCTATGGGCGCGCTATACCGCCTCGTCGCTGGCCGATCACCTGGCCCAGCTGCGATCGCTCGGCGCCTGGCCCTATCTGGTTCCGGTCCTGGTGTTCCTGCCCCTGTGGGGCCTGCGGACCCTCATGGAGACCCCGGAACCGGTGGTGGTACAGCGCCAGGCCGGGATCTTCTCGCTGATCCTGCTGGGACTGGTGGCAATGGCCCTGCAGTTGATCGTGCTGTTCAGCTACCAGGCCCATGTGGGCTTCATGTTCGAACGGGTGGCCCTGATCAACGCCCTGTTCATGACCGGCCTGGCACTGGGAACGGGCCTGATCGGCCGGGCAATGGCGTTGCGCGGGCGGGCCGAGGGCCGGCTGATCGGGCTGCTGCTGGTGGTTGCGGCGCTGCTGTGGGCGACGCCGCAGGTTCTGGCCTGGCTTGGGCAGGCCCCGGTGGCCTATCAAGAGGCGGGCTACCTCGCGGTCTCGGCGCTGTTCGGTCTGGTGACCGGCGCGGGCTTCCCGCTGGGGGTGAATCTCTCGCAACGCTCGCTGCATGAGGCGGCGCCGACCGGTGGAGTGGCAGAGGCCGCCGACAGCCTGGGCGGTGCCCTGGGCGGGGTGCTCACCGGCGCCCTGTTGATCCCGTTGCTGGGGATGGAGGGGACCTGCCGCTTGTTGATGCTGCTGAGCCTGCTGGTGCTGCTGCCCCTGGCCTGGGCGCGCTGGGTTCGGCTGCGGATCGAGCCGCTGGCGGCCCGCGGTGTGCCCAGCTTTCCCTGGCGCGGTCTGGGCTGGACCCTCACCTTCGTGGTGCTGGTCGCCTTCGGCTGGTCGCGGCTGGCGCAGCAGGCCACCCTGGCGCCGCAGCTGCATTTCGACCGGGCGGTGCTGGCGGAGGTCAGCGGCTCGCGGGTGTTTCGCGAGAAAGAGACGCCCTTCGTTCACTATCGGGGCTGGGACACGCCGGATGCGGACACCCGCCCACCGCCCGACACCGCCAGCCTCTCCAGCATGGCAGTGGCCGCGGACATCCGCGGCTATGGTGGGCCGATCAACCTGCTGGTGTCGGTGGACGCCAGCGGGCATCTGCGCGGGGTGCGTTATGTGGCATCCCATGAGACCCCGTCCTATATCGCCAATATCGATGCCTGGCTGGCGGGGCTCCGAGGGCTGGACCTGGCGGCAGGCCCGCTGGATCTGCAGCGGGTGGACGCGATCACCGGTGCCACCGTGACCAGCAAGGCCGCGCTGGCGAGCATCAACCGCGCAGCGGTCGCTGCCGGCGAGCAGGTGTTCGGCAGGCGATTCGCCAGCGGTAAGGAACAGGATGTGCTCGACGCGCTGCTGACGCCGCGATTCCTGGCGACCCTGGTGCTGCTGATGGTCAGTATCCCGATCTATCTCTCGGGGAGTGAGCCGGCCCGCTTGGCGCTGCAGGCCGCCTCGGTGATCGTGCTGGGGTTCTGGCTCAACAGCCTGGTGACCGAGGTGGACCTGGTGAACCTGCTAAACGGCCACCTGGCCTCCTTTTTCGACAACCCGCAGCGCTGGCTGCTGCTGGGCTTCGTGCTGGTCACCGGCCTGCTGTTCGGCCAGATGTGGTGCGGCTATCTCTGTCCCTTCGGGGCCCTGCAGGAACTGCTGTCACGCCTGGGACGGCGCCTGGGCCTGCGGCGCTATGTGCACCGGCCGCTGGGGCAGCGCCTGCGCTACCTCAAGTTCGTGCTGCTGTCGCTGATGCTGCTGGCGGTATTCGCCACCGGAGATGCGCTTTGGTCCAGCTTCAATCCCATGCAGCATTTTTTCGCAAGCCATCTCGAAGGGGCCATGGGCGTGCTGGGAGGCATTGTGCTGATGGGGGCGCTGGTGTACGTGAGATTCTGGTGCCGCTATCTCTGTCCCATGGGGGCCTTTCTGGCGCTAAGCAACAAGTTTGCCCTGCTTGGACACCTCGCGCCAGGGCGTCGCTTCGAGCACTGCGACCTGGGCGTGCGGAGCGAATACGACATGGATTGCATCCGCTGCAATCGTTGCCTCACCGCCCGCGACACCCATGTGCGCCGCCGGGAGCACGACTGATGGAAAGGTATCGACGGATACGCCGCACCCTCCGCCACGACTGGCCGGCCGTTTTCCTGGTGGCGGCCAGTCTATTCGCGATCGGCGTCTACCTGCTCGAAGGTGTCGGCGGGCGCGGCGGTAGCGGCTACCGGGTGATCGACTTCGCGACAGTCAAGCGGTTGATTGATCAGGGTCAATTGAATCGCCATCAGGCGCGCTGGTACCACCGGGAAGAGGGTCAACGTGAAAACCTTTCGTTCCCCGAACAGTCGAAGTCACAGGGAAATGGAGGTGCGCCATGACCGAGGTCACCTGCGAGCTTTGTCCACGCGGTTGCGTGATTCCGCCGGGCGCGGCGGGTGACTGCCGGATTCGCGTCAATCTGGACGGCAGGCTGGTCGCTACGACCTATGGACGGCCCTCGGCGATCCATATCGACCCGGTGGAGAAGAAGCCGCTCAACCACTTTCGACCACGTATTCCGGTATTTTCCATCGCCACCGCCGGCTGCAATCTGCACTGCCTGAACTGTCAGAATTGGCAGCTGTCCCAACGCGGTGGCGAGGAGATGGAGGTGTTGCTCCACATGGAGCCGGACGAGGTGGTCGCGAATGCGCAAAAGGCCGACTGCAAGGCGGTGGCCTATACCTATTCCGACCCCATCGTGTTCTACGAATATGTCTATGACACCGCCGAACGGGCCAGGGCGGCCGGTCTGTCGAATATCTTCGTCACCGCCGGTTACATCAACGAGCGCCCGTTGCGCGAGCTGTGCGGGGTGCTGGATGCCAGCAATACCGATCTGAAGGCCTTCGACGATGGCTTCTACCGGCGGATCAACAGCGCCACCCTGCAGCCGGTGCTCGATGCCCTGGTCACCCAACGCGAAGAGGGTGTGTGGCTGGAGGTGACCAACCTGGTGATCCCGACCCTCAACGACGACCTGGCGATGATCCGGCGCATGGCCAAGTGGATCATCGACAACCTGGGTGAAGAGACCCCCCTGCACTTCAGCCAGTTCACGCCCATGTACCGGATGCGCAATCTGCCGCCGACACCGGTCACCGCGCTGGAGAATGCCCGCGCCGAGGCGCTGGATGCCGGGCTGCAATACGTGTACATCGGCAATGTGTTCGGCCACCCGGCGGCGAATACCTACTGCCCGCGGGACGGCACCCTGCTGGTGAAGCGCAGCGGCTTTCATGTGGACGAATTCCATATCACACCGGACGGTCGCTGCCCGGTGTGCAGGGAGAAGATACCGGGGGTGTGGCAATGAAGACCGGGACACAGCTGTCGGGTTGGACCCGACGGCGCTTTCTCGCACTGATCGGCTGGCTTGGCGTGTTGGGCCTGCCCGGGGCGGGCCGGGCGCGGCAGGAGCGTCGGCTTTCGCGCCGGGAGGCTACCTTCTATCGCCGTGGGCGCTGAGCCGATGAAAGGTAGATCGCTGCGTCTGCTCCTGTTGCTCTGCGGCATGCTGGGATTGGCCTTTTCTGTGGCTATGGCCGCCGGGGAGCGGATACGGCCTGCCGCGGTGGCCGGCTCCTGGTATCCGGACGAACCCAGGCAGTTGACCGGGTTGCTCGACCGCTTTTTGGCCCAAGCCCCGGCACCTACCGAAGAAGGGTTGGTGCGCGCCCTGATCTCGCCGCATGCGGGCTACACCTTCAGTGGCGCCACCGCGGCGGTGGGTTTTCGCCAGGTCCAGGGCCATGCCTATCGCCGGGTGGTGGTGCTGGGTCCGGCCCATCGCGGCGGCTTCGATGGCCTGTCCATCGCCGATGTGACCCACTACCAGACCCCGCTGGGACGCATTCCGCTCGACCAGGGAGCGGTCGCTCAATTGCGCCGATCGCCGCTGGTGACCAGCGACCCTGCCGCCCATACAAGCGAGCACAGCATCGAGATGCAGTTGCCCTTCCTGCAGCGGGTGTTGCCCGGGGGGTGGCAACTGGTGCCCATCCTGGTGGGCAGAATGGGCGCGGACGACTACCGTCGGGCGGCCGTTCTGCTGCGACCGTTGCTGGACGAACAGACCCTGCTGGTGGTCTCCAGTGATTTCACCCACTATGGCCCGCGCTATGGCTATGTGCCCTTTCCCCATGATACGAAGACGCCCTCGCGCCTGAAGGCGCTGGATGAGGGCGCGCTCGATCGTATCCTGGCCAAGGATGCCGATGGCTTTCTCGACTACGTCGAGCGAACCGGCATCACCATCTGCGGCTTCGGCCCCATCGCCATCCTGACCCACTGGCTGCAGTCCCAGCCTCGGATCCAGGGACAGTTGCTGCGCTATGCCACCTCCGGCGAGCTGACCGGCGACTTCGAGACCTCGGTCAGCTACCTGAGCGTGGTGTTCCGCGAGGGGCCATCGCCGGCCGAGGTCGAGTCCGGCGAAGGGTTCTTGTCAGACGCAGACATGCGCCTGCTGCATCGGCTGGCCTCGGCGGCAGTGAGTGTCGCGGCGAACCCTGGCGATCGCAAGGCCAAGCACCGACTCGAGACGCTGCTCTCGCAGGTCCCTCCGTCGTTGCAAAGGCCGGCGGGCGCCTTCGTCACCCTGAATCGCCAGGGACAGCTGCGCGGCTGTATCGGTTACATCGCGCCCCGCGAGCCGGTCTATCAGGCGGTGGTGAACAATGCCATCAGTGCGGCGCGCCGCGATCCGCGCTTTGTGCCGCTGGGTCCGGATGAACTGGATGGGCTGGAGCTCGAGGTGAGCGTCCTTAGCCCGGCGCGACCGGTCGCCTCCTATCACGATATCGCGCTGGGGCGGGACGGCATCATCCTGGAGAAGGATGGCCATAGCGCGGTGTTCCTGCCGGAGGTGCCGACCGAGTTTGGGTGGGACCTGGAACAGACCCTCGATCACCTGACGCGCAAGGCCGGCCTTCCCCCGGGCGCATGGCGGGAAGGGGCCTCATTCAAGACCTTCCGGACTCAGACGGTGACCGCGCCACTGGAGTGATATCCAAGCGTCGTCGGCTATTGCTACTTTGTCATATTGGTGGTTTCAGGCGCAGAGGGGTGGTGTGGCTGCGTGTGTCACGCCGTAAATCCATCCCTGAAGGCTCGATGGCCGCATCCCTGCGGCCAACGGACACGCGCAGCCACGCCACCCCGCCGTATTTCGAGTAAATGTGGCGAAGCAGAACTATCCGGTCCCTATAATCGAGGGCTATGTCCGGCTTCCTCCATCTTCGACATCCGGCTGCCACCCTTGGGGTGTTGCTTCTGCTGCTGTTCGCCCCTACGGTGCTAGCGGCAGAGAAGCTGGTGCTGCGCGGCATCGAGGGCGAACTGCGCGACAGCCTCCTCGCCGCCATCGCCCTCGCTGCCGAGCCCTGCGATGCCCCCCGCTGGCGGGTGCAGCGACGGCTGCGCGACCTGGACAAGGAGGCAGCGACGGTGCTGCGTGCCTACGGGTACTACCGGCCGACGATCCGCAAGGAACTGCAGTGGGGCAAGCGATGTTGGCGGGCCTCCATCGAGATCCAGCCTGGCGAGCCGGTCCGGGTGACCGCGCTTGATCTGCGGATCGAGGGGGCGGCGCTGCAGGATCCGGCGTTTCAGAAGCTACAAAAGGAGCCCGGCCTGGCCGTCGGCGAGGTCCTGCGCCACGACCGTTACGAGGCATTGAAACAACGGCTGCTCGATCTGGCCAGCGAGCGGGGCTATTTCCGGGCGCGCCTGCTCCAGCATCGTCTCGAGGTCGATCCCTCGCGCAACGCGGCAACCGTGGGGCTGCACCTCGATTCGGGACCGCGCTTTCGCGTGAGCGAGATCATCCTCTCCGGAAACCGCCTTGAGGGTGCGGTGGTACAGCGTCTGCTCAAGATTCGTCCGGGCGATTTCTACTCGACCCAGGCAGTGCTGGAGAGCTACCGGACCCTGAGCGACAGCGGTTATTTCGAGCGCGTGGACCTAGCCCCAGATCTCGAAAGGCTGGGCGAAGACAGCGTTCCGCTGACCGTCTCGCTGACCCCGCGCAAGCGTCATGCCTGGCAGTTTGGCCTGGGGGTCTCCACGGATATCGGCGTGACCGGCTCGATCCGCTACGAGAACCGGCGCATCAATCGCTTCGGACACCGGCTCAACGCCGAAGTGAGCCTCTCTCCGGTCAGCTCTCATGGGGCGGTGGAATATCGGATTCCACTGCTCGGGTCCCATTGGCGCCGCTTCGATGCCCAGGCGGGATGGCGTCAGGAAGAGACGGAAGGGGTGCGCAGCGATACCCTTACCGCCGCCCTGAGACTGGCGGGCAGACGCGGGAGTTGGGATGAGGTGCCGTTCATCGAGCTGCAGCGCGAGTCCTCGGTGGTGGAGGGAGAATCGGTCGACAGCACCTTGTTGATGCCCGGGATCAGCTGGGAGCGGCGCAAGATCGATGACCTGTTGCGGCCCCGGTCCGGCAGGCATCTGCGCTTCGAGCTGCGCGGTGCCCTGGGTGGGGTGTTGTCCGACGCCAGCTTCGTCCAGGCGACTGCCTCGGCGGCCTTTCTGCAGCCGCTTGGATCGGGGGTCGGGAAGGCACGGCTGGATCTGGGGACCACCCAGAGCAGCGATTTCGGCAAGCTGCCGGCCTCGTTGCGGTTCTTCGCCGGTGGCGACCGCAGCGTGCGCGGCTATGCCTATCGTTCTCTGTCGCCACGCGATGCCCAGGGCGATCTCACCGGGGGTGCGCACCTGATCGCGGGCAGCCTTGAATACGAGCATCCCATCCTGCAGGACTGGGGGGCGGCGCTGTTCGCCGATGCCGGTAACGCCTTCGATTCACTCGATGACGGCATCAAGGTCGGCGTGGGTGTGGGCGCCCGCTGGTATTCCCCGGTCGGGCCGGTGCGGGTGGATATCGGCTTCCCGCTGGACCAATCTCATGACCGGTTCCGCCTGCACTTCTCCTTCGGGGTTGGCTTGTGAAGCGCCTGTTGTGGATGTTGCCCCTGCTGCTGGTGGGGGCCTTGGTTGCGGGTGCCGCCTGGCTGATGGGGTCGGCCAGCGGTGGCCGCTGGCTGGTCGCCGATCTGGCGCCGCGTCAGGTTCCCGGCCTCGAGGTCGAAGGGGTGGCGGGCACGCTCTGGCGCGGCCTCTCGATCGAGGGGATTCGATATACCGATGCGAGCGGGCTACGGGTCGAAATCGACGACCTGTCCTGGCGCTGGCGGCTGCCCGAGTTGCGTGATCGCGTGCTGGTCGTTCCACGGCTCTCTGCCGCACGGGTGAAGGTGATCGCGGGCGAGGGTGGCACGAATGAGGAATCGCCGCGCAACGGGCTGGCCCTGCCGCTGGCCGTCGAGCTGACCGAGGCCCGGATCGATCGGTTCGAATGGCTCGCGGAGACCGACCAGGCTCCGCTGGCATTGGAAGGTCTGCGTGCCGGCCTGCACCTCGATCGCAGGCTGCAGATACGTTTCCTGCAAGGCCGGCTGGTCGACCCCCGGGTGAGCGCGCGCCTGAGCGGTGAGGTGGGTGTCGACCAGGCCAGTCTTCCCCTGCGGCTGGCGGTGGTGTGGGACGCACAGTTGCCGGTCGATGGGAAATCCGTCGCGGCTGCCGGCAAGGGTGAGCTGCACGGCGACCTGAATCGGCTGGAGCTGGTGCACCACCTGTCGGCACCTTTCCCACTGAGCACCCGAGGGCAACTGCGGGGGCTGAGCGGCGACCGCCCAAGCATCGACCTGGCGGGCGCATGGGAAGGATTGCAATGGCCGCTCAGCGGGACGCCGCAGGTCTCCAGCCCCCATGGCAGCTATCGGGTCAGCGGCCCCCTGACCGCGGTGGCCCTGCAGCTGGGCGCGCGCCTCCAGGCACCCGATGCGCCGCCGGTCCAGGCCGCCCTGAAGGGACGCTGGGAGGCGGGCCGGTTGCACCTGGCATCGCTGGATCTGACCTCGGCGGCGGGGCGTCTGAGTCTCACAGGAACCGTGGATCTGCGCGAGACACCGAGCTGGTCGGCCGAGATCACCGGTAGCGATCTCAACCCCGGCCCCTTTGCGGCCGACTGGCCGGGGCGGTTGAGCCTGCGGGCGGTCAGTCGTGGGAGGGTGGTGGCAGGCGGGGTGGCGGCGAGCATGACGCTCCAATCGCTGGACGGTGAGCTGCGCGGCTATCCCTTCGCCGCAGCCGGTGGCATCGAGATGGACGGCAGGCGTATCGATCTGCATGGCCTGCGACTGCGCAGCGGCTCGGCAAAGCTCACCGCCGACGGGCGGGTCAGCCCGACCTTGGCGCTGAGCCTCACCGGCGATGTGCCCGATCTGCAGACCCTGGTGCCAGAGACGTCGGGGCGGCTGCAGTTCCAGGGAGAGGCAGCGGGGGCGCTGACAGAGCCCCGCATTGCCCTGCACATCGAGGGGCAGGATGTGGTGCGTGCCGATACACGCCTCGGTGCCCTGCTCGCAGACATCGACTGGCGCCCGCCGGGACAGGGCGAGGGTGTCTCGAAGATTGCGGTGACCGATCTTGTCGCAGGCGGGGCGCGCTGGCAGCGCCTGGAACTGGACCTGAAGGGCGGCCCGGAAGACCACCACTTGGCGCTCGCGACACGGGGCGGCCCGGTGAATGTGGAGGCCCGCCTGAGCGGGGCCTGGCAGGCGCAGCGCTGGCAGGGTCGGCTTGAGCACCTGGTCGTGGACGAACGGCCGCTGGGGCGCTGGTCCGCCGTTCGTCCCGCTTCATTGGCGGTCTCGGCCGATGCGGCCACCCTGGAGCGGCTCTGCCTTGCGCCAGATCGTCCGCCCGGTGGTGAGGTCTGTGCGGAGGGTAGCTGGCAGGCGCTGGGCGGTCTTGCAGTGACAGGGCAGGTAAGCCGGTTGGACCTGCGACGCTTCGCCGCGCTTCTGCCGGAGGACCTGGTGGTGGCGGGCAGCCTGGGCGCCGAATTCTCACTGAAGGGACCGACCGCGGCGCCCGCCGTCCAGGCCCGGGTAAGGCTGCCTGCCGGCAGTCTCACCCTGCACGAGGTGGGTGAGAAGCCGATCCGCCTGGCACTCAACGGGGCCATGGCCGATCTGTACTACGACCGCAGCGGCCTGCAGGCCTCGGCCTCGCTGCTATTGCAGGACAAGGGCCATATGGACTTGCGCCTCGACGGTACGCCCCAGGGGAACAGTGGCGTCATGGGCCTCCAGGGCCGGGTCCAGGCCTCGCTCCCCGATCTGGCGTTGCTCACGCCGCTGGTTCCCCAGGCACGCATTCGCTCCGGGGCGATGACCCTGGATGCAAGGATTGGCGGTACCAGCGAGACCCCCCGCGTGACCGGACGGCTCGAGGTGGTCGATGGCGTATTGGACTATCCCCAGCTGGGCCTGGCAGTAAGCGAGTTCCGGCTGGCGGTCAAAGGCGGGGAGAATGGCCGGCTGAGCCTGGAGGGCTCCGCGCGCTCCGGGCCGGGCACGCTGCATCTCTCGGGTGCCGGGGCCATCGATCCGCGGTCCCCCTGGCAGTTGCGGATCGACGGCGAGCGGGTGCAGCTGGTGCGCCTCCCGGATGCACGGGTGTTGGCCAGTCCCGCCCTCCGGCTGAGCGGCGGCGCGAAGGGGATCGAGATCGCCGGTCGGGTCGAGATCCCGGAGGCGGATATCGAGCTGCGCGAACTGCCGGAGGGGGTGGTTCGGCCCTCCGCGGACGAGGTGATCGTCGGGCCAGGCGCGCAACAGGATGAGCCCAAGCAGTCAGCACCCATCAAGCTGTCCGGAAAGGTCGAATTGGCGCTGGGGCCGAAGGTGCGTTTCGCGGGCTTCGGTCTGAAGACCCGGGTGAGCGGACGGCTGCTGGTGGCATTGGATGCCGGGCAGACCGCCGTGAACGGTAATCTGGATCTGCTCGAGGGGCGTTATCGTGCCTGGGGGCAGGACCTGAGCATCGAACAGGGTCGTCTGCTGTTCGCGGGGCCGCCGGGCAACCCAGGGATCGATCTGCGGGCACTGCGCGTCTCGAAGGACGGTCAGGTGAAGGCCTATCTTGCGGTGACTGGCACCCTGCGCAAGCCTTCCACCCGGGTCTATACCGAGCCGGCCACCTCCAGCTCGGATGCCCTGGCCTATCTGCTCAATGGGGCGCCCATGGGTCAGTCGGAAGGGCTCGATCAGGCGCAGTTGCTGAAGGCCGCCGGCAGCCTGGGTCTGTCCAAGACCCTGCCGGTGCTCAAGAAGATCAAGGAGCAGACCGGCCTCGACGAGTTGGGCCTGGCCGACGATGCAGGGTTGGAGGGCTCTGCGGTCGCGGTGGGCAAGTACCTGACGCCCGACCTGTATGTACGCTATGTGCAGGGCTTGTTCGACCCGGCCAGCGTGCTGTCGCTGCGCTACCGCATCAGCAGGCATCTGAGCGTGGAGACCCGCAGCGGCACCACCCAGTCGGCGGAGCTGATGTACTCGATCGAGCACGATTGAGGTGCGGCAGCCTGCGCAACCTGATCAAACGGCAATTGGGACCGCAAAGGACGCGAAGGTGCGCGAAGTCATCTCGGTGCGCGCAGTGTGCCTCGTTCTTGCCGGTTGTCACCCCATGCCGCCCGGCTTTGGTCAAGGTTTGTCCGATGCCTCGGTGTAGCCAGCATCCACGTCCACCGTGCCCAGACGTCCATCACTTGGCGCGCTGTAGGATCGCCCCCTTTTTCGGACCTTTTTGCGCAAAAAACTTTGCGTACCTTGGCGTCCTTGGCGGTTGATAGCGTCCTATGCGCTTGCCGGGGATCAGATCCAGCCGCGCTGGGCCAGTGAGCAGTGCTCGCCGTCGCCGATCACGATGTGGTCGAGCACCCGCACGTCGATCAGGCCCAGGGCCTGACGCAGGCGCTCGGTGATCTGCCGGTCCGCCTGACTGGGCTCGGCGATGCCCGAGGGATGGTTGTGGCTGAGGATTACCGCCGCTGCGTTGTGCACCAAGGCGCGGCGCACCACCTCGCGGGGGTGCACGCTGGCCCCGTCGATGGTGCCGCGGAACAGCTCCTCGCAGGCGATCATGCGGTGGCGGTTGTCCAGGAACAGCACCGCGAATACCTCGTAGGGATAGTCGCGCAGCCGGGCCGCAAGATAGTCGGCGCTCTTCTCCGGGGAGTCGATCACACTGCCCCGCTGCAGGCGCTCGCCGGCATGGCGGCGGCCCATCTCGAGTATCGCTTGCAGCTGGGCGAACTTGGCGTCGCCCAAGCCGGGCGCCGCGCAGAAGTCGCGACGCGAGGCGGTCAGGAGGGGGCGCAGGCCACCGAAGCGGTCCAGCAACTCACGGGCCAGGTCCACCGCGCTGCTTCCCTTGACGCCGGTGCGCAGAAAGATTGCCAGCAGTTCGGCATCGCTCAACGAACCTGCACCGCGGGCCAGCAGTTTCTCGCGCGGCCGGTCGTCCGCCGGCCAGTCCTTGATACTCATGGTTTCGTCCTTGAAGCCATTGCTTGTAGGTGTCCCGATTCTACATGGCATGGGACAGAGGGGTAAGCAATGGGGTGTGCAGCGATGTATCTGCAGTCGTCTCCGCCAACCCTCCGCCGGCAAGTATGTGGATTGCTGACAACGGCAGATGACGTGGTCCGGGGAGTGCAAGTACACTTGGGCCATGGTTTCCCAGGTAAGCACACACTATCGTCTGCGCGGACGGAACATCCTGCTGGGTATTACCGCCGGGGTGGCTGCCTACAAGGCGGCGGAGCTGGCGCGTCTGCTGGTCAAGGTCGGTGCCCAGGTGCAGGCGGTGATGACCCCCTCGGCCTCCGAGTTCATCGGCCCCATGACCCTGCAGGCAGTCACCGGCCGACCGGTGCGTCAGGCGTTGTTCGATTCCCAGCACGAGGCGGCGATGGGGCATATCGAACTCGCGCGCTGGGCCGACCTGGTCCTGATCGCGCCCGCGACTGCGGACTTCCTGGCGCGCCTGGCTGCCGGCATGGCGGACGATCTGCTCGCCACCCTGTGCCTGGCGAGCGAGGCCCCACTGGCAGTGGCCCCGGCAATGAACGAGAAGATGTGGCGACACCCGGCCACGCAGGCGAACATGGCCACGCTCGCTGCCCGGGGCGTGATGCTCTGGGGGCCCGCCGAGGGCGAGCAGGCCTGTGGCGACACCGGGCCGGGGCGCATGCTGGAGCCTGCCGAGTTGCTGCAGCGGGCGGTCTCGGCGATGGGCGGAGGCCGTTTCGCCGGGCGCAGGGCGGTGATCACCGCCGGCCCGACCCGCGAACCGTTGGATCCGGTGCGCTTTCTCGGTAACCGCAGCTCCGGCCGCATGGGCTATGCGATTGCCGGGTCGCTGGCACGTGAGGGCGCCGAGGTGACCCTGGTCAGCGGGCCGGTGGCGCTGGAGTGCCCGCCCGGCGTTGAGCGGATATCGGTCGAGACGGCCATGGAGATGCACACAGCGGCCCTGACCGCGGCGAAGAGTGCAGATCTTTTCGTTGCCTGCGCGGCGGTGGCCGATTATCGTCCCAGGGGTGCGGCAGATCACAAGATCAAAAAGGGTGCCGAGACCCTGCAGGTGGATCTGGTCAAGAATCCGGATATCCTGCGCGACGTGGCCGCGTTGCCGGACCGGCCCTTCTGCGTGGGATTTGCGGCGGAGACCGAGCGCCTGCGAGAACATGCGAGCGGCAAACTGCGTGACAAGGGCGCGGACATGATAGCGGCCAATCCGGTGGGCGAGGGGCTGGGGTTCGAGTCGGATGACAATGCCCTGCTGGTGATTTGGAAAGAAGGCAGCCTGGAGCTGCCACGCCAGCGCAAGGGACGACTGGCCGAGCAGTTGGTGTCGGTGATAGCGGAAAGGATGGATGCACAAGCTACAGCTTAAGATTCTCGATAATCGTCTGGGTGGCGAGTTTCCGCTGCCCGACTATGCTACCGAGGGTTCGGCCGGGATGGACCTGCGTGCCATGCTGGATGAGCCCCTGGAGCTGGCGCCCGGCGACACCGAGCTGATCCCCACCGGCATTGCCATTCACATCGGCGACCCCTCCCTTGCGGCGGTGATCCTGCCGCGTTCCGGGCTGGGCCACAAGCACGGTATCGTGCTGGGTAACCTGGTCGGTCTGATCGACTCCGACTACCAGGGTCAGCTGTTCGTCTCCTGTTGGAACCGCGGAAATGAGCCCTTCCGCATCGAGATCGGCGAGCGTATCGCCCAGCTGGTACTGTTGCCGGTGGTGCGTGCGATGTTCGAACAGGTCGAAGAGTTCGACGAGAGCGACCGCGGGGCCGGCGGCTTCGGGCATTCGGGACGGCATTGATGGAACTGCCCGCGGCCCCCAAACAGGCGAAACCGGACCAGCAGGAGGCGAAGGTCGGGCGCTCCCTGTGGGCCTACCTTCTGCCCGTGCTGGTCGCAGCGGCCCTGGGGCTGGGGCTGCTGGCGTTCTTTGCCCTGCAATACGTGCAGACCAGCCGCAGCGAGATGAACCAGACCGGCACCCGGGTAGCGGCGGAGGCCCTGGCGGCCAGGATCGGGGAATACCTCAGGGGGCGTGCCGACCTTATGGAGGTGGTGAGCCGCTCGGGTGCGGTGCGCCAGGCCCTGATGTCGCCCGAGCCGGCGACGCTGCAGCGCACCAGCAGGGCCATGGAGAAGCTGCTGCCGGGGGCACTGCGGATCCGTCTCTTCCCCGTTCAGGGGGACGGCGAGATCAAGCCCGATCCCCAGGGCAAGGCACCCATGGGCTTCGCCGGGGTAGACATGATACGGCGGGCCCTGCAGGGGCAGCAGACGCCGGCCGAGATCCATCAGATCACCAGCGGGCATCCCTATCTCGCCATGGCACAGCCAATCGAGGAGGGCGAGCAGGTCGTCGGCGCTGCCTTTGTCGCCTGGCCGATCGTCACGCTGCAGCGCCTGGCCGCGCAAACGCCCGACGTGCCGGGTCGCCTATGGCTGGTTCAGGGTGGTGTCGATGGGTATGTGGTCTCCGGCACCGATGGCGAGCCGCCGCCGAAGGCATCGCCGGCCATCCCCGTGCCTGGAAGCATCTGGAAGGTCTACTATGATGCCGCCGTGCCGGGCTGGCACGGCGGGTTGTGGTTGTTGCTGAGCATCGCGGCGGCGGGAATGGTGCTGGTGGTGGGCGTCCTGTTGATGCAGCTGCGCGCCTTGCGGCGCGATCTGCGTGCCGACATGGGCGCGCTGGCCGCTCTTGGCGAGTCCATTGCCGACGGGCAGGGCGCCGGCGAGCATATACCGCTGACCGCGGTGGCTCGGGATGCCATGCGGGCCTTGTGCCAGTTGGCACGCGAGCGTCGCCGCAATGGCGCCAAAGGCCCTGATCAGCCGCTGAAGGTCGAGTCGGTGACGGCCGATTCCCGACTGCAGGACGAGGCCGCTGCCGGGATACAGGTCCGCGAGACCGAGGAACGGCCGCCGGTCAAGGCACCGCCGCAGATCTTCCGCGCCTACGACATCCGCGGCCTGGCGGACACGGAGGTGACCGAGGAGGTGGCGCTGGGGTTGGGTTGGGCCTTTGGTGAGCTGACCCGGGACAACGGCGTGGACGAGGTCTTCGTCGCACATGACCCGCGCCTGTCCAGCCCCTTGTTGTATGACGCGCTGTGCGCCGGACTCGCGGAGATGGGGTTGCGGGTGGTGGAGCTGGGGATGGCGCCCGTGGCATTGTTGTATTACGCGATGCATCGGCAGCCCGAGACCGCGGCCATCATGGTCACCGGCAGCCACAACCCGCCCGAGTACAATGGCTTCAAGCTCTACCTGCGTGCCGCGCCGGTGCACGGTGATCAGCTGCAGGCGCTTTGCGAGCGCATGCGACAGGGCGGATTCGAGCCGCGTGCCGGTTCGCGCGAGCCGCGCGACCTGCTGCGCGACTATCTGGATGCGGTCGCCCAGGATGTTTCTCTCGGGCGTGCCGCGACCGTGGTGGTGGATGGGGGCAATGGGGCCGCCGGTGAGGTCGCCTGCGCCCTGTTCGAGATGCTCGGTTGCGAGGTCGTTCCCCTGTTCTGCGAACCGGATGGCCGTTTTCCCAACCATCATCCCGATCCCGGCGATCCGAAGAATCTCGAGGCATTGAAGGCCGAGGTGGTCAGTCGCGAGGCCACCCTGGGGATTGCCTTCGATGGGGACGGCGATCGCATCGGGGTGGTGGACGATCAGGGGCAACCGGCGCGACCGGAACACCTGCTGATGCTGCTGGCGGCGGATATCCTGCGGCGCCACCCGGGCAGCGATGTGGTCTTCGACGTGAAGTCCTCGCGCCATCTGGCGGGGTTCATCCTCTCGCAGGGGGGGCGTCCGATCATGTGGCGCGCCGGGCACACCCGGATGAAGGAGAAGATGCTCGAGACCGGCGCGCTGGTAGGCGGGGAATACTCCGGTCACATCTATATCAAAGAGCGTTGGTTTGGCAGTGACGATGCGATTTATGTGGCGGCCCGGCTGCTCGAGGTGGTGACCGACGATGCTCGTCCCTTCCATGAACAACTGGAAGAACTCCCGGTCAGCCCGGCCACCCCCGAGCTCCAGCTGATGATGGAAGAGGGTCAACCCCAGCAGGCGATGCAGGCGATCATGGCGGTCGCGAATTTCCCGGATGCGCGGGTGGTGGATCTGGACGGGCTGCGCATCGAATTCGGGGATTCCTGGGGGCTGGTGCGTCCTTCGAACACCACACCCTCGCTGGTATTCCGCTTCGAGGCGGACGACGAGATGGCGCTGGAGGAGATCGAGGCACGCTTCCGCGAGCTGTTGCAGAAGGCCCTGCCCGACGTTACCCCGCCCTTCTGATCCGGTACCCCGCTGAATTTCGAGAAGTTGGAGAGTTTTTCCATGGGTCTGAACGCCAAGGCGGCCGCCGATGTCGCCCACGTCCTCTCGGAGGCCTTGCCCTATATCCAGCGTTTCGCCGGGCGCACGGTGGTGATCAAGTACGGTGGCAACGCCATGACCGACGAGCGGCTGAAGGCAGGGTTCGCGCGCGACGTGGTGCTGATGAAGACGGTGGGCATCAACCCGGTGGTGGTGCACGGTGGTGGGCCGCAGATCGGCCGGTTGCTGGAGCGGCTGGGCAAGCAGAGCGAATTCGTGCAGGGCATGCGGGTCACCGACGCCGAGACCATGGACGTGGTCGAGATGGTGCTCGGGGGCCTGGTGAACAAGGAAATCGTCAATCTGATCAATCGCCATGGCGGCCAGGCAGTGGGCCTGACCGGCAAGGACGGGGATCTCATCCGCGCGCGCAAGCTGCGCATGACGACCCCCGAGACCGCCGACCGCCCTCCAGAGATTATCGATATAGGCCACGTGGGGGAGGTTGAGAGCATCGATGCCTCGGTGGTGGACATGCTCGTTCACGGCGACTTCATTCCCGTGGTGGCACCCATCGGTGTTGGTGGCGATGGTTACTCATACAATATCAACGCGGACCTGGTGGCCGGCAAGATGGCCGAGGTGCTGGAGGCGGAAAAGCTGATTCTGCTGACCAACACCCCTGGACTGCTGGATGCCGAGGGACAGCTGCTCACAGGTCTGAGCACCGCGGATGTGGATCGCCTGATCTCCGATGGCACCATCCATGGGGGCATGCTGCCGAAGATTCGCTGCGCCCTGGACGCGGTGAAGTCCGGCGTCAAGACGGCCCATATCATTGATGGCCGGGTGCCACATGCGGTATTGGTGGAGTTGTTTACCGACGAGGGTGTCGGCACCCTGATCCAGTGACATGCCCCGTCCCTCCCGTAAACAACTGATCCTGGAGACCCTGGCCCGCGAGCTGGAGAGCAATCCCGGTGACCGTATCACCACTGCAGGTCTGGCACGCGCGGTCGGCGTTTCGGAGGCCGCCCTCTATCGCCACTTCGCCAGCAAGGCCCGCATGTTCGAGGGGCTGATCGCCTTTGCCGAGGAGTCAGTGTTCTCCCGCATCAACCAGATCCTGGAGAAGGAAAAGGACACCGAGGCGCGCTGTGCCCAGGTGCTCTATCTGCTGCTGGGTTTTGCCGATCGTAATCCGGGCATCGCACGGGTGTTGCTGGGGGATGCCCTGGTAGGAGAGCGTGAACGCCTGCTGGAACGGGTGCAGCAGTTCTTCGAGCGTATCGAGGCCCAGCTGCGCCAGGTGCTGCGCGAGGCGGGCCTGCGCCAGGATGTGGTACTGCGTCTGGAGCCGGAGGCGGCGGCCAGTCTGCTCACCGCCTTCGTCGAGGGCCGCCTCCATCAGTTCGAGCGATCACGATTCTCCCGCTCCGTTCTGAGCAGCTGGGACAGCGACTGGGGTGCCTTGCGTCGGGCCCTGTTTACCGATTGACCTGGCCGCCTGGCTGCGCATTGCCTCGACGAACTGCCGGCGTAGCGCCACCACCGGTTCGGTGTTGCAGAAGTCGCGGCCGGTGACGCTGGGCTGGCAGCTGATATCCAGGAACAGCCGCTCCACGCCGTCTTTGGCGAGGCGCGAGACGGTCAGGCTGATGTCCTGTGGCTTCTTGGCCGGCTTGGTCACCAGAATGCGCTCACCGATCACCTCCACCGGCGTGGTGGCATGGTTCTTGGCCCACTCCTTGGCCAGCGGCCAGAGCCGGTCACACTCGGCGCCCTCCCGGCAGATGAAGGCCCCATCCACCTCGATGACCTTCTGTTGTTTCGGAGCCTCGGAGATGTCTTCTGTGCTGCTGGCGCGGAAGCCCCGCTTGAGCTGGCGGAAGCGCTCCAGCTCGTAGGCATACTTGGCCGCGATGCGCTTCTTGTCCGCCTTCTTCTCCACGATCCCGGCGTAGGTGTTCTCCAGCTGGGACTGAATGTTCGCGAGATTCTCGAGCTGTTTGGGGGTCGGTTTCTTGCCCCTGCGTTCGCGCGCGGCCGCGGCGGCCTGCCATTTGCTCAGGCGCTGCTTGAGTTGCTCGACGCGGGCCTTCTTGATGCGGACCTGGCCGTCGATCTGGGCCAGCTTGCCGTCGCGCACCATGATGAGGTCGTCTTCGTTGCGGAACATGTTCAGCAGCACCTGGTCCCGGGCGCGCTGCTCGGCCACGATGCGTTCCTGTTCCCGGCGCAGCGCCTCGAGTTCCTGCTTGCGGGCGATTTCCTCCGGTGTGGGCGCACGATCCACGTGTTTGATCTTGATGCCGCGCTCGTTGAGCTCTTCGTGTCCCTTTTGGGCGTATTCCGGGGGTATGGTGGTCCCGTAATGGGTCACGCCCTGGTCGTCGACCCATTTCACGATCTTGCCGGCCCACACCGCTGGGTGCGCCAGGCAGGCCAGCAATATGAGGGTCGTCACTGGGAAAAGGGTCTTGCGCATCGCCGAAGGCTCGTCATGAATAAGGTTGGGACAGGCTACCGATTATAATCGGCCGAATCTCCTTCCACTTGAGCGCCCTGTGGATCAGTTCATCCTTTTCGCCGCCTCGCTGGTGGCCAACACCTTCTCGGCCTTTGCCGGCGGTGGCGCGGGGTTGCTGCAGCTGCCCATCCTGATCTTTCTCGGGCTCCCCTTCGGCGTGGCACTGGCAACCCACAAGGTGGCCTCGGTGGCTCTGGGGGTGGGGGCTACCCTGCGGCACCTGCGTGAAGGGGCCCTGCAGCGGCGTTTCGTGCTGTTCATCCTGGCCTGCGGTCTGCCAGGGGTGGTTCTGGGGGCCTCTTTCATCCTGCAGATACCAGGTCGGACCGCCGAGATCGCCCTCGGGTTCCTGACCCTCGGCCTGGGGCTCTACTCCTTCAGGCGCAAGGCGTTGGGGCAGGTGATGCGACTGCGGCACCAGCAGGGGGCGGGGCTGTGGCTCGGGGGTCTGGTGCTGTTCCTGATCGGGGTGCTCAACGGCAGCCTGACTTCGGGCACCGGGCTCTTCGTCACCCTCTGGCTGGTGCGCTGGTTCGGCGCCGACTACAAGAGCGCGGTGGCCTATACCCTGATCCTGGTCGGCATGTTCTGGAACGGCACCGGCGCCCTCACGCTGGGCCTGCTGGGCGAGATCCGTTGGGACTGGCTGCCCGCCCTGCTGGCGGGCTCGCTGCTGGGCGGCTATCTTGGCGCCCACCTTGCCATTCGCCAGGGGAATCGCTGGATCAAGCGGGCCTTCGAGATCGTGACCCTGGCCGTTGGGGCCAAGCTGATCATCGGCTGATCCCGCCTGGCTCAGATCCCGTACTGCTCGCGATAGGTCCGCAGCCGCGCCAGGTCGCCTTGGTCCTCTTTGCCCTCGAGGTAGCCGATCAGGTCCTCCAGCCGTGCGATAGCGGCGACCGGTATGCCGTAATCCGTCTCGACCTCCTGGATTGCCGAGCGCTCACCCTGGCCCCGTTCCTGGCGATCGAGTGCGATCACCACCCCGGCCGGCGTCGCGCCTTCGGCCTGGATGATTTGCATCGACTCGCGGATCGCGGTGCCGGCGGTGATCACGTCGTCGATGATCAGCACCCGCCCCTGCAGCGGGTGGCCCACGATACTGCCGCCCTCGCCGTGTGCCTTGGCCTCCTTGCGATTGAAGGCATAGGGGACGTCCCTGCCGTGCTGGTCGTATAGCGCCGCCGCGGTCACTGCGGCCAGCGGGATGCCCTTGTAGGCGGGGCCGAACAGCAGATCGAACGCGATGCCGGAATCGATGATGGTCTGGGCATAGAAGCGCCCCAGTCGGGCCAGCGCCGAGCCGGTATTGAACAGACCGGCGTTGAAGAAATAGGGGCTGATGCGTCCCGACTTGAGGGTGAATTCGCCGAAACGGAGCACCCCGGTCTCCAGGGCAAAGTCCAGAAATTCACCGTGATAATCCTGCATGACGTACCTCGTGACGGCGCCAGATTGGAAGTGATAAATGATGTCCGCGTGAATTCCGGCCTACCGCCGGAAGCGCGTTTCGTGCCTGGTCGGATAGGTCGCTCTTGAGTCCGACAGACGGACTGAAGGGTGCGAGTATAATCGGCCGGATGCGTGTCATCACCTGCAATCTGAACGGCATCCGCTCCGCCGCCCGCAAGGGCTTCTTCCATTGGCTCCGTCGGCAGAAAGCCGACGTGGTGTGTCTGCAGGAGCTCAAGGCCCAGGTGGATCAGCTGGCGGACAATGTATTTTGGCCACCGAGTTTCCGGTGCTATTACCACCCGGCCGAGCGCAAGGGCTATAGCGGAGTGGGTATCTATTGCCGACGCGAACCGGACGAGGTGGTCGAGGGCGTCGACTGGCCCGAATTCGACCGCGAGGGTCGTTGGATCGAGGCGCGCTACGGTAACCTGCATGTCGTCTCGCTCTATCTGCCGTCAGGCTCTTCGGGCGAGGAGCGCCAGCAGGTCAAATTCAGGGTGCTCGACCGCCTGTTGCCCTATCTGATCGAGCGCCGCGAGGCCGGCCAGGAGATGATCATCTGCGGCGATCTGAATATTGCGCACAGGAAGGAGGACCTGAAGAACTGGCGGGGCAACCAGAAGAACTCCGGTTTCCTGCCCGAGGAACGTGCCTGGATGGACCGGCTGTTCGGCGAGGAAGGTGGTTTCGTCGATGCCTTCCGCCGCGTCAACCAGGAAACCGACCAATATACCTGGTGGTCGAACCGGGGACGGGCCCGCGAGAAGAACGTGGGCTGGCGTATCGACTATCAGGTGACGACCCCGGCCATTGCGGATCGGGCAGTCGACGCGAGCATCTACAAGCGCAAATGGTTCTCCGACCATGCACCCCTGACCATGGATTACGACCTTGACTGAAGCGGCGGCCCGGCGCGACTGGCGGGATACCCTGGCGCACCTGCGCGATTGGCGGGTACTGCGAATCGGCCTACTGGGCTTTTCCTCCGGGTTGCCGCTGTTGCTGGTGTTCGGCACACTCTCGTTCTGGCTGCGCGAAGCGGGTGTGGACCGCTCGACCATCGGCTTCGTCAGCTGGGTGGCCCTGGCCTATGCCTTCAAGGTGTTCTGGTCGCCCCTGGTCGACCGGCTGCCGATTCCGCTGCTGACCCGACGACTGGGGCGGCGCCGCGCCTGGCTATTGGTCACCCAGGCGGCCATCGCGGGCGGACTGGTGGGTATGGCGCTGAGTGATCCGGCGGGGCATCTCTCCTCCGTTGTGTGGCTGGCCCTGCTGGTGGCCTTCGCCTCGGCCACCCAGGACGTGGCGGTGGATGCCTACCGCATCGAGAGCGCGGAGAAGCGTCTGCAGGGCATCATGGCAGCCTTCTATACCACCGGTTATCGCATCGCCATGTTCGTCGCTTCAGCCGGGGCCCTGTGGATCGCGGCGATCTTCGATCCGGACGAGGCGACCTACCAGCAGTCGCCCTGGCTGGCGACCTACCTGGTCATGGCCGCCCTGATGTCGGTGGGTATTCTCACCACCCTGTTCTCACCCGAGCCGCCGGTCGACGACCCCGTATCGAGGGATCCGGGCCTGCACCGGGGCAGTCGCTGGCATCGCCTGCGGCATTGGTTTTTGGACGCGGTCTGGGCACCCTTCGCGGACTTCTTTCGCCGGCACGGCTGGTTGGCGCTGTTGGTGCTGGGGCTGATCGCCAGCTATCGCATCTCGGACATCGTGCTCGGTGCGATCGCCAATGTGTTCTACCGGGACATGGGCTTCGCCAAGGACGAGATCGCCCTGGTCTCGAAGGGACTGGGGATCTATTTGACCATTGCCGGCGGCTTCCTCGGCGGCATGGCGGTATACCGCTACGGGGTGATGCCGGTGCTGTTCGTCGGTGCGCTGCTGGCCTCGGCCACCAACCTGCTGTTCGCGTGGCTGGCGGGCCAGGGTAACGACTTCTGGGGCCTGGTGATGGTGGTGGGTATGGACAACCTCAGCGGCGGGGTTGCGGTGGCGGCCTTCGTCGCCTATTTGTCGGGGCTCGTCAATATCTCCTATTCGGCCACCCAGTACGCCCTGTTCAGCTCGGTGATGCTGTTGCTGCCGAAGTTTCTCGGGGGCTTCTCCGGGGTGCTGGTGGATTGGCTGGGCTATCCCGAGTTCTTCGTCCTGACCACCCTGATGGGGGTGCCGGTGCTGGTCCTGGTGGCCGCGGCCTGGCGCTATACCGAGGTGGAGGTGCCGGCCCGTGATTGAGGTGGGACCGGTCGGCGCCCTGGTGGTGGGCTTGCTCGGTGGGGTGCATTGCGTCGGGATGTGCGGCGGTATCGTCGGGGCCATCTCCCTTGGCCTGCCGGGCGAGCCGCGGCGACGCTGGGGCATCCTGCTGGCCTACAATCTCGGACGAATCTCCAGCTATACCCTCGCAGGCGCCATCGCCGGGGGCCTGGGGCTGTTCTTCTCCGGCCTCCTGCCGGTACGGCACGCCCAGGAGGTGTTGTTGGGGGTGGCGGCGGTCTTCATGATCCTGCTGGGCCTGTATCTCGGGGGCTGGTGGCAGCTGCTGGCGCGGGTGGAACGCGCCGGTGGCCTGCTGTGGCGGCGGATCGAGCCGCTGGGCAGGCGCTTCCTGCCGGTACGTCGGTCCTGGCAGGCGCTGCTGCTGGGTGCGCTCTGGGGCTGGCTGCCCTGTGGCCTGGTTTACAGCGTCCTGATCTGGTCGGTGTCAGCGGGTGGGGCGGCACAGGGGGCGCTGCTGATGCTGGCCTTCGGCCTCGGTACCCTGCCCAACCTGCTGGCGATGGGCGCCGCTGCGGCCCAGCTGCAGCGGTTCGTGCGCCGACCCGGCGTACGCCAAGCGGCCGGCGCCCTGGTAATCCTGTTCGGCCTTTACCAGTTCTGGGGTCTGCTCAGCGGGTGAAGAACTCCTGTTCGAAGCGTGCCTTCAGGGGGCGTGTCTCTCCCTCGGGGACGGCCTCGATGTCGAAGATCAGGTGCTCCCGGTGCGCGACCGGAAAATCGGCGATGTAGTAGATGGCATCACCCTCCTTGATCTCGCGCGGCGAGATTTCGCGCGGTTGCCCGGTCAGGTCCCTGGTCTTGAGCCCGATGCGCGCGTGTACCGATTTGCCGGTGGTGCCCGGCTGCTCGCGGATGATCGAGATGTTGACCATGCCCCGGCTGCGACTGCGCTGGATACCGTAGGCCCGTGCCACCTCGGGCGCCAGCGCATCGGTGGTCAGGGCGTTGTGATGGATGGTGTAGTCGCCCAGCCGGGTGAGGTTCTCCGCCACGGCGGCACCGCCGGCCAGGAACAGAACGAACGGCAGGATCAGCAGTCTTTTCATGGTACACCTCGATGGTCTTTTGTTTTGGATTGTAGTCGGGGCCTTGTGCCCTGACCAATCAGACCGGCCGAAGAGACCCTTCGTTTCGGATCAGACCGCGGAGCGGGTGTCGTTGCTGCCGTCCACTACGGTCGGGCGTACCTTGCCCTGGGCGTTGGGGATGATGGGGTTGCTCAGGGCCTGGCGCACGTTCTGCAGGGAGCTGAGCTGGATCTGCAACCGACGTGCGTCACGTTCCATCAGGGCAATGCGCTGCTGGATGGTCTTGCGCGACTGGCTGGCGTGCTTGAGGTCGCGGATCTGCTGCGAGATCGCTCCACGGTATTCCTTGACCTCGAGGGTCAGCGGATCAAGGGCGTGGTCGAGCCATTCGCGTGCCTCACGATGCGCCTCGCGGAAGATGTGACGGGCGCGATCGACGATGGTGCGGAAGTAGCGTTTCACCACGAAGTGCTGCTCGGTCATGGCGGTGCGGGGACTCTTGCGGAAGACCTCGGCCTCCTGGTGCAGCATGCCCAGCTCCACCTGGTGCTTGACGATGGAGAACATCGCTGGCTGCATGGTGGGGAAGTCGTGGTCGGTCTGGAAGCGGCGGTAGATAGTACGGATCAGCTGGCGCATCGCCTGGGTCTGCTCGCTCACCGTCTCCATGCGGGTATTGATGTCGTCGAACAGGATGCGCATTGCCTCTTTCAGGCCGGGCGTGGTCCAGGCCTTGGACATCTCCTGGCGGGCCTCGTCGATGACCTTCTCCAAGGTCTGCAGGTCGAGTGCCTCGACCAGAGTCTGGCCATGCCTGAGGAACTGCTTGCGGCTCTCCCGGTAGGCCTCGACGCTCGCCTGGTAGCGCTTCTTGTCGCGTTCGGTCTCGCGCAGCATGTGGGCCACCGAGGCATCGCTGCGATTGCCCACCTCATGCAGGCTGTGGATCTGCTTCTGGGTGCGCTTGTGGCGCGCTTCGATGATGTTCTCCAGCGACTCGATGGCATGCTGCACGTCGCCGGTGAAATCGGTCATGATCAGGTCGCGCCGGTTCTCCACCACCGCATTTGACAGGTAGTCCTCGAGCCCCGCGATGCCACTGCGCTGTTCCAGCTCGATGTCGCTGCGAACCCGGGCAAGCAGGGCCTTCTGCGCCGACACCGCGAAGGTCTGGTCCTGGGTTACATCCAGCATATTGGCGACATCGGCACGCTGCTGCCGGATCTGTTGCTCGATCTGTTCGTGTGGCCGCAGGTCGTCCCACAGGGTGTCGATCTTGTTCAGCACCACCATCAGGCCCTTGCGCAGCTTGCCGTTCGGTGCGACGAACTGTTGCCAGATATCCAGATCCGAGCGCGTCACGCCAGTGTCTGCGGAGAGCACGAACAGGACCGCCTGCGCATTGGGCAGGATCTCGTAGGTCAGTTCCGGCTCATTGCCCACTGCGTTCAATCCCGGGGTGTCGATCACCCGCAATCCCTTGGCGAGCAAGGGGTGGCGGATGTTCAGCTGCGCCAGGCGCCAGCGGGGAATCACCACGGTTTCGTCACCCGCGGGGCTGGGATTGTTGTCCGCGCTCTCGTACAGCCCCAATTCGATGGCCTCTTCCTTGCTGGCGATGCGGGTTGCGGTCAGGTTGCGCAACTCCTCTGCGAGTGCCGTCGGATCATCGAGTGAAAGTGGTACTGTGGTCCATATCTCGGGTTTCTGGCGCAAATGGAACAGGCTGACGTCCTGGCCGCGGGTCTCGATGGGCAGCAGGCGCAGGCAGGGTTCGCATTCGGGATCCTGCAGGATCTCGGTGGGGCACATGGTGGTGCGGCCCGCATCGGTGGGCAGAAGGCGGTGGCCCAGGTTGCCGAAGAACAGGGCGTTGATCAGTTCGGTCTTGCCGCGCGAGAACTCGCCGGTGATCGCAACCGTGACATTGTCGTCGCGCAGCGCGGTGCGGGCACGGCCGATGGCATGGTGAATCTCCGAGCTGTAGAGATTCTGTTGCTGTAGCCAGGGCTCCAGCTGGTCCAGGATCTTACGCTGACGCTGCTTCCAGCGTGAAAAGCCAGCCAGCTGCTGTTCCATCGGCGAAACTGCCATGTCGCGTCCTCTCGCTATGTCGGGCTGGGCCCGGTCTCCCTACCAAAAACCTGTGGAAAGGCCGCGCAGGGCGGCCAAATTCCGGCTATTTTTCCAATTCTAGGCGCTAACTGCCTGTTTTTATACCGCCATCCTGTCGCTCAGTGCGGACGGTATCTGAACCGGGTCACAGATTCGCACCCGTTTTCGGCGCGATGTCTGACCCGATTCGATGCGCACCGCCGATTTCGCCACCCGGAACTGGCGGGCCAGCCAGGCGCCCAGATAGGCATTGGCCTTGCCCTCCACCGGCGGGGCGGTTATGCGAACCTTGATCGCATCGTCCATCACCTCGGCGAAGCCGTCACGACTGGCACGCGGCTGCACGCGCACCCACAGCAGCAGGTCCTCACCGTCCCAGCGGTACCAGTCCATCGGTTCAGAGCAGGCTGGCCACCAATCCCTTCAGCGGCGGGATCAGCAACATCTTTAGCAGTACCAGGCCGATCATCACCACCATCGGTGAGAGATCCAGCCCTCCCATGGGCGGGATTAGCGCCCGCGCCGGCCGCAGCAGTGGCTCGGTCAGGCTCTGCAGCAGTCCGATCGCCGGGTTGTAGCCCCCCGGATTGATCCAGCTGATGATCACGATGATCAGGATGCCGTAGAGGAAGATGTTAAGCGTCAGTCCGACCAGTTCGGGAATCGCCAGCAGCAGGGCGGCCAGCGGCTGGAATCCCTGGCCGGCAATGAGAAACACCAGCAGCATCTCCACTGCCAATACCAGCCACGCGAGTACCAGCGAGGCGGTGTCCTTGTTGCGGATCGGTGGAATCACGCGGCGTAGCGGATTGAGCAAGGGGCTGGTGGCCTTGACGATGAACTGTGAGAGCGGGTTGTAGAAGTCTGCGCGTACCGCCTGCAGCAGGAAGCGCAGCATCACCACCAGGGCATAGAGTCCGAAGATCACCTGCACCAGGAAGATAAGCGGGTTGGAAAGGTAGCCGTCGCCCATGGTTCAGTCTTCCTCGGTGTCTAAAAGTCGTGACAGCTCGATCGAGCGATCGCGGGCGGCCGTCAGGGCCCGTGCCACCAGGCCGGCCAGATCGTCCTTCTCGAACGAGGTAATGGCCTGCTCAGTGGTCCCCCCGGGAGAGGTGACCCTGCGGCGCAGCTCCGCGGGATCCTCGCCGGCCTCGATAGCCATGCGCGCCGCCCCGAGTGCGGTTTGCAGGGTCAGCAGGCGTGCGGTCTCGGCGGGAAGGCCCAGCCCCTCGCCGGCCCGCTCCATGGCCTCCATGAACAGGAAGAAATACGCCGGCCCGCTGCCCGAGAGGGCCGTTACCGCATCCATCAGGGCCTCGTCCTCGATCCATTGCACCAGGCCGACCGCACGCAGTACCGATTCCGCCTGCTCGCGCTGTGCCTCGCTGACCTCGCTGGTGGCGTACAGGGCGGTGGCGCCGGCCTGCAGCATTGCCGGGGTGTTGGGCATGCTGCGGACCAGCGCCACACCACCCCCAAGCCAGCGCTCCAGGGTGTCACTGCGCACGCCTGCGGCGATGGAGATAACCAGCGGGCGGCGGTCCTGGACCGCCCCCACAATCCCCCTGGCAACCCGTTGCAGAATCTGCGGCTTGACCGCGAGTACGACCACGTCTGCCTCGCGGACCGCGGCGTCGTTGTCCTGCAGGGTGCGGATTTCTGCGGTGCTCGCCAGTTGCTGCAGTCGGGTCTCATCGGGATCGGAGGCGAGCAATAGCGCGGGCGGCGTGCCGTCGGCGATCAGGCCGCTGATCAGGGCTGCGGCCATGTTGCCGGCACCGATGAAGGCGATGGAAGGATTGCTCATGTGGATGACTCGTGGAAATCTGTGGGTGCTTCGTAGCCCGATTCTAGCGATCTTCGGGTTCAGTTGCGTGGTCCGAAGATATCGGTACCGATTCGCACCATGGTCGAGCCGGCGGCAATCGCCAGTTCCAGATCGCCGCTCATGCCCATCGACAGGGTGTCCAGGGGCAGGCCCTGTTTGCGCAGTTGTCCGAACAGCTCGGCCAGTTGCTCGAAGACCTCAGCCTGCTCTTCTCGACTCCCGGACGGGTCGGGCAGGGTCATCAGTCCGCGCAGCTCCAGGCGCGGGAGACGACTGACGGCCTGGGCCAGCTCTGGCAGGATGTCGGCCTCGATGCCGCCCTTGCTGTGCTCGCCGCTGAGGTTCACCTGGATGCAGCAGTTGAGCGGTGGCCGGCTCTCGCCTCGATATTCGCTCAGCTGGCGGGCATGCTTGAGCTTGTCCAATCCATGCACCCAGGCGAAGTGGCGAGCGATATCGCGGGTTTTGTTGCCCTGGATGCGGCCGATGTAGTGCCACTCGATGACCAAATCGTCCAGCGCGTCCATCTTGGAGAGCGCCTCCTTGACATAGTTCTCGCCAAAGGCGCGCTGACCGGCCTCCCAGGCCTCGCGAATCATCTCCGGTGGTTTGGTCTTGCTTACTGCCAGCAGCCGGATTTCATCCGGGTCTCGCCCGGCTGCCTGTGCCGCCGCGGCAATGCGTTCGTGAACTTTTTCCAGCGCTTGTGCGATATTAGGCATTTGGGAATCCGCTTACTGGGAAGGAATCCGGTCGCTGCTGCCGGCTTCAAGGCCTGACCGCGATATTGGGTTAAGGCAGTTCTGATCAATTCTGGCGCGAGTAGATTGTGGTGAAAAATCGCCCAAATCAAGGCGCGGATCGCACGTAATAGCTGGCCTATTGCGAAGATCCGCAACGCAGAAACGGGCGATTTTGCGCCGCAAGATGGCGTGTTACGAATTGATCAGAGCTTCCTTAAGTATCAGGAAGAGGCGCCGATAACAAGCCGGATTCCAGGGAACGTTACCAGCAGTCAACGACAAGCAGAGGATTTTTGATGGACATCGCCGAACTGCTCGCCTTCAGCGTCAAGCACAATGCCTCCGACCTGCACCTATCCGCGGGCCTCCCGCCGATGATCCGGGTGGACGGGGACATCCGCCGGATCAACGTGCCGGTGCTCGACCACAAGACCGTCCATGCGCTGGTCTACGACATCATGAACGACAAGCAGCGCAAGGACTACGAGGAGTTTCTGGAGGTCGACTTCTCGTTCGAGATTCCGGGACTGGCGCGCTTCCGGGTCAATGCCTTCAACCAGGACCGTGGCTCAGCGGCGGTATTCCGGACCATTCCATCCAAGGTGCTCACCCTCGATGAGCTGGATGCGCCGGCGGTATTCAAGAGCGTCTGCGACAATCCGCGCGGCCTGGTGCTGGTCACCGGTCCGACCGGCTCGGGTAAGTCCACCACCCTGGCGGCCATGATGGACTACAAGAACGACACCGAATACGGGCACATCCTCACCATCGAGGATCCGATCGAATTCGTGCACCAGTCCAAGAAGTGCCTGATCAACCAGCGCGAGGTGCATCGCGACACCCTTGGATTCGCCGAGGCCCTGCGGTCGGCACTGCGGGAGGACCCCGACATCATCCTGGTGGGCGAGTTGCGCGACCTGGAGACCATCCGCCTGGCGCTCACCGCCGCCGAGACCGGTCACCTGGTGTTTGGCACCCTGCACACAAGCTCCGCGGCCAAAACCATCGACCGTATCGTCGATGTGTTCCCGGCCGGCGAGAAGGCGATGGTGCGCTCCATGCTCTCCGAATCGTTGCGCGCGGTCATCTCCCAGACCCTTCTCAAGCGGGTCGGCGGGGGACGGGTCGCCGCCCATGAGATCATGGTGGGCACCCCCGCCATCCGCAACCTGATCCGCGAGGACAAGGTGGCGCAGATGTACTCGGCCATTCAGACCGGTCAGGCCCACGGCATGCAGACCCTGGACCAGTGCCTGCAGGACATGGTGAAGAAGGGCCAGGTATCGCGCCAGGATGCGCGCGCGCGGGCAATGAACCGCGATCTCTTCGATTGAAGATGAAATGTGACGGGGTTCACAGATTCGTGACAAGGCGCCGGCAGCCCGCGGCGGGATATCCAGAATGTGCGGGGAAGGAGGGATAAAGCGATGGCCATGGATTTCAACGACATCATCCAGCTGATGGTGGATAAGAAGGCGTCCGACCTGTTTATCACGGCCGGGATGCCGCCCTGTGTGAAGATCAACGGCCGGGTCACCCCGGTGTCCAAGACCCGTCTCGGCGAGCAACAGAGCCGCGAGCTCACCTACGCCCTGATGAGCCCCGAGCAGCGCGAGGAGTTCCTGCACACCAAGGAGTGCAACTTCGCCTTCGATGCCAAAGGTATCGGCCGCTTCCGGGTTTCCGCCTTCGTCCAGCGGGACAATGTGGGCATGGTGCTGCGGCGTATCGAGACCCGCATACCGGTGTTCGAGGAACTGGGGCTGCCGCAGGTGCTCAAGGATCTGGCGTTGATGAAGCGCGGGCTGATCGTGTTCGTGGGCGCCACCGGTACCGGTAAGTCCACCTCGCTGGCGGCGATGGTGGGACACCGCAACCAGAACAGTTCCGGACACATCATCTCCATCGAGGACCCGATCGAGTTCCTGCACCAGCACGGTGGCTGCATCGTCACCCAGCGTGAGGTGGGCGTTGATACCGAGTCTTACGAGGTCGCCCTGAAGAATACCCTGCGCCAGGCGCCGGACGTGATTCTTATCGGCGAGATCCGTACCCGCGAGGCGATGCAGCATGCGATCACCTTCGCCGAGACCGGGCACCTGGTGCTTACCACCCTGCACGCCAACAACGCCAACCAGGCCCTGGAGCGGATCATCCATTTCTTCCCGGACGATCAGCACGAGCAGGTGCTGATGGACCTGTCGCTGAACCTGCGCGGCATCGTCGCCCAGCAGCTGGTGGCACGCCCGGATGGGAACGGTCGACGCGCAATCGTCGAGATTCTATTGAACACCCCCCTGGCCTCGGACCTGATCGCCAAGGGCGAGATCTCCAAGCTGAAGGACTTGATGAAGCGCTCCCGCGAGCACGGCATGATCACCTTCGACCAGGCGCTGTACGAGGCCTGCGTGCGCGGCGAGATCAGTGAGAAGGACGCCCTGCACCATGCCGACTCGGCGAACGAGGTGCGGCTGATGCTGAAGCTGGGGGATCACCGGCCCGGCGCACGGGCGCGCGATCAGAACGCGATGAAGCTGGTGCCCGAATAGGCAGGGTTCAGTCGAAAACCCGGTAGCCGTCGAACACGGGGCCGTCCACGCACACCCGCTGCATGGCCGGCCCCGTTTCCGTGTCGACCTCCACCACGCAGCCGGCACAGCCCCCCACCCCGCAGGCCATGAACTCCTCCAGCGAGACCTGGACCGGCCGGCCGAACTCGCGCGCCAGCGCCACCACCGCCTCGAGCATCGGGTGAGGGCCACAGGCGTAGATTCCCACCTCGCCAAGGGCCTGATGGTCCATCGCCTCCAGCCAGTGGCGCGCCAGATCGGTGACATAGCC
>JANTHJ010000002.1 GCA_024762475.1 Chromatiales bacterium | reverse complement strand
CCCAGCACGACCCACTTCACCGAGGTCAGTCCCTCCAGGCCCACCGGTCCGCGGGCGTGGAATTTGTCGGTGGAGATGCCGATCTCGGCACCCAGGCCGTACTCGAAGCCGTCGGCAAAGCGGGTCGATGTATTGACCATCACCGAGCTGGAATCGACCTCGTTGAGAAAACGCCGTGCCTTGGTGATGTTCTCGGTGACGATGCTGTCAGTGTGTTGCGAGCTGTGGGCGTTGATGTGATCGATGGCCTGGGCCAGATCGGCGACCGTCCGGATCGACAGGATGGGGGCCAGGTACTCCGTGTCCCAGTCGACGTCGGTGGCGGCATTGCAGCGATCGCCCAGGATCTCGCAGGTGGCGGGGCAGCCGCGTAGCTCCACGCCCTTGTCGGCATAGGCATCGGCCAGCATCGGCAGAATGTCCTCGGCCACGGTGGCGTTCACCAGCAGGGTCTCCATGGTGTTACAGGTGCCATAGCGCTGGGTCTTGGAATTCAGGGCCACGTCGAAGGCCTTTTGCGGATCCGCCTCGTCGTCAATGTAGACATGGCAGATGCCGTCCAGGTGTTTGATCACCGGCACCCGGGCCTCGTTGGCGATACGCTCGATCAGACCCTTGCCGCCGCGAGGGATGATCACGTCGATATATTCGGGCAGGGTGATCATGAAGCCCACTGCGGCGCGGTCGGTGGTGGCCAGTACCTGTACCGCATCGGCGGGCAGGCCGGCAGACTCCAATCCCCGGCCAATGCTGGCAGCGATCGCCTGGTTGGAGTGGAACGCCTCGGAGCCGCCACGCAGCACCGTGGCGTTGCCCGATTTCAGGCACAGGGCGGCGGCATCGGCGGTCACGTTGGGGCGGGACTCGTAGATTATGCCCACCACCCCCAGCGGCACCCGCATGCGGCCCACCTGTATGCCGGAGGGGCGGTATCTCATGTCGAAGATCTCGCCGATGGGGTCGGGCAGCGTGGCGATCTGCCGTAGTCCCTCGATCATGGTGTCGATGCGGGCGGAGGTCAGCTCCAGTCGGTCGAGCAGGGCGGCGTCCAGGCCCTTGGCCTTGCCGGCCTCCAGGTCCTTGCGGTTCTCCGCCATCAATTCGTCGCGGCGGGCGTCGAGATCATCCGCGATCGCCTGCAGGGCCTTATCTTTCTCAGCGGTAGTGGCGGCGGTCAGGCGCCGCGAGGCGTCGCGGGCGCGGCGGCCGAGATCATTCATATAATCGTCGATATTGCTGATCTGTGCCTGGTTCATGGGTTTCTTTCCGGCAGGGGAGGGCCGCGATTCTAGCGCAAAGCGGGGCTGGACTTCAGGCTGCGGCAGCCGGTGCGCCTGCGAGGCGGACCACGATCTGCTCCAGCAGCAGCCAGGGGTCGCGCGGATCGGCACCCTTGGCAGCAGCGTCGGCCTGCTGGCACGCGCCCAGCAGTTTGAGCAGAGGGGCGGGGCGCAGACGCGAGAGGGCCTGGCGCAGCAACGGTTTGCGTTTGTCCCATACCTTGGCCTGCTGCATCGCCTGATCGAGGGGCAGGCCGCGGGCAGTCTCCACCGCAATGCTGGCGAGTTGGGCAATCTCGCGGTGCAGCGCCCACAGCACGACCGGGGCGGCTGTGCCCTCGCCACGCAGGCCTTCGAGGATGTGCAGGCCGCGTGCTGTCTCGCCCCGCAAACCGGAGTCGACCAGCTCGAAGACGTCGTAACGGGCGCTGTCCGCCACCGCCGAGCGCAGCTGGTTGGCATCCAGGGGCCCGTCGCCGTGCAGCAATCGCAGCTTTTCGATCTCCTGGCGGGCCGCGAGCAGGTTGCCCTCCACCCGGTCGGCCAGCAGCTGGACCGCCTCGCGGGTCGGCTGCAGGCCGGCCTGGCGCATGCGCCGTTCCAGCCATTGCGGGAGCTGGCGGGGCTCGACTGGCCACACCTGGATCACGGCGCCCAGCTGGTCGATGGCCTTGAACCATTTTGCCGACTGCTGGGCGCGCTCCAGCTTGGGCAGGGTGAGCAGCAGCAGGGTGTCCGGCGGCGGATTCTCGCAGTAGTCGACGAGAACCTTGCCGCCCTCGCGTCCTGGCTTGCCGTTGGGGATGCGCAGGTCGATGATCTTCTTCTCGGCGAACAGGGAGAAGCTCGCCGCCTCCGCCAGCAGGCTGTTCCAGTCGAAGCCGGATCCGGCCTCCATCACCTCGCGGTTGTCGTGGCCGGCGGCGCGCGCCGCGCCGCGGATGGTGTCGCAGGCCTCGCCCAGTTGCAGGGGCTCGTCGCCGCTGACCAGGTAGACCGGCAGTAGCGGCTTGTGCAGATGGGTTTCGAGTTGCTCGGCGCGCAGGCGCATCAGTATTGTGCGGCGAGGCGTCGGATCATCTTTTGCGCCAGTTCGCGGCGCATGGACTCACGCAGCGCCTGTTCCTCGCGGGAGCGGCCGAGCACCTGGTCGGCGGGTTTGTACAGGCTGCGGATCACCCGCACCCGCTGGGGCGGGACCACCGGGCCCTGGCCGGGGCGGTGCAGCGAGAAGCGCAGCGATTCGGTCAGCTCGTACTCGGCGGCGCGATTGCGGCTGTCGAGGCTGAGCACCCGCGAAGCGCTGCGGGTATCGCTGATCTGCAGCACGCCGGCGGCCTGCTGCGCGTCGTCGGTGAGGGCGACGCCCGCGGCCCGCAATTCCTCGCGCAGCACCAGGCCCAGGTCGGAATAGGGCTGGATGCCGGTCAATGCCAGTGGCTGGGGCAGCCCGTCCAGGCGGGTCATCTGGCCGCGGGGATGGAATCCGCATCCGGCCAGCAGGACCAGGAGCAGGAGCAGGCTGAGGGGACGCAGGATGTTGCTCATGGACGTTCCTTTCATGGCCTCAGTTGGCGACGATATTGACCAGCTTTCCGGGCACCACGATCACCTTGCGCACCGTCTTGCCCTCGAGGAAGCGCTGCACGTTCTCGTTGGCCTGGGCCGCTTGTTCGATGGTGGCCTGGTCCGCATCGGCCGGTACCTGGATCTTGCCGCGCACCTTGCCGTTGACCTGGACCACCAGTTCGATGGTATCGGTGGCCAGTGCCTGTTCGTCCACGGCGGGCCAGGCTGTCTGCAGGACGTCCTCGCCGAAACCCAGTTCACGCCAAAGGTGGTGCGTGACATGAGGGGCGATGGGTGCCAGCAGGCGCAGGATGATGCCCAGGCCTTCGCGCAGCAGGGCCGCCTCGGCCGGGCTGTCGCCCAGCTTGTTGAGCACGTTGACCATGCTCATGCAGGCCGAGACCACGGTGTTGAACTGGTGGCGCTGGTAGTCGAACAGGGCCTTGGCCAACTGCCTGTGGATCTCGCGACGGGGTTCGGTCACCGTCTCGTCGGTGGCACCGACCGTTTCGACCGACGCCAAACGCTGCGCCTGGCTCCACAGCCGCTTGAGGAAGCGATGCGCCCCCTCGACCCCTTCGTCCGACCATTCCAGGGACTGCTCCGGCGGGGCGGTGAACATGGTGTAGAGGCGCACCGTGTCGGCACCGTAGCGGTCGATCAATGCCTGCGGGTCGACGCCGTTGTTCTTCGACTTGGACATCTTTTCGACGCCGCCCGGGATGACCGGCTGGCCATCGGCCTTGAGGGTGGCGCGCACGGTCCGGCCCTTGTCGTCGTGCTCGACCTCCACGTCCGCCGGGTTGAACCACTCGCGCGAGCCATCGGGATTCTCGCGATAGTAGGTCTCGGCCACCACCATGCCCTGGGTGAGCAGGCGGGCGAAGGGCTCGTCGTTGTCGATCAGTCCCTGATCCCTGATGAGTTTGTTGAAGAAGCGGGCGTAGAGCAGGTGCAGGATGGCGTGCTCGATGCCGCCGATGTACTGATCCACCGGTAGCCAGTAGTTGGCGCGCTCGTCCAGCATCGCCTGGTCGTTGTCCGCGCAGCAGTAGCGGGCGTAGTACCAGCTCGACTCGACGAAGGTGTCGAAGGTGTCGGTCTCGCGCCGGGCGCCATTACCCAGATCGTAGAACTCGGACATCTTCTTCAGCGGCGAGCCCGAGCCATCGACGATCACGTCCTCGGGCAGGCGCACCGGCAGGTCGGATTCGGGGACCGGTACCACCGAGCCGTCGGCCTTGTGGATCACCGGGATGGGGCAGCCCCAGTAGCGCTGGCGGGAGACCCCCCAGTCGCGCAGCCGGTAGTTGACCTGGCGCTGCCCCTTGCCGTGCTGCTCCAGCCAGCTGGCGATGGCGTCGAAGGCCGCCTCCGAGGTCAGGCCGTCGAAGGGCGCCGAGTTGGCCAGCACGCCCTTCTCCACATACGCCTGCTCCTCGATGCCGCAGTCCTGCCCGTCGGGGCAGAAGATCACCTGTTTCTTGGGGATGCCGTACTTCTCGGCGAACTCCCAGTCTCGCTGATCGTGGGCGGGGACGGCCATCACCGCGCCGGTGCCGTAGCTCATGAGCACGAAGTTGGCGGCATACACCGGCACCTTCTCGCCAGTGACCGGGTGAATGGCATCGATCCCCAGCGGGAAGCCCTTCTTCTCCATGGTCTCCAGCTCGGCCTCGGAAACCCCTCCGCGGCGGCATTCCTCGATGAAGGCGGCCAGTTCCGGGTGGTTCTCGGCGGCCCGCTGCGCCAGCGGATGCTCGGCGGCCACCGCCATGTAGGTGACCCCTATCAGGGTGTCGGGACGGGTGGTGAAGATCTCCAGTTCCTCGTCCGAGCCCTCGATGCCGAAACGCACCAGCACACCCTCGGAGCGGCCGATCCAGTTCCGCTGCTGGGTGATCACCGACTCGGGCCAGCCGTCGGCCAGTCTGTCCAGGTCGTTGAGCAGCTCCTCGGCGTAGTCGGTGATCTTGAGAAACCACTGTTCGATGTCCCGTTTTTCAACAGGTGCGCCAGAGCGCCATCCCTTGCCATCGATCACCTGCTCATTGGCCAGCACCGTCTGATCCACCGGGTCCCAGTTGACCGTGGATGTCTTGCGGTAGGCCAGACCCTTTTCCACCAGGCGGGTGAACAACCATTGTTCCCAGCGGTAGTAGTCGGGGTCGCAGGTGGCGAGCTCCCGGTCCCAGTCGTAGCCGAAGCCCAGGCGCTGCAGCTGGCCCTTCATGTAGGCGATGTTCTCGCGGGTCCATTGCGCCGGCGGCACGCCATTCTTGATGGCCGCGTTCTCTGCGGGCAGGCCGAAGGCATCCCAGCCCATGGGCTGCAGCACATTCTTGCCCAGCATGCGTTGGTAGCGCGCGATCACATCCCCGATGGTGTAGTTGCGCACGTGCCCCATGTGCAGCCGGCCCGAGGGGTAGGGAAACATGGACAGGCAGTAGAACTTTTCCCTCTCGGGGTCCTCGGCGGCCTTGAAAGACCGCTCCTGCTCCCAATATTGCTGGGAGGCCTCTTCGATTTCGTGTGGGTGATACGACGCTTGCATAAATCGGGATGTCGGGAACAAAAGACTGGCGCCAAAGGATACCCCAAAAATCGTCCTTCAACGGGCTATGCTTTGGCTGAGAAGGCGTATCCGTTCAGGAGTGTGAGACGATGACCGACGAGAAGACGACCGGAGACAACAGGCCCGATCCGGTGGATCGGCTGGTGAATGCCTACGAGACCATGCTCGAACGGGTGCACGAGGCGGCCGAACGCGGCGAGCGGAAGACCGTTCCCTGGCTGCGCGAGACCCTGGCTCAGGCGCGTGATCGTGCGGTGGAGCTGGGGGAGCTGACCCGGGAAGAGGCCGATCGTGTTGCCGGATATCTGGAGCGCGACATCAAGGATGCAGCGCACTTCCTCGTCGATACCGGCCAGGACTTCCGTGATTGGTTGCGCTTCGACGCGCGAGTGATCGGCGACCGGGTGCTGGAAATGCTCGGCGGCATGGCAGACAAGACCGCTCAGGCCCTCAAAGAGATAGCCGAGCGGGCCCGTGAGGCGACCACCTACCACACGGGCGAGATCACCGGCCCCGGCGTGTTGGAATGCACCGCTTGTGGCGAACATCTGCATTTCGAGAAGACCAGCCGTATCCCGCCTTGTCCCAAGTGCAAGGGGACCGAGTTCCGACGGGTCAGCGAATAGTCGGGCATGACGGGCATCGAGTACGGCTCCCATAGTCGCTCGTGGGAGCGGCTTCAGCCGCGACAGGCCCGGTTGTCGTGACAGAAAGTCCTATCGCTTTTCCGATCTCACACCAGGAACAAGGTCGCCAGGCCGAGGAAGGCAAAGAAGCCCACCACGTCGGTCACGGTGGTCAGCAATACCGACCCGGCCAGTGCCGGGTCGATGCCGAAGCGCTTGAGCAGCAGCGGCAGCACCGCGCCCGAGAAGGCCGCGAACAGCAGGTTGATGATGATGGCCACCCCGATCAGCGCCGCCAGGCGGGTATCGTCGAACCATACCCCGGCGATGATGCCCACCACCACCGCCCAGATGATGCCATTGAGAATGCCCACCGCCAGCTCCTTGAGCAACAGGTGACGAGCGTTCTTGCCACTGAGCTGGCCGAGCGCGATGCCGCGGATCGCGAGCGTCAGGGTCTGGCTGCCGGCGATGCCCCCCATGCTCGCGACGATCGGCATCAGCACTGCCAGGGCGACGTACTTCGATAGGGTGTCCTGGAACAGGCCGATCACCCAGGAGGCGAGAAAGGCGGTCAGCAGGTTGACCCCCAGCCACACCGCGCGGCGCTTGGTGCTGGACAGCACCGGGGCAAACATGTCTTCTTCTTCCGACAGGCCGGCCTGGCCCATGAACTGGTGCTCGCCCTCTTCGCGGATCACGTCCACCACGTCGTCCACGGTGATTCGGCCCAGCAGGTGACCCTGCTCGTCCACCACCGGGGCCGAGGTTACATCGTGGGTCTCGAAATAGCGGGCCACCTCGGAGGCGGACAGGTCAACGGGCAGGGGCTTGAGGTTCAGGCTCATCACCTCGGCGACGGTGTCGTCGGGGTTGCCGCTGACCAGCTTCCATAGCGGCAGCACGCCCAGGTACTCGTCGTCCCGGTTGACCACGAACAGGGCGTCAGTATCGGCGGGCATGTCTTCACCGAGGCGACGCAGGTAGCGCAGCACCACGTCCAGGGTGACCTCCGGACGGACGGTCACCGTGTCGGTGTTCATCAGGCCACCGGCAGTGTCCTCCGGGTAGGAGAGCATCGCCTCGACCCGGTGGCGACGCTGGTCGTCGAGGGCGCTGAGCACCTCGCCCACCACTGTCTCCGGCATGTCCTGAACCAGGTCCGTCAGGTCGTCCAGGTCGAGGTTCTCGGCCGCGGCCCGCCAGTGGTCGGCGTCCATGTCCTTGACCAGTTCGGCCTGCACCTCGTCGCTGACATTGACCAGCACCTCGCCCTCGATGGCGGGATCGACCAGGCTCCAGAGGATCTCCCGCTTGGTGGGCGGCAGGGACTCGAGCAGGTGCGCGATCTCGGCCGGGGTCAAGGTCTTCAGCAGGCGCTGCGCCGAGTGCATGGCGCCCGAATCCAGGATCTCCTGCAGGCGCGCCAGGCGAAGGTCGTCCGTGTTTTCGATGGCGGCGCTCATGCGGGTGCGGGGGATCCGTCGGGCAAGGGTTGGCGAATTCTAACAGTGGGCGTGTCGTCCCAACCAGCGGACGCGTAGGGTTGGCGCGGTGTCGTCGTCAGTGATCCCAGTGGCCGAGCAGCGTGAGGGGATCGGCGGTATAGAGGTGCGCCATGAAGTCGGCTGTCCTCGCCTGCAGCGTGCGGGCATCGAGTTCGCGAACCAGCTGTCTGGCCTCCAGCAGGGCTGCCGGCTGCATGCTCAGACTGTTCAGCCCCATGCCCAGCAGCAGCGGAATGAAGCGGGGGTCGCCGGCGAGTTCCCCGCACATGCTGACCGGAACACCGGCCTCCCGACCGGCGTCGATAACGCCCTTGATGAGCTGCAATACCGCTGGATGGAAGGGGTCGTAGAGATAGTTGACCTCGTTGTCCACCCGGTCGATGGCCAGCGTATACTGGATCAGGTCGTTGGTGCCGATAGAAAGAAAGTCCAGGGCCTGGGCGAACGCCGGGGCGGCCAGCGCAGCCGCCGGCACCTCGATCATGCCGCCCAGGGGTATCTTCGGGTTATAGGCCTGTCCCTCGGCGTCGAGCTCGCGCATGCAACGGCGGAGCAGGACCCGGGTCTGCTGCACCTCCCACAGATTGGTGAGCATCGGCAGCATGATGCGCACGTCGCCCAGGACCGAGGCCCGCAGAATCGCGCGCAGCTGCGGTTTGAACAGCTCCACCTCCTTGAGGCAAAGGCGGATCGCGCGCAGTCCCAGCGCCGGATTGCCGCTTCCACTGCCGTCGCGGGTGCCGGCCAATGGCTTGTCTGCACCCAGATCGAGGGTGCGAATGATGATGGGCTGATCCGGAAGGCCGCGAATCACGTCGCAATAGGCCGCGTAGTGTTCGGCCTCGTCGGGCAGATCGGCGCGGTTCATGAACAGGAACTCGGTGCGGTAGAGGCCGATGCCATCGGCCCCATTCTCGATCGCCGCCTTGACGTCGCCTGCCAGCTCGATATTGGCCAGCAGCTGTACGTAACGTCCGTCGCGGGTACAGGCCGGCTCGCGGATGCTCTGGCGCAGCAGGGTAGTGCGGCGGAAGTCGTATTCGCGTCGGTCCTGGAAATGATCGACCAGGGCCTGGTCGCACTTCGCCAGCACGCAGCCGTGGTCTGTGTCGAGGATGAGCAGTTCACCGTGGCGCAGTACCTGCCCCGCGCCCTGGGCGCCCACCACGGCCGGGATGCCGAGACTGCGCGCCAGGATGGCGGTGTGAGACATGGGGCCACCGTGTTCGGTGACGAAGCCCGCAACGCCCTGGTTGTGCAGCAGGATCACGTCTGCCGGGGACAGATCCTCGGCAAGCACGATCTGGCCCTGAAGCTCCTCGGGCTCGGCGTCGTGCTGCTCCAGCAGTACCTTCTGGATGCGTTGTGCCACGTGGATCAGGTCGTCACGCCGGGTACGCAGGTAGGCGTCTCGCATCTGCTCGAACACCTCGACCAGCGCGTTGCAATGTTGCTGGAGCGCCCATTCGGCGCTGGCGTGTCGCTGGCGGATCAGTGCGACGACCCCCGAGCTGAGCGCCGTGTCCTCGAGCATCAGCAGGTGGCTGTCGATGAACTCGGCGATCTCCCCCGGGGTATCCTCGGGAATCTGCTCACGAATCGCGCGCAGTTCCTGGGAGGCGATGCGTACCGCTACCTCGAAGCGCCGTACCTCCTCCTCGATCTGGGCGGGATCGATCCAGCTGGGGGTGACGCAGACCGGGCCGTGGCACAGCAGATAGGCCTCGCCGATGGCGATCCGGGCGCCAGCCCCGATGCCGATGCCGAGGCAGGAGATGATCACTCCGCCTCTCCGAAACGGTTCTCGATCAGCTCGACCAGGGCCTCCATGGCGGCCTGTTCATCCGATCCCTGGGTGCGGATTCCAATGGCCGTCCCCTTGCTTGCCGCCAGCATCATCACGCCCATGATGCTCTTGCCGTTGACCTCCTGGCCATCCTTGCTCAGGGTGACCTCTGCGGCATGGGCGCCGGCCACATTTACCAGCTTGGCAGCGGCGCGTGCGTGCAGCCCGAGCTTGTTGGGGATCACGATCTCGCGCTCGAGCATGTTATTGGTCCTCGCAGCTGCCGATGCCTCGCACCGCGCCGGTGATGGCGGTCTCGCACAGACCCCCCAGGTCGCCGTCCGGGTAGTTGAACAGGCGCACCAGCATCGGCAGGCTGAGGCCCGCGAGGACGTTGACCGACTGCGGTCGTGCCAGGCGTCGGGCTATGTTGTCGGGAGTGGCACCGAAGATGTCGGTGAGCACCAGCACGCCCTGCCCTTCGTCGAGACGATCGATCATATTCTCCGCCTGGGTCTCCAGCGGCGCCGGATCCGCATCCAGCGGAACCTCCAGGCAGCGGATGCGCAGGCCGCTGTCGGGCATGATGCGTCGGGCGCTGTGCAGCAAAGTGGTGCCGATGCCGGGGTGGGTAATGAGCAAAATGCCAACGCTCATGCCAGCTCCCGGTGCCGGCAGAGTACCTTGCGGCCCTGTTCTTCCAGGCGCCGGCGCAGTCGCTCGACCAGGTAGACCGAGCGGTGCTGTCCGCCGGTACAGCCGATGGCGATGGTGAGATAGGCCCGACCCTCCTGCTCGAAACAGGGCATCCAGCGCTGGATGAAGTCGTTGATGTCATAGAACATGCGGTCGACTGCCTCGCTCTGCTCGAGGAAGTCTGCGACCGGTTCGTCCTTGCCGGTGAGCGGCCGCAGCTCGGGGTTCCAATGGGGGTTGGGCAGGCAGCGCACATCGAACAGGAAGTTGGCGTTGCGGGTCATGCCATGCTTGAAGCCAAAGGACTTGAGCACGATCGACATCTCATCGCCACCGCGTGTCGCCACCGCGCCGCCGATCAACTCGCGCAGCTGGTGCAGGTTGGTGCGGCTGGTATCGATGCGCAAATCGGCGGCATCGCGCAGCGGCTCGAGCAGCTTGCGTTCCTGCTCGATAGCCGCTTCGAGATCGTGCAGCTCATCGGTGAGGGGGTGCCGGCGTCGGGTCTCGCTGAAGCGCTGGATCAGGATGTCGGTGTCCGCCTCGAGAAACAGGATCTCGCAATGGATGCCGTTTTCGCGCAGGTCGCCGATCAGACGCGGCAGAAGATCCAGATGATGGCAGGGCGCCCGGGCATCGATGCCGACGGCGGTCAGCGGTGCAACCGGATCCTCCCGGCGGATCATGTCGTGCGCCAGGGTCTCGAACAGATGCAGCGGCAGGTTGTCGATGCAATTGAAGCCGGCATCCTCCAAGACGTTGAGCGCGATACTCTTGCCGGAGCCGGAAAGACCGGAGACTACGATCAACCTGGGCGCGGGGGTGTTCATGAAGGGGGATTATAGTCACGGAAGGTGCGGAGAGTTGAGCCCTAACAATCGCACAGGCCGAACCGCTTGCCGGCCGCTGTTTCAGGTATCTTCCAACAGCGCCTGCTGCTGGCGCTCGATAAAGACCTCGGTGGCATCATAGCCCTGCAGTGCCAGCAGGTGGGCCCGGACTGCGGCCTCCACCAGGATGGCGAGGTTACGGCCGGGAGCCACCGGGATGGTCACCTGGGGGACCAGTACGCCGAGTACCTCACGGGTTTCCTGGCGCGCGCTCAGGCGCTCCATGGTGGCCAGCTCCCGGTCGGTCATCCGCTGCAGGTGAACGATCAGGCGCAGGTACTTGTTGTGCTTGATGGCGTTGTCGCCGAACATGGCGCGGATATTGAGGATGCCCAGCCCCCGGACCTCGAGAAAATCACGTAGCAGCGGAGGGCAGTTTCCACTCACGATGTCGGGTGCGATACGGGTGAACTCGGGCGCATCGTCTGCCACCAGGCGGTTGCCGCGGGAGATCAGCTCCAGCGCCAGTTCACTCTTGCCCACTGCCGGGTCGCCGGTGATCAGTACCCCCATGCCCAGCACCTCCATGAAGACGCCATGCAGGGTGGTCTTCTCCGACAGGTTGAGTGCAGCGAAGTACTGCAGGTGGTCCAGAATCAGCCGATCCGGAAGGGGGGTGGTGAACAGCGGCGCCCGTCGCTGCTCTGCCAGTGCAATCAGATCGGGGTCGGGTGGCACGTCGTCCACCAGGACGACTGCGCGGGTGTGGTTGCCGAACAGCTGTCGCAGCGCCTCTTCCCGGTCATGGTCGGGCGCATCGAGATAGGCCTTCTCGGCCCTTCCGATTACCTGGATCCGATTGGGGTGGATATAGGTCAGAGGGCCGGCGATGATGTAGCTGGCCGGATCGAGTTCCTCGTCGAGCAAGGACTGATCGAGCCCGCCCTCGCCAGCGATCAGCTGGAGCTTCAGTTTGTCCCGAAGGGATTCGTAGAGATCGCGAACCCGAATACTATGCGGCATCGTGAGCGATGTGCCGGGTCAGCAGATCGAAGGCCTGTTCGCCGGCGGCGCTGCGCAGTTCGCTGCGCAACGCGGGGTCATTGAACATGCGCGCCAGTTCCGCGAGCAACTTGAGGTGCTCCTCCGTAGCCTCTTCGGGCACCAGCAGGGCGAACACCAGATCGACGGGCCGCCCGTCGATACTGTCGAAATCGATGGGGTTGGTGAGCCGCAGGAAGGCCCCCCGGGTCTCCTTGGTTTCGGGCATGCGGGCATGCGGCAATGCCACGCCGCCGCTTAGACCGGTACTGCCCAGGCGCTCGCGCTCGAGCAGGCGCTCGTAGATGCGCTCGCTCAGGTCTGCGTCATCCGGCGCCAGCAGCTGGGCAGCATGCTCGAGGACCCGCTTCTTGCTCGGCGAGTCGTCGTCGAGCCGGATCGCGCGGGGCGATAGGATGCCGGTGGTCGGGGGCATGGGGCTTCCTGCGTGGTGGAGTGGGTGGCGGGCTCAGGCCTCTGCCGCGCCAGGGACCGGCGCTGCCTGACCGTTGCCACGGTGGTTTTTCAGTTTTTCCTTGTGCTTGATCACCTGCCGGTCCAGCTTGTCGACCAAGGAGTCGATGGCGGCATACATGTCTTCGTCCACCGACTCGGCAAAGATGTCGTTGCCCGCGAGGTGCATGGTGGCTTCCGCCTTCTGTTGCAGCTTCTCCACGCTCAGGATGACATGCACATTGGTGACATGGTCGAAATGGCGGGTCAGGCGGGCGAACTTCTCTTCGACATAGTTGCGCATCGAATCGGTGATGTCGACATGGTGACCGGTGAGGTTCAATTGCATGATTCTCTCCTTCGTTGGGGCGTCTAGGCGAGACGCTTGCGCTCGTTGGATGGGGGAATCCCCATCGCTTCACGATATTTGGCGACAGTGCGCCGGGCGACCTTGATCCCCTGCTCGCCGAGCACGGTGGCAATCTTGTTGTCGGACAAGGGCTTGCCGGGCGGCTCGGCGGCGATCAGCTTTTTGATCACGGCGCGGATAGCGGTGGCCGATGCCTCGCCGCCGCTGTCGGTGCTCACGTGGCTGGAGAAGAAATACTTGAACTCCAGGGTGCCACGGGGGGTATGCATGTATTTCTGGGTGGTGACACGCGAGATGGTGGACTCGTGCATCTCCACCTTTTCCGCGATATCCCTCAGTACCAGCGGCTTCATGGCCTCTTCGCCATACTCGAAAAAGCCCTGCTGATGTTCCACGATGGCGCTGGCGACCTTGAGCAGGGTTTCGTTGCGACTCTGCAGGCTTTTGAGGAACCAGCGGGCCTCCTGCAGATGGTCTTTCATGGTCTGATTGTCGGTGCTGTTGTCGGCGCGTCGTACCATCGAGGCATAGGTGGGGTTCACCCGCAGCCGGGGCGCGGCCTGGGGATTCAGTTCCACTACCCAGCGGCCTTCGCGTCGGCTTACAAACACGTCCGGTTCGATATAGGCGGGCGGCTCGCCGGGGATGGCGCTGCCCGGGTGAGGATTGAGCGAGCGGATCAGGTGCACCGCCTCCTCGAGTTCTTCCTCGCTCACCTTCAGGCGCTTCAGCAGGAGGGCCTGCTTGCCGGTGCTCAGGAGCTCGAAATGCCGGTCCAGGATCTCGATCGCCAGCTCCCGCCCGTCGAACTCGTCGCCCAGCTGGCGGGCCTGGATCAGGAGTGCCTCGCGGGGATCGCGTGCGCCCACGCCGGGCGGATCGAACGCCTGGATCCGGTGCAGTACCGCCTCGACTTCTTCGGGTGACAGATCGGCCTCGGGCACGCTGGCGGCGATGTCCTCGAGCGAGGCGTGCAGATAGCCGTCGTCACCGATACTGTCGATGACCGCCTCGGCGATCCGCCGGTCGATGGGATTGAGGTGGGTCAGTTCCATCTGCCAGGTGAGATAGTCGTGTAGGGTCTCGCTGCCGCTCTGCTGCGCCAGCATCTCGCTGGCGTCACCGGCGGCACTGCTGGTGACCGGTCCTGCCGCCGGGCCGTCGTAGAGATCCTCCCAGGCGGTGTCCACCGGCAGTTCATCCGGCATCGCCTGGGACTCGATCTCGATCTCCTGCTCGTTGTTGATGTCATTGCCGGCCGGTGTAGCGTCCGCCGCCTCCGGAGCGGAGGCCTCGGTCGAGGTGGATTCCCTGCTGGCGCCCTCTTCCTCGGCCTCGAGCATCAGGTTGCTTTCGAGCGCCTCCTGGATTTCCTGCTTGAGGTCGAGTGTAGACAATTGCAGCAGCTTTATTGCCTGCTGCAATTGGGGGGTCATGGTCAGGTGCTGACCCAGGCGGAGCTGGAGGGTTGGTTTCATTCAGCCGGAATTGTCAATTGGTACGACTTTTGTATAAATCCCTTTCACTCACATTCTAGCCCAATTGCGCGACGATGAAAGCCGGACTTTCTGACCTGGCGCAAGGTCTCATTGCGCCTCGGGAAAAGCGATCCTGCCTTCATGGGATCGGGTCGAGACGCCAGATGTCCTCGTTGTACTCGGCGATGGTCCGGTCGGTGGAGAAGATCCCGCTGCTGGCGGTGTTGCGAATGCTCATTCGCGTCCAGCGTTCATCGTCGCACCAGGCGACCTCGGCCTGCCGCTGCGCGTCGACATAGCTGCGGAAGTCGGCCAGGGTCATCCAGGGGTCGTGGGGGCTCTTCAACGCGGCGATGATGCCATCGAAGATGCCCGGTTCGACCGCGTTGAAGTGGCCGCTCTCGAGCAACCGGAACACGGCCTGCAGATCCGGATCCTCGTCGATGAACTGTTGCGGGTGGTAGTGCTGGCGCATCGTCGCCACCTCTTCGGCGTGCAGCCCGAACAGGAAGAAGTTCTCCTCGCCCACTGCCTGCAGGATCTCGATATTGGCGCCGTCATAGGTGCCGATGGTGACCGAGCCATTCATCATGAACTTCATATTGCCGGTGCCCGAGGCCTCCTTGCCGGCGGTCGATATCTGCTCCGAGAGATCGGCCGCGGTGCAGATCACCTCCATCTTGGAGACGTTGTAGTTGGGGAGGAAGGCCATCCTCAACCGGTCGCCCACGAAGGGATCGTTGTTCACCACGTCGGCAACATTGTTGGCCAGCTTGATGATCTCCTTGGCCCGCTGGTACCCGGGTGCCGCCTTGCCGCCGATCAGCACGCAGCGGTTCACCCAGCCGTCGGTATCACCGGCGTGAATGCGGTTGTAGAGGTGGATCACATGCAGGATGTTGAGCAGCTGCCGCTTGTATTCGTGGATGCGTTTCACCTGCACGTCGAACAGGGCCGCCGGGTCGAACTTTACCTTCGCATAGCGCTCGACCATGTCCGCCAGGCGTTGCTTGTTGGTCTGGCGGATCTGCCGCCAGCGCTGGCGGAACTCGGGATCTTCGACGTACGTGTGGAGACCTTCCAGGCGGGATAGATCAGCCTGCCATCCGTCGCCCAAGGTCTCGGTGAGCAGGCCGGTCAGCCCCGGGTTGGCGAAGGCCAGCCAGCGCCTGGGTGTGACGCCGTTGGTTTTGTTGTTGAACCGCTCCGGCCACATCTCGTAGAAGTCGCGGAACAGCCCCTCCTTGAGCAGGTCGGAGTGCAGTTCTGCCACGCCGTTGACCGAGGAGCTGCCGACGATGGCCAGCCAGGCCATGCGCACCTGCGGCACCGGCCCCTCCTCGATCAGCGACATGCGGCGGACCCGATCCACGTCGCCGGGCCAGCGGGCGCGTACCTGCGCGAGGAATTCGGTATTGATGCGATAGATGATCTCGAGCAGGCGCGGCAACAGATTCTCGAACATCGGCACCGGCCAGCGCTCCAGCGCCTCCGGCAGCAGGGTATGGTTGGTGTAGGCCATGCACGAGCCGGTGATGTCCCAGGCCTGGTCCCAGGGAAGCTTCTTAACGTCCACCAGCAGACGCATCAGCTCGGCCACCGCGATGCTGGGATGGGTGTCGTTCAGCTGGAAGAAATTGAACTTGTGAAAATCCTCGATCGGCCGCCCGTCCCACTGGCGCAGCACGTCCTGCAGGCTGGCCGAGCTGAGGAAGTATTGCTGGCGCAGGCGCAGTTCCTGGCCATTGACCGTCGCATCGTTCGGATACAGCACCATGGTGATGTTCTCGGCCTGGTTCTTCAGGGCCACCGCCTCGGCGTAGTCTCCCGCGTTGAACTCCTTGAGGTTGAATTGGCTGGTCGCCTCGGCGCTCCATAGGCGCAGGGTATTGACCACCTGGTTACGGTAGCCGGCGATCGGAACGTCGTAGGGCACCGCAATCACATCATCGGTATCCACCCAGCAGGTATGTTTCACCCCCTGGTCGTCGGTTCGATGTTCGACATGCCCTCCGAAATGGATGGTCTGAGAGAACTCGGGGCGTTCGATCTCCCAGGGATGTCCATCCCTGAGCCAGTGATCGGGATCCTCGACCTGATGGCCGTTCTCGATGTGCTGGTGGAACATGCCATATTCGTAGCGCAGCCCGTAGCCGAGCACCGGCAGTCGGAGAGTGGCGCAGCTGTCGAGGAAGCAGGCGGCCAGACGGCCGAGGCCGCCGTTGCCCAGGCCGGCATCGGGCTCGTTGCTCTCGATGTCTTCCAGCTCGACCGCGAAGCGTTGCATGGCCTCGCGCGCCGGGCCGGTGAGGTCGCTGTTGAGCAGGTTGTTGCCGAGCGAGCGGCCGATCAGGTATTCGAGGGACAGGTAGTGGGCACGGCGGACCTCGGGCTTGCGATAGTGCAGCCAGGTATTGCGCCAGTTCGACATGAGGTGGTCGCGGGTGACGAACGCCAGTGCCTGGTAGAGGTAGACCTTGTCGCAGCCGAGGAAGCGCCCGAGGTGGTAGGCCAGATAGCGCTGGAAGTCGCGTTCGATCGATTCCGCATTGTCGGGCAGGGGGTCGATCGGCTGCAGGTAGCAGAGTCTTTCACCCATCAGTTCGTTCATTTGTCGTCTCCTGTTGGTGCCGCGGTTCCCTGGTAGATCGCCAGGTAATTGCGCGCACGTTCGTCCCAGTCCAGTTTCTGGGCCATGCCGGTACACTGGATCTGGTGCCAGAGTGTGGGGTTTTGGTGCAGGACCAGGGCACGCCGCAGGGCCGCCTCCAGGGCGGCCGCCTCGGCTGCGTCGAAGACGAAGCCGGTGGCGCTGCCGTCCTCGAGGGTGGCGCGGGTACTGTCCACCACCGTGTCGGCGAGACCGCCGGTGCGTCGGACTACCGGCGGTGTGCCGTAGCGCAGGCTGTACATCTGGTTCAGCCCACAGGGTTCGTAGCGCGAGGGCATGGCAAACAGGTCGGCACCGGCCTCTAGCTGGTGCGCCAGGGGCTCGGAGTAGCCGATGAAGCCGAATACCCGTGCCGGGTGCTGTTCCATCAGCGCCTTCAGTCGGTCCTCGTATTGCTGCTCTCCGCTGCCGATGATGGCAAAACGGACGACCGTATTGCGCAGCAAAGACGGGATGGCGTCGAACAGCAGGTCGATCCCCTTTTGATCGACCAGACGGCCGACGAAGCCGATCACCGGCGCATCCGCCGCCTGCGCCTTTGCCGGCGCGTCCAATGCCTTGAGCAGATCCCGCCGATTGGCCGCCTTGGCGTTGCTGAGCCGCTCGTCGCAGCGGTAGTGCACCGCGATGTGCCGGTCGCCGGCCGGATCCCAGATGCGCGTATCGATGCCATTGAGAATGCCGCTGAGCTTGTGCCGCTGATGGTTCAGAATGTCGGCGTATCCATATCCATATTCGGGTGTGCAGATCTCGCGCGCATAGGTGGGGCTGACCGTGGTGATCCAGTCGGCATACATCAGCCCGGCCTTCATTGGGGAGAGGCGATCGTGGAACTCAGCGCCATGGATGGACCACCAGCGGGCCGGCAGTCGCATCGAATCGAAGGTGGTGTAGTCGAATTGTCCGTCGTAGGCGAGATTGTGGATGGTGTAGATGCGCCGCGGTGGTTTTGGCACTTCTTCGAGCCAGGCGGGTACCAGGCCGGTCTGCCAGTCGTGGGCGTGGACCACGTCAGCGCGCCAGCCGGTCTCCAGGTGGTCAACGGCCAGCAGGGCGACCGCCTGGCTGAAGCGGGTGAAGCGCTCGGGATTGTCCGGCCAGTCATGGCCATCCGGGCCAACATACGGGTTGCCCTCGCGGTCGAACAGGTGGCCGATGTCGACCAGCCACAGCGGCATCCCGAAGGCGGCGTGCCAGCCCTGCAGGATGCGCGCATCCAGCCCACTGGCCAAGGAAAGCCAGCCGAGTACCTGCAGGTCCTCTACCCGGCGCAGCACGTCGCGGTAGGCCGGCAGGACCAGGCGTACGTCGACCCCGATGTGGGCCAGCGCGTTGGGCAGGGAATGCGCCACGTCCCCCAGTCCGCCGGTCTTGATCAGGGGGTAGGCCTCGCTCGCGGCGAACAGCACTCTCAGCGGCGGCTTGGCAGTGGTCTTACGTGGCTTGGGCATGTCTACGGAGGACGGATCAGGAGAAATCGGGTTCAAGCACCAGCATGCCCAGTGGCGGAAGAGTCATGGTGGCGGACCAATCGCGACCCTTCCAGGGTCTCGCCTCTGCCTGAACCGAGCCGTTGCCCAGATTGGTACCGCCGTAATGGGCAGAGTCTGAGTTGAAGATCTCGTGGTAGTGACCGGGCAAAGGCAGGGGCACCCGGTAATCTTCGCGTACTACCGGCGTGAAATTCAGCACACATATCAGGGTTTGACCGTCCCCCTGTCTCAGTAATGAGAGCACCGAGTGCTCCGCGTCATCGCAGTCCAGCCATTCGAAGCCCTGCTGCTCGAAGTCGTGGCGATGCAGGGCCGGGTACTGGGCGTAGAGAAGGTTGAGATCACGGACCATTGCCTGCACCCCGCGATGGGGTTCGTGCTCGAGCAGTGCCCAGTCGAGCTCGCGGGACTGGTCCCATTCGTCCCGCTGGGCGATCTCACCGCCCATGAACAGCAGCTTCTTGCCCGGGTGCACTGTCTGCCAGGAGAGCAGCAGGCGCAGGTTGGCGAATTTCTGCCAGTCGTCGCCGGGCATGCGCCCGAGCAGGCTGCCCTTCATGTGCACCACCTCATCGTGCGACAGGGGAAGCACGAAGTTCTCGGTGTAGGCATACAGCTGGCCGAAGGTGAGTCGGTCGTGATGATAGCGCCGGTGCACGGGATCGAGCTTCATGTAAGAGAGCGTGTCATTCATCCAGCCCATGTTCCACTTCATGCTGAAGCCCAGGCCGCCCATCCAGGTGGGGCGCGAGACCATGGGCCAGGCAGTGGACTCTTCGGCGATACTCAGGCCGCCGGGAAAGCGTCCGTGCAGGACTTCGTTGGTCTCGCGCAGAAAGGCGATGGCCTCCAGGTTCTCGCGCCCGCCGTGGATATTCGGTACCCAGTCGCCAGGATCGCGCGAGTAGTCGAGATAGATCATGGAGGCCACGGCATCGACACGCAGGCCATCGGCATGGAATTCCTCCATCCAGTACACCGCGTTGGCGAGCAGGAAGTTGCGGACCTCGTTGCGCCCATAGTCGAAAATCAATGTGCCCCAGTCGCGGTGTTCGCCACGTCGGGGGTCAGGATGCTCGTACAGGGGTTCGCCCAGGAAGCGGGCCAGGGCGAATTCGTCCCGCGGGAAGTGCCCCGGCACCCAGTCCAGGATCACGCCGATGCCGTTGCGATGGCACAGGTCGATCAGGTAGCGCAGGTCGTCCGGCGTGCCATGCCGCGCAGTGGGCGCATAGTAGCCGCTCACCTGGTAGCCCCAGGACTCGTCCAGGGGGTGCTCCATCACCGGCATCAGTTCCACATGGGTGAACTCCATGTCCAGCACGTAGGGGACCAGCCGATCGGCGATCTCCCGGTAGTCGAGAAAGCCGCCATCGGTGTCCCGTCGCCACGAGCCCAGATGCACCTCGTAGATCGACTGGGGCTGGTGCTGCCAGTCCGAGCGTTCACGGGCCTGCAGCCAGTCGTGGTCCTGCCATTGGAAGGCCAGTCCCCCTGCCACCTTGCAGGCGGTGTCGGGGCGCAGGGCCATCTGCCGCGCATAGGGGTCGGTCTTGAGCACCAGCTGGCCGGCCGGCCCGACGATCTCGAATTTGTACAGATCGCCCGCCTGCAGCCCCGGTATGAACAGCTCCCACACGCCCCCACCTCCACGCGAGCGCATGGGGTGGCGCAGGCCGTGCCAGCCGTTGAAGTCTCCCACCACGCTGACTCGTCGGGCCGCGGGGGCCCAGACCGCAAAGCGGACGCCCTCGATGCCATCGACCTGGTGCAGGTGGGCGCCGAGGAAGCGGTAGGCATGGTGGTGGCGGCCCTCGCCGAACAGGTGCAGATCGCCATCACCCAGCTGGGGCCCGAAGCTGTAGGGACTGATGGCCTCGTGGCGCTGGTCGTCCGCGCCCTCCAGCCAGGCCACCCGGTAGTGGGATGGCAGCTGGGCGCGCTCTTCCGGGGTGAGGTGATATTCGAAGATATCGGTGCGCGGCACGCGCTGCATCTCCCCCAGATCTCCAAGGAAGGCACGGCGGGCCTGCGGCAGGACTGCACGCACCACCTCTCCGCCGCGCAGGGAATGGCGCCCCAGCACCAGAAAGGGGTCGTGCAGTCGCCCCTGCTGTAGTTGTTGCAACAGTTGGTCTTGAACGGGTTCAACAGTCATGCAGACGCTCCGTGGCTTGCAATTGTTCTTTCAGCCAGGCCAGCCGCTCCTGGTCGATATCGGGCCAGGCAAAGCGCCAGCGCCAGTTGCCCTCGGCCGTGCCGGGCGTGTTCATGCGTGCACTCGCATCCAGTCCCAGCATGTCCTGCAGGGGCACGACCGCCAGACAGGCGCGGGTCTCCAGTGTACGCCGTGTGATCAGGTCCACCACGTCTTCCGCCGGGTCTCCCTGCAGCAACTGGTAGACGAAGCGGCGCGCGCCCTCGTCCAACTCGGCGAACCAGCCCCGCAGGGTGTTGTTGTCGTGGGTACCGGTGTAGACCACGGTGTCGGGCGTGATATTGGCCGGCTTGTGAGGATTGTCCTCGAAGGCGTCGAAGGCGAACTGCAGCACGGCCATGCCGGGTAAGCCAAACTGCTTGCGCAGGGCCGTCACCTCGGGTGTGATCACCCCCAGGTCTTCGGCCACGATGGGCAATTCGGGAAACTCGTCGTGCAGGGCCTCCAGCAACGCCTCGCCCGGCACGGCCTGCCAGAACCCTTCGGCCGCGGTCTCGCTGTCGGCCGGCACCATCCAGGTCGCTACCAGCCCGCGGAAATGGTCCAGGCGCACAATGTCGAACCAGTCCAACGCACGGCGCATGCGTGCGTGCCACCAGCGAAAGCCGTCCGCCTGCATGGCCTGCCAGTCGTAGTGCGGGTTGCCCCAACGCTGGCCGGTCGCCGAGAAGTAGTCGGGAGGGACGCCCGCGACGTAGGTGGGTCGCCCCTGTTGGTCGAGCAGGAACTGCTCCCGATAGGACCAGACCTCGGCGCTGTCGAGGGCGACGAAGATGGGCATGTCGCCGAACAGGTAGAGGCCGCGCCGACGGCATTCGTTGCGTATGGCCATCCAGCGTCGCTCGAGCAGGAATTGCTGATCGATCTCTTCGGCGATGCGCCCCCCCTGTTCGCGGTCGAGCGTGCGCAGGGCCTGCGGATCCCGGTCCCGGTAGGGCGCGGGCCAGTCCTGCCAGGGAGCGTCTCCAAACATCGCCTTGAGGGCGCGGAAGCGGGCAAAGTCCTGCAGCCAGGCCGCCTCGCGTTGCGTGAATGCCTCAAAGGATAGGGCTGCCAGCGGCAGGTCGGTGGCATCGGTGAGCAGGTCCGGGTTTGCCGCGAAGGCCGAGCAGCTCTGGTAGGGCGAGCCGGTGTGGTCGGGGATGCCCAGGGGCAACATCTGCCACACGCCGACGCCCGCGGCACAGAGCGTATCCAACCAGCGCTCCACGTCCCGGTCCAGGCAGCCCGACGGCAAGGAGGTGGGATGCAGCAGGATGCCGGCCTGGCGTCGCCCGAGGGGGCCGGTCGTTACGCAGGCTGGCGCCTCGGCAGCGCCCTCGGGGGTTTCACTCATGGCCACGGCGCATGGTGCCGGCGTTGGCGGCGTGCCCCCCGCCCAGGGAGATGGGTTGCTCCAGCGCCGCCGGGGGCACCAGGTCGAGCAGTTCGTAGAGATGATGCAGCTGCTGACGATAGAGGCGGTCGAAGGCCTGCACGCTGTCGGAGGGATTGTAGTCGCCGAACCACCAGAACCAGTCCGATCCCTCGCACACCGCCAGCTGGAGCTCTGCCTCACGCCGCTGCTCGGCGTTCAGGCACCCGCTGGCGACCACCTTGTCGTAGGCCAACTTGGCCTCCACCAGCAGATCCCAGGCGCGGTTCTTGTCATCCTCTCCGATCCAGGTGGAAAACGAGCCATATACCCAGCTGCCGGGGCACAGCTCGGGCAGGGAAACAGCCCGGCTGCGCGCAAGGGCGTCGCTGAAGGTGGTCGCCTCGATCAGGGAAGACTCGGTGAGTTGGGTATAGAGCCTGTCGAGAAAGTGCCAGGCGTTATCCGGGTAGTATTCCCAGGCGTTCTCGCCATCGAGTATGACGGTGACCACGTGTTCCTTCACCTTGTCGCCGAGGAAGTCACGGATATTGTGCAGGTGACGCATGAAGTCGGCCACCGCATCGTCTGCATGCCAGTGCTGGTATTCGAAGCCGATCAGGTCGGCCAGGCCGTCGTCGCGGAAGAACAGCCGCGTGGGAATCTCCGGCAGCTGGTGGGGCGAGAACAGGTCCTGGCGCGTGTCCGGTGTGTTGTGGGGGAGTTCCGATACCGAGCGGCTGTTGTGCCAGACGCCCTCGCCAGAGGCCGTCCAGTCGATGCCGAACTGGGGCAGCAGGGCCACTGCCTCCTCGCTCACCGCGCCTTCGGAAAGCCACACGCCGCGCGGTCGGAGGCCGAAGAAGCGCTCGAACACCTCCAGCCCGTGCTGCATCTGCCACCAGGCGCGCTTTTCGCCGCCGGGGTAGCCGGAATGGCTGGGCAGGCGACAGCCGGGCAAGGCGCAGCGGGCACTGTTGAAGTCCAGCAGCAGTGGCACGATGGGATGGCTGTAAGGGGTCATCGAAATCTCTATCTGGCCCTTCTCGGCCAGGGCCCGGTAGCGCGCCGGAATATCCGCGATCACCTCGGCGAACAGCTGTAGCAGGGCACGGCGGTCGGTCGGATGGAACTGCCGCCCCTTGTCCATCAGGGTCTTTACCACGGGCCTGTCGCGCAGGGAGTGGCCGAGCCAAGCCAGGTGGTACCAGGTCAGCAGGTCCAGCAGATACTGGTCGTTGAGGTAGTCGAGCAGGCGGGGCGTATCGCTGGGGATGTCGGGATATCCCAGCGGCTCGAGCAGGGCGCGAAACGCGGGGAACGGGTCGATCATGTGCGGTGCGTGGGCCCGCAGGCAGGCACGGAACAGGGCCTCACGCTCGCTGGCCTCGCATGGCAGCGGCTGTGCCCCGGCGAGATAGTTGAGCAGCGGGTCGGCCATGCGCTGGCCGCTGTAGAGCCAGTCACGCAGCTGCTGTGCGTAGTCCTCCAGCTGCTCCAGCAGCACCGGGGTGAAGTTCACCACCGCACGCATCTGAGGATGGCGTTCGAGGTGCGCCGCCATATCGCTGTAGTCCTTCAGCGCATGCAGATAGACCCAGGGCAGGCTGAAGTCGCCTTTGAGGGTCTCGCGGTACCAGGGCTGGTGCATGTGCCAGCAGAGAACGAACTTGAGGCGTGGTTGGCTCATGGCATGATCATTCGCGTTCGAAGTGGAGGCGTTGGCCCATCTGTCCGGGGGTCACCAGGACGATTCCTTCCTCGGTGACCAGGAAACGCTGCCGGTCCTTCTCGAGGTCTATACCCACCTCGAATCCGTCCGGGATCAGGGTGCCCTTGTCGATGATGGCCCGTTTTATGGTGCAGTTCTTGCCAATGCTGACCTTGGGCAGGACCACGCTGTCCTCGATACGGCTGCCGGTCTCGATGGTGGTATTGAAACCAATGACCGAGTGGCGCACCAGGGCGCCCGAGATGATGCAGCCCCCGGCAGTGAGTGAGTCCACTGCCATGCCGCGTCGGCCTTCGTCGTCGAAGGCGAACTTGGCCGGGGGACTCTGGGACTGGTAGGTCCATATGGGCCAGTCGCGCCGGTAGAGGTTGAGTTCCGGCTCGATGTCGCACAGCTCTATATTGGCCTTCCAGTAGGAATAGAGCGAGCCCACGTCGCGCCAATAGGCGGGCTCGCCTTTGTCGTCGAGGAAGGGGTAAGCCACCGCCTTGGCGTTCTCAATGGCGGAAGGAATGATGTTCTTGCCGAAATCGTGTTCGGATGTCTCATCCTCGGCATCCTGCAGCAGCGCCTCGGCGAGATAGCCCATGGAAAAGATATAGATCCCCATGGAGGCCAGTGCATACTGCGGCTTGTCGGGCATGGGCTCCGGGTTTGTCGGTTTCTCGGTGAAGTGGGTGATCTCCAGTTTCTCGTCCACCGACATTACACCAAAGGCGCTGGCCTCCTCGCGCGGCACCTCGATGCAGCCAACGGTGATATCGGCGCCGGCCTCCACATGACGCCGCAGCATTTTGCTGTAGTCCATGGTGTAGATATGGTCACCGCCCAGGATCAGGATATATTCCGGATTGTGCCGGTAGATGATGTCCATGTTCTGGTAGATGGCATCGGCCGTGCCCTGGTACCACTCCTGGCGCAACCGCTGCTGGGCCGGGATGATCTCGACGAATTCGCCGATCTCCGGGCGCATGAAGGACCAGGCACGCTGCAGGTGGCGGATCAGCGAATGCGACTTGTACTGAGTCAGCACGCCAATGCGTCGCATGCCCGAATTGATGCAATTGGACAGAGCGAAGTCGATGATCCGGTATTTGGCGCCATAGGGAACCGCGGGCTTGGCGCGCCACTTGGTCAGATTCTTGAGGCGCGATCCGGCACCCCCGGCCAGGACCAGCACCAGGGTCTTGCGGGTCAGGTCGCTGACGATCTGGGGTTCCACGTAGTATTTGTAGAGTGTCTTCTGTTGTTCGGGATCTTTCATGGCGTTGCCAGACTCCTCGCAATCCGGATGGCACCTGACAGGCCGACGTCCGGGTGGTCGACCAGGCGCAATGGTATCTGCTCTGCTACCTGGCGCATTCGGCCCCGTGCCAGATAGGCGTCGAGAAAGGTCGTGCCGAACCAATCGGCCAGGTGTGCGGTGACGCCCCCGCACAGGTGAATGCCCGCGGCGGGGCGAAACAGGAGCGCCAGGTTGCCGGCCCAGTTGCCGTAGATCCGCAGAAACAGCTCGATCGCCCGACCTGCCGGGGTATCGCCGGACGACGCCAGTTCCTGTATCCGCGCCGCAGAGAGCGGATGCTCCCCCCGGCCCGCCAGAAAGGCGTGTACATCACCCAGGCCGGGGCCGGAGAGGATCCGTTCCCAGGAGACGTGGCCATGGCGCTGCCGCAGCCAGGTCCAAAGTCCGCGCTGTTCCTCGTCGACGGCGGCGAAGTCACTATGTCCTCCTTCGGTGGCATGGGGCAGGGTCTCCTGCTGCGGATCTGCGAACCAGGCCAGGCCAAGGCCGGTGCCGGCGCCCGTCACCACGGCCGGGTTCCCCGGGACGGGCGGTCCTGCGTGCGGATTCAGCCAGCGGCCGTCATCCGCGTTGATTGCGCCCACGGCGGCCGCCTGGAAGTCGTTTACCAGCAGAACCCGCGCCCGCGGATAGCAATGTCTCAGTACCTGCTGGTCCACAACCCAGTCGATATTGGTGAGCGCGACCCTATCCCCGTCCACCGGGCCGGGCAATGCGAGCACCATGACATCAATTCTGTCACCGGACACCCCCTGTGCGTGCAGGAATTGCGCAATGACCTGATAGAGATCAGGAAAATCCGCGTTGGAGTAGCGTCCCTCCTGGACATTTCCGGACATCCCGAGCAGGGCCAGGCGACTCCAGGTGCCGCCGATATCCGCCGCAAAGCCGATCATGCGGGCTCCTCCAGGAGGGCGCTTTCGACCAGCACCACCGCCTGCGGACAGGCCGCGACCCGGGCCACCGGCAGGTCGGCGCCGCGGCGCCATGCACGTAGCGCCTGGCGCTTGGACTCGCCACTCACCAGGATAAGCATGCGGCGGCTGGCCTGTAGTGTGGCCGGCGAGAGACTGACCCGTTCCGGTGGAGGTTTGGGCGCATCGTGTACCGGAATCACTGGGGCCTCCGGCCAACTCTGGCTTGGAAACAGGCTCGCGGTATGGCCATCCTCACCCATGCCGAGCAGCACCATGTCGAACGGCAACGCCGGCATGATCAGCCCGGTATAGCGCAGTGCCGCGGTCTCCGCGCCCAGTTCGGCCGGTATCGGTAGATGTCCACCCACCAGGTCGGGCAGGCCGGTCTGTTCGACCATGTGACTGTTGCGCTCGGGGTGTTCCGGCGCCAGGCAGCGCTCGTCGCCGTAATACAGGTGCCAGTCCGGGTGTGCGATGCCGTTGCCGGCCAGCAGGCGATAGGTGGCCAGGGGGGTAGTGCCGCCAGCCAGCACCAGCGAAAAAGACCGGTGGGGATCCGACCGGTCGGCCGCTGCCTCCAGGATACGAGAGCGGGCCTCGCGGGCGATGGCTGCGGCATCCGGCAAGGGCACCCAGCGGGTCATGATTCGGGGTCCAGCTGGTTGCGCCAGTGATGATGGGGGCGGTCGAAGATGCGGTTGACCTCGGCCGGCTCCCAGCTGCCGGCCGGATAGGTGGCGATGTAGTCGCGTTCGGTGGCCCAGACGCGCAGCACCGGGTCCACTACCCGCCAGGCCCACTCGACCTCGTCGTAGCGCAGAAACAGCGAGTTGTCCCCCTCCAGCACGTCCAGCAGCAGGCCCTCGTAGGCCCCTGTCTTTTCGTGGTGCTCGCAACGGAAAGGGGCGTCCAGACTGATCTGCCGGGTATCCATGGTGATACCCGGCTCCTTGACTGTAATCTCGATGCGCAGCGACTCCTCCGGCGCCATGCTCATGATCAGCCAGTTGGGCGGCGGCCGCTCGATATGCGCGCTGCGAAAGAATTGCTTGGGTGGCTGGCGGAAGCTGATCGCGATGGTGCTCAGCGTCTCGGGCATGCGCTTGCCGGTACGCAGATAGAAGGGCACGCCTCGCCAGCGCCAGTTGTCCACGTAGAGCTTGAGCGCGGCATAGGTCTCGGTGACGCTGTGCGGATCCACGCCCGGCTCCTCCAGATATCCCGGAACGGGCTTACCGTCCGTCTCTCCTGGCCCGTACTGGGCGCGAAAGGCGACGGCGGGAACCGCCGAGGCATGGATGGGGCGGACCGATTTGAGCGCCTTGACCTTCTCGTCGCGCAGATCCTCGCTGTGCATCGAGACCGGCGGCTCCATCGCGATCAGTGCCATCAGCTGCATCAGGTGGCTCTGCAACATGTCGCGCAGCGCCCCGGTCTGCTCGTAGAAGCCCGCGCGCCGGCCCACGCCCAGCGTCTCGGTACGGGTGATCTGCACCTGTTCGATGTAGTTGCGGTTCCACAGTGGCTCCAACAGCAGGTTGGCAAAGCGGCTGACCAGGATGTTCTGGACCATGGCCTTGCCCATGTAGTGATCGATCCGGTAGATCTGGTGTTCCCGCAGGTGGCGGGCGATGCTGCGCTGCAGGTTCTGTGCACTTTCCAGGTCCGAACCGAAGGGCTTCTCGATGACCACCCGGCGCCAGCGACCATCGGATTCTGCCAGTAGCCCGCAGGCGTCCAGCTGCTCGATCACCCCGCCATAGGCATGCGGCGGCAGGGCGAGATAGAAGGCGAGATTGGCGGAGTGACGCCCGTTGTTCACCTCCGCCCGCAGCGCTTGATAAGTGGTGGTGTCTGCCAAGTCGCCCCGGAGGTAGTGCATGCGCGCGGCAAAGCGCGCGAAGACCTGCGGCTCACGGGGCGCACGGCCGTGTCGGTCGATCGCCGCCGCCACGCGCTCCCGCCAGGTCTCCTGGTCGTATTCGGACCGTCCATTACAGAGGATGCGCAGGCCCGGGGGCAGCAATTCGGCGGCCTCCAGGCGATAGAGCGCGGGGAACAACTTGACCTGCGCCAGGTTGCCGGTGGCACCGAAGATGATCAGCGTGGCGTCCTCAATCATCCACCGCTTCCTCGTGCCCGTCCCCAGTCCAGTGGGTATGGAAGCTGAGCTCGGGCCGGTCGCTGCGCCGATAGGTGTGGGCCCCGAAGTAGTCGCGCTGGGCCTGCAGGAGGTTGGCGGGCAGACGCTTCGAGCGATAGCCGTCATAGAACGCCAGGGCCGAGCCAGTGGCGGGGAGGGGGATCTGCTGTCGAATTCCCATGCCCACCGTTTCCCGCCAGCCGGCATCCGCCTGGTGCAGGGCGCGCGCGAAGAATTCGTCCAGCAGCAGATTGCGCAGCTGCGGGTCGCGGTCGTAGGCGGCCTTGATGTCGTTCAGGAAGCGACTGCGGATGATGCAACCGGCCCGCCACAACAGGGCAATGTCGCCAAAGGCCAGCTGCCAGTCGTGGGCCCGGGAGGCCTCCCGCATCTGCATGAAACCCTGGGCATAGGAGACGATCTTGGCCGCGTATAGCGCATCGTGGATGGCTGCCACTGCAGTGTCGGTGTCGCCCCCGAAGGCAGGCGGCGGTTCACTCTCCAGGCGCTCTGCCGCGAGAAGGCGCTCGTCGCGCCGCGCCGACAGGGCGCGCGCGAACACCGCCTCGCCGATAAGCGTCAGGGGAATGCCCAGTTGCAGGGCCTCGATCACGGTCCAGCGGCCGGTGCCCTTCTGGCCGGCGGCATCCAGGATGTTGAGCACCCGGGGGGTGCCGTCCGGGTCGCGGATGCGCAGGATCTCAGCGGTGATCTCGATCAGATAGGAGGACAGCACTCCCGCGTTCCAGCGGGAGAAGATCTCGGCGAGCCGATCCATCGCGACGCCCAGCCCGCGGTGCATCAGGTCCCAGGCCTCGGCGATCAGCTGCATATCGCCATATTCGATGCCGTTGTGCACCATCTTGACGTAGTGACCGGCCCCGCCGCTGCCCACCCAACGGCAGCAGGGTTCGCCGTCCTCGGCGCGGGCGGCGATGGCCTGGAAGATCTCACGTATGACCGGCCAGGCCTCCGGGTCGCCCCCGGGCATGATGGAGGGACCATGCCGGGCGCCCTCCTCGCCGCCGGAGATACCCATTCCCACGTAGCGGATGCCCTGTTCTCGCAGCGTCGCCAGGCGTCGCTCGGTGTCCTCATAGAAGGAATTGCCGCCATCGATGAGAATGTCACCTGGTTGCAGGAGGGGCTGGATCTGTTCGATCACCAGGTCCACCACCGAGCCGGCGGTGACCATCATCAGCACGATGCGCGGCGCGGCCAGCGCCTCGGCCAGCTCGGCATAGCTTTCGCAGCCGATGAAGTGCTGCGTGTCGGTGGCATCGCCCAGAAAGCGGTGGACCTTTTCTACCCGATGGTTGAACACCGCCACCCGATAGCCGTGGTCGGCGATGTTGAGGGCGATATTGCTCCCCATCACCCCCAGGCCGATGACGCCGATTTCCGCCTTCATGAGCGTCTTTCCAAAATAACTTCGCAGAACCTCTATACAAACAGCTCAGCAAGAGCCGTGCCGTCCCGGCGATCGGCTATCTCAAGGGCGAATTTGCGAATCTCGATCCCGGTCAGGCACCAATATGGCACAGATGGGGAAAGGGTGGGCGGAAATGGCGCAACAATCCGGTAATTCTTGGTGCGGTCCTGCAAGGGTTGATTCAAAGTGGTGCGACGACCGGCCGCCCCGGCTGGCTGCAGGGGCCGGTTCACACGCGGATCACGTCCCCCTTGAGCGAGTACAGAACGGCCAGCACCTCTTTTTTCACTTCGTCGTCGAGGCCGTTCTTATCCATGGCGCCGAGAATATCGTCCACCACCGCGATGAATTCCTCCTCGGAGATGTTCATGCCGCGGTGCGCGGTCAGCAGGTCGCGCCCGGAGTAGGCCTGCGGCCCCCCGGAGCCGGCGCAGAAGAACTCTACCGACATGCGTTTGGCATGCTCGATATCCTCGGTGTTCTCGAAACGCGTCTTGACGGTGGGGTTGTTCAGGTGCGCATCCACCGCGTCGTCCACCAGCCTGGTGATTCCGGCCTCTTCGCCGAGGCGTTCGTAGAGTGTTGCGGGCATGATTCCTTCCCTGTGATTGTTGTCGTTCGTTGATATCGATGTCGAAGAATCCGGGGCCCTGCAGCGCCCGAGACTGCGACTTCCTCAGGGGGAGGGTAGACGCTGGCCCGGAAATCACAAGCGGAAATGCTCGCCCAGGTAGACCTGGCGTACCTCCGGATGGGCGAGGATTTCGTCAGGTGTGCCCTGTGCCAGGATGGCGCCGCGGTTCATGATGTAGGCCCGTTCGCAGATGCCGAGGGTCTCGCGCACGTTGTGGTCGGTGATCAGGATGCCGATGCCGGCCTCGCGCAGTTGCGCGATGATGCGCTGGATGTCCACCACTGAGATCGGATCGACGCCGGCGAAGGGCTCGTCCAGCAACAGAAATCGGGGCTCGGCGGCGAGCGCTCGGGCGATCTCCAGGCGCCGGCGCTCGCCACCGGAGAGGCTGCGCGCGGGGTTGGCGGCGAGGTGGCGCAGGCCGAACTCGTGCAGCAGGCGGTCACATTCGTCCTGGCGCTGCGAGCGTCCCAGGTCCTTGCGTAGCTCGAGGATGGCGAGCACGTTGTCGGCCACGCTCAGGCCGCGGAACACCGAGGGTTCCTGGGCGAGGTAGCCCAGGCCCAGGCGCGCCCGCACATGCATCGGACTGTCGGTCACCTCCCGCTCGCCAAGGACGACCCTGCCGGCATCCGGGGGGATCAGCCCGGCGATCATGTAGAAACAGGTGGTCTTGCCGGCGCCGTTGGGGCCGAGCAGGCCCACTACCTCGCCGGCATCGAGGTGCAGCGAGGCCCCGGCGACCACGTCTCGGCCGCGGTAACGTTTGACCAGTCCGGTGGCAGCGACCCGGGCCACGGAATTATTTGTCGGGCTGGATAGTGATGCGCACCCTTTTCTTGCCCTTGGCGGCGGCGCCGGCCCGCACCTTGTGCCGCACCCGGTCGTAGACGATGCGATCGCTCTTGAGGGTGTCGCCGTTCTGTACCAGCACCGCATCACCGATCAGGGTGAGCACCTCGCTGTTGACCTCGTATTCGGCACGACGGGCGCGGGCCTTCACCTTGCCCTTGCCGCTGCTCTGCTCAAAGCGTACCGGGCGTCCCACCGCGATCAGCTTGTCCGGCTTGCGTCCCTGATGCTTGACCGTGACCTGGTCGGCACGCAAGCGCATGCTGCCCTGGCGTAGATCCACGTCACCCTTGTACACAGAAACCTTCTTGGCCTCGTCCAGGTCGACGCTGTCGGCGGCTAGCTCCACCGGCTGGTCCTTGTCGCTGCTCAGGGCCAGGACGATCGGACTGGAGAGGACCAGCAGGGCCATCAGCAGGTATTCAAGGCGGCGCATAGTATCCCTTTACATCGGCGAGTAACTTGATCCGGGCCGGGCGACGCAGCCAGGCCTGCATGCCGGTGGCGTCGATCCGGTCCTTCAGGCTGCGTACCCTAACCCGTTCGTCGGTTTCCGCATAGTCCTGCCGGGGCTGTACGCGCAGGTTACGGGTGTCGATCTGCAGCGGGCGGTTGGCCGGACCAGCCGCGCGTTCGATATGCACCGGGCCGTTGAGCAGCACCAGACTGCCGTCGGCCGACACCCAGCCGGTCTTGGCGTTCACCTGCCAGGGTGGCCCCTCCCGCTGGTGTACGGTCAAGCGGGGCTTCAGCAACTCGGTGGTGTCGTCGTCCGGATAGTGGCGCAGTTCGGCCGCCGCAAGGGTGCGCGCCGGCAGGCCGGCGGGCGTCATGGTGGTGGCCTGCAGATCGCGCAGATAGTAGTCGACTGCGCGAGGCCCCTCATGCACGATTTCCTGGGCACGGCGGGGAGACTCGCGTTCGGCCAGCCACCAGGAAATCCCGGCGAGCACGAGCAGCAGCGACCAGAGGAACAGGGGATGGCGCACTCGTTCAGGAGAGATAGTGGGCGAGTGCGGACTGGAGCTTGTCCTGGGCGTCCATCAGCAGTTCGCAGACCTCGCGCGCGGCACCGCGTCCGCCGGCGTGGCTGGTGGTCCAGTGTGCATGCTGGCGCACCAGGGCGTGGCCGTCGGCGACGCAGATCGCCAGTCCCACCCGGGTCATCACCGGCAGGTCCACCACATCGTCGCCCACATAAGCGATCTGGTCGTCGGTCAGCCCGAGGCGCTGCTTGAGCGCCTCATAGGCTTCCGCCTTGTTCTCGATGCCCTGGTAGACGTGCTCGATGCCCAGGCTCTGCATGCGGATGCGTACCACCTCGGAGGTCCGGCCGGTGATAATGGCGATGTGGATGCCGGCGGCCTGCAGCATCTTCATGCCGTGCCCGTCCTTGGAGTGGAAGGCCTTGTATTCCTGACCATCGTCGCCGAGAAACAGGCTGCCGTCGGTCAACACCCCGTCGACGTCGAAGATCACCAGTTCGATCTGGCTGGCTCTGGCGCGAATGTCCTGCATGGCTTCAATACTCCTGTGTCACGATCCGGGCCATTCTGACTCAGACTACGCCGGCGCGCAGCAGGTCGTGCATGTTCAGCGCACCGACCAGGTCGCCAGCCGCGTCCACCACCAGCAGCGCGTTGATCTTGCGCTCTTCCATCAGGCGCAGTGCCTCGGCGGCCAGGCGGTCGGCCTCGATACGCACCCCGCCGGGGGTCATGACGGCACCCACGCGGGCATCGTGCAGGTCCTGGCGGGCATCGAAACAACGCCGCAGGTCGCCATCGGTGAATACGCCGGTCAGTCGATCGTCGCTGTCGAGCACTGCGGTCATGCCCAGACCCTTGGCGGTCATCTCGATCAGTGCCTCGCGCAACGGGTCGTCTTCATGGACCACCGGCAGGCGATCGCCGCTGTGCATCAGGTCACGCACCCGCAGCAGCAGGCGCTTGCCCAGGCTGCCCCCGGGGTGGGACAGGGCGAAGTCTTCATGGGTGAAGCCCCGCGCCTGCAGCAGCGCAATAGCCAGGGCATCCCCCATCACCAGCGCAGCGGTGGTGCTGGCGGTGGGCGCCAGGTCCAGGGGGCAGGCCTCCTTGTCCACGCCGACATCGATATGCACCTCGGCCTCGCGCGCCAGGGTGGAGGCCGGATTGCCGGTGAGGGCGATCAGGGGCACCTTCATGCGCTTGAGCAGCGGCAGGATGGTCAGGACCTCGCCGGTCTCGCCGGAGTTGGAAAGCGCCAGCACCACATCGCCCGGGGTGATCATGCCCAGGTCGCCATGACTCGCCTCGCCCGGATGCACGAAGAAGGCGGGGGTGCCGGTGCTGGCGAGCGTTGCCGCGATCTTGCTGCCGATGTGGCCGGACTTGCCCATACCCGTGACCACCACCCGGCCCTCGCAGTGCATCATCAGCACGCAGGCCCGCGCGAAGTCTGGGTCGATGCGCTCGCGCAAGGCGTTTACCGCGGCGCTCTCGATATCCACCACCTCGCGACCCAGTTCGATCATGCGCTCGCTGTCGTTGATCATGATCTACGCTCCGGGCAGGTGGGGTTGGGCGGTGATATAGAGCCACCCCTGGTAGAGGATGAAGGTGGCGAGCAGGATGCTGCCTTCGAGGCGGTTGATAGTGCCATGCCCGGCGCCCCCTTTGCCCATGAAGAACAGTGCGGCGGTGAGCGCCAGCATCAGCGGCATGTCGCGAACCAGGACGTCGCTGCTCACGTCCGCGGGAGCGACCAGGCCAGGGATGCACAGCACCGCCAGCATATTGAAGATATTGGAGCCCACGATATTGCCCACCGCCAGGTCGTCCTCGCCCTTGAGCGTGGCGGCGATGCTGGCCGCCAACTCGGGCAGGCTGGTGCCGATGGCGACGATGGTCAGGCCGATCACCAGGTCGCTCACCCCCAGGGCAGTGGCGATGTCGACCGCGCCCCAGACCAGGATGCGCGAGCTGACGATCAGCAGCACCAGGCCGCCGAGGGTCCAGCCGATGGCGGCCGAGGTGCGCATGCCGGTGGGGATCTCCTCGGCGAATTCCTGCTCTAACGGCTCAACGGTTGCCCGTTGCCGGCCCAGGTGGACGATCCAGGCCATGCTGCCGATCAGGCCGACTGCCATCAGGATGCCGTCCAGTTGATCGAGACGCCCGTCGGCGAGCAGCAGGTAGACGCCGAGGGAGACGCCCATCAGCAGTGGAAACTCGCGCCACAGTACGTGCGACTTCACCACCAGGGGTGCCGCCAGCGCACTGGCGCCGAGGATGAGCCCGATATTGGCGATGTTTGAGCCGACCGCGTTGCCGACCGCCAGGCCCGGATTGCCGCCGAGGGCTGCCATGGTCGAGACCAGTATCTCGGGCGCAGAGGTGCCGAGCCCCACCACCGTGAGCCCGATCAGTAGCGGATCGACCCCGAGGTTGCGGGCCAGCGCGGCGGCGCCGATCACGAAGCGGTCGGCACCCCAGATAAGGATAGCGAAACCGAGGACGATGGCACCGATTGATAGCAGCATGGGATTTTTTTGGCGGCTGGGTTGAATTGGCCGCGCATTTTGCTTGAACCACCGCAGCCTGTCCAAGCGACATGGAGAACGGCCGTCAGTGGGCCTCGATCCTGATCTTGCCGCAGCGGGCGCAACGATAACGGGTCACCAGCCGGCCCTGCTTGCTGTCGAACACCTGCGCTTGATCTACCACCCATTTGTGATGGTTATGGCGACAGAGCGTATTCCCCTGGCGGCGCTCGCTCGCCTTTGGTCGTTTGAAAGGTAGGATATCGGCCATGCTGTGTCCCCGTAATTGGGAGATCCCCGCGACGATGACCGATGATACCGAGGATGGCCGACTGCTGCTCGGACTCCGGGGCTGGCCGCACCCGGAATGGGAGGGAGACTATTTTCCCGAGGATCTGCCGGCCGAGTGGCAATTCGCCTACTATGCCAACGAGGCGGGCTGTCTGCTGCTGCCCGCTGAAGATTGGCTGGCCCTGTCACCGGACGAGTTGACCGAATGGCTTGAGGACTGTCCGTCCTGGTTCCGGTTCTATCTCGAGTGGCCGAATGCCGAGTCGTCGCCTGCCGCGGGCGAGCGACTCGAGATTTTCGGCGGGCAGGTGGGCGCGATCCTCGATGCCGGCGATCGCCCGGTGGCGGCGCAGGGCGTTCCAATATGGCGTATTCAAGATCAGCGTGTATGGGTCGATAGCCAGGGACGGAAGCGCCTGGTGTGTCTGCGGACAGCCGGGCGGGGTCTGAGGCAACTTCGCGGTGAGCTGGACGGCCTGCCCGCCAGCGTGCAGGCCCTGGTCATCGATGATCCGAATCCGGCGCGCCTCGGGGAGCTGCGGACCCTGTGCGAGCTGCTCGGTATTGCTTGACCGGCCGATCGCCCCCACCGAGAATTGCGCGCTTGCGACCCGGCCGGACCGGGATGGAGACCATGCAACAGTCAGCCACAGAATCCGATCGATCCCTGGTGCGAATTCGCGGCCTGCGTTTTCGGCGTGGCGAGCGCTGGATCTTCGATGGCCTGGACATCGACATCCCCCGCGATCGCATCACCGCCATCATGGGTCCGTCGGGGACCGGCAAGACCACCCTGCTGAAGTTGATCGGGGGCCAATTGGTGCCGGACGAGGGGACCGTGGAGGTGGATGGGCAGAACGTCCACGCCCTGTCCACCGCGGAGCTGTATCGCCTGCGGATGCGCATGGGGATGCTTTTTCAGAGTGGTGCCCTGCTGACCGATCTGAGCGTGTTCGAGAACGTGGCGTTTCCGCTGCGCGAGCACACCCGCCTGACCGAGTCGATGATCCGCAAGCTGGTGCTGCTCAAGCTCGAGGCGGTGGGACTGCGCGGGGCCCGCGATCTGATGCCCTCGCAGCTCTCGGGCGGCATGGCGCGGCGGGTGGCGCTGGCACGCGCGATCGCGCTGGACCCGATGATGATCATGTACGACGAGCCCTTCACCGGCCAGGACCCCATCTCCATGGGCGTGCTGGTGCAGCTGATCCGCCAGCTCAATGATGCCGCCCACCTGACCAGCATCATGGTGTCCCACGATGTGGCAGAGACCCTGCAGATCGCCGACAGGGTGTATGTGATCTCCGATGGCCGGGTGGTGGAATCGGGCACGCCCGAACAACTCGGCGAGGGAGGCAGCGACTGGACCCGGCAGTTCATCAACGGCCTGCCGGACGGCCCGGTACCTTTCCACTACCCGGCGCCGGCATTGTCCGAAGACCTGCTGGAGGGCGCGCAATGCTGAACCTGTTCGCCTCTCTGGGCGCCTGGGGGATGGAGTCTCTGACCCGTTTGGGGCGCGCCCATCTGCTGCTCTTTCCCCTGCTGCGCGGGCTGCTGGACATCCTGCGACGTCCGCGTCTGCTGGTGGATCAGCTCTACTCGGTCGGGGTGCTGACCATTTTGATCATTGCCGTGGCCGGTCTGTTCGTCGGTATGGTACTGGGCCTGCAGGGCTACAATGTGTTGTCGCGCTTCGGCGGCGAGACGGCCCTTGGCTTCATGGTGGCGGCCTCCCTGGTGCGCGAGCTGGGTCCGGTACTCACGGCCCTGCTGTTCGCTGGTCGCGCCGGGTCCGCCCTGACCGCCGAGATCGGACTGATGAAGGCCACCGAACAGCTCTCCGGGCTGGAGATGATGGCGGTCAATCCCGAGCACCGGGTGTTGGCGCCCCGCTTCTTTGCCGGCCTGGTCTCGGTGCCGCTGCTGGCCGCGATATTCAGTTGTCTGGGCGTGCTCGGGGGTTGGATGGTCGGCGGTGGCCTGCTGGGTGTCGACCAGGCGGCCTTCTGGAACGGCATGCAGGAAGGCATCGATTTCCATGATGACGTGGTCAATGGCGTGATCAAGTCGGTGGTGTTCGGCTTCGTCTGCACCTGGATCGCCGTCTTCCAGGGCTACGACTGCCTGCCCACCTCCGAAGGGGTCAGCCGTGCCACCACCCGCACGGTGGTGCATTCCTCGTTGGCGGTGCTGGGACTGGATTTTGTGCTCACCGCGTTGATGTTCGGCTGATGCGCGCGAGACTCTAAGGAACCCTAATGAATAAGAAGAGACAAATCGAGATATGGGTCGGCGTCTTCATGGCGATCGGATTCGCGGCGCTGTTCCTGCTGGCGATGCAGATCAGCAACCTGGGCACGGCCTACAGTGGCGACACCTTCCGGGTGATCGCGCGCTTCGACAACATCGGTGGCCTCAAGGTCAAGGCGCCGGTGACGATCGCCGGTGTCGAGGTCGGGCGGGTGCAGGACATCCGTTACGATCCGGACGACTTCCGTGCGGTGGTGGTGATGGGAGTCCAGGCGCAGTATCTGGGCAAGATCCCGGATGACAGTTTCGCCAAGATCCTCACCGCGGGCCTGTTGGGCGAACAGTACGTCGGGATCGACCCCGGTGGCAGTGAGAGTACGTTGAAGAACGACAGCGAGATTACCATCACCCAGTCTGCGCTGGTGCTGGAAGAGGTGGTCGGGCAGTTCATCTTCGGCAAGGGACAGGAAGGAGCAAGTAAATGAAGGACATGATCAAGGTCGCCATACTGTTGTTGTCGATCGTTGCCATGCCGGTGCTGGCCCTGGCGGAGCAGCCAGATCCACAGAGCGTGGTCAAGGCGACAGCGGACCGGGTGCTGGCCCAGGTTACCGAGCGCAAGACCGAGCTCGACGCTGACCCTTCGCTGCTTTACGGCCTGGTCAAGGATACGGTGCTGCCGCATTTCGACTTTACCGCCATGACCCGCTCGGCGATGGGCCGCTATTGGCGCAAGGCCAGTCCCGACCAGCAGCAGCGGCTGGTGAGCGAATTCCGCGAGATGCTGGTGCGCACCTATGCTACGGCGCTCCTGGCGTACACGGGTCAGGAGATTGAGTATCTGCCCGTTCGGCGGGCAGGCGGGGCGCAAAGGGTGACCGTGCAGACCCGGGTGAGAAACGAGGGCGGTCCGCCGATCCCCATCAACTACCGGCTGCGCTGGGACGACCAGCGTGGGGAGTGGCTGGTGTACGACGTGGTGGTGGACGGTGTCAGCCTGGTGACCAACTACCGCAGCAGTTTTGCGCGCCTGATCCGTGAGGGAGCGACGCAGGAGAAGAATGCCGCGCAGCGAATGCATGCCGGGATCGAGTATCTGATCCAGGCCCTGGCCGGGAAGAATGCGGACTCCAACAAGAAGAAGGATGCCGCCTGATGGCGGAAGCGACCCTGCGCGAAGAGCGTGATGGGATCGTTGCCCTGGTCGGCGTACTGAACTTCGGCAGCGTGCCGCCGATCTGGGAGCGGCTGCGTCAGATCATCCGGCGCGATTCCTCGGTCACCCTGTCGTTGCGCGAGGTGCGTCAGTCGAACAGCGCGGCCCTGGCCCTGCTGCTGGAGGCGGTGGGCCTTGCCCGCGCCTGTTCGCACCGTCTGGTGCTCGAGGATGTGCCCCAGAATCTGGTAGAGCTGGCCGAACTGTCCAATGTGACGTCCTTGCTGGGGGTCGCCCGCAACGACTGACTTTCATGGGGGGGCTGGCCCACGCCCCTGATCATGGAAAACCATGGAGGGCGCGTCAGGTTCCACGAAACCGATCCGTTGCCGTGCCCGGTGGTGGGTTTCGCGGGGCTCAACCGCCCCCTGCGTGAGATCGCCAGGAGGTACCTCCCAAACGAACAGGAAGGCGGCATCCTGCTGATCTGTCGTTGCCCTTCGCCTCTTTGCGGTCCTTTGCGTCCTTTGCGTCCTTTGCGGTTGGAGGTTTTCCACATTAGGCCTGCAGTTGCGCCAATTTCGCCCCCAACGGCCTGATTTTTCTTTATCATTGCCCCCTTTTCGCGGCGGGACCGCTTCCGCCGGCCGAGCAAGGGCTCTTCGAGTGGATAAACTGATAATCAACGGCGGAACCGCCCTGTCGGGAGATGTGCGCATTTCCGGGGCGAAGAATGCCGCCCTGCCCATCCTGGCCGCCACCCTGCTGGCGGAGACGCCAATCCGGGTGGGTAACATCCCGCATCTGCACGACATCACCACCACCATGGAGTTGCTGGCCCAGATGGGGGTACGTCTGCTGGTGGACGAGAAGATGCGCATCGAGGCGGACGCCAGCGAGATCGCGAATCCGGCGGCACCCTATGAGCTGGTCAAGACCATGCGTGCCTCCATTCTGGTGCTGGGGCCGCTGCTGGCGCGCTGCGGTCGCGCGGATGTGTCGCTCCCCGGGGGCTGTGCCATCGGTTCGCGACCGGTCGATCAGCACATCCGGGGCCTGGAGGCCATGGGCGCCGAGATTCGGGTGGAGAACGGCTATATCCGGGCCCGGTCCGACCGCCTGCGAGGTGCCCGCCTGGTGTTGGACCTGGTTACGGTGACCGGCACCGAGAACCTGATGATGGCGGCCACTCTGGCAGACGGCGTCACGGTAATCGAGAATGCCGCGCGCGAGCCGGAGGTGACTGATCTGGCCGAGTGCCTGAACCGCATGGGCGCCAGGATCAGCGGCGCCGGCACCTCGACCCTGGAGATCGAGGGGGTGGATCGCCTGCAGGGCATTCAGTACGAGGTGTTGCCCGACCGGATAGAGACCGGCACCTTCCTGGTGGCGGGGGCCATGAGTCGGGGCCGGGTGCGCGCACGGGACACCGATCCGGCCCTCCTCGATGCCGTGCTGCAAAAACTCCGCGAGGCCGGCGCCGAGGTGACCACCGGCGAGGACTGGATCGAACTGGACATGAAGGGCGAGCGGCCACGCGCGGTGGATATTCACACCGCGCCCTATCCGGCGTTCCCCACCGACATGCAGGCCCAGTTCACGGCGCTGAACGCGGTGGCAGAAGGCGTGGGCACCATCACCGAGACGGTGTTCGAAAACCGCTTCATGCACGTGCTCGAGCTGCAGCGCATGGGCGCGCAGATCCGCCTCGAGGGCAACACCGCGATCTGCAGTGGGGTGGAGAGGCTGACCGGCGCACCGGTGATGGCCACCGACCTGCGGGCCTCGGCCAGCCTGGTGCTGGCGGGTGTGGTGGCCGAGGGCGAGACCCTGGTGGATCGCATCTACCACGTGGACCGTGGCTACCAGAACATCGAAGAGAAGCTGCGCGGGTTGGGTGCCGATATCCGCCGCGTGCCCGGACGCTAGGGGCTGGTCATGAAATTTTCCGCACCTGTCACCATTGCCCTGTCCAAGGGTCGGATCTTCAAGGACACGCTGCCACTGCTGGCGCGTGCCGGTATCGAGCCCGCTGAGGATGCGGACAAGACCCGCAAGCTGATCCTCGACACCAACCACGACAACGTCAAGCTGGTGCTGATCCGTGCCACCGATGTGCCGACCTATGTGCAGTGGGGTGCGGCAGACTTTGGTGTGACGGGCAAGGACATCCTCACCGAACACGGTGGCGAGGGCCTGTACGAGCCGCTGGACTTGCGCATCGCCCGCTGCCAGATGTGGGTCGCCGGCTATCCCGATGCCGACCTGACCCCGCGGCGCCTGCGGGTGGCGACCAAGTATGTGCGCGCCGCGCGCGAGTTCTTCGCCGCCCGCGGGCAGCAGGTCGAGGTGATCAAGCTGTATGGCTCCATGGAGCTGGCCCCCATCGTGGGGCTCTCCGACATCATCGTCGACCTGGTGGAATCGGGTAACACCCTCAAGGCCAATGGCCTGGTGCCACTGGAGTTCATGCACGACATCAGCTCCCGGCTGGTGGTCAACAAGGCCTCGTGGAAGATGAAACACGCCGACTGCGCCGCGCTGGTGCAGCGACTGCGCGAGGCGGTGGAAGGGGAGAGGCGAGAAGGATCGTAGCCCGGATGGAGCGCAGCGGAATCCGGGAGGCCGTTCCCCGGACTACGGCCTGCGGCCTTCCTCCGGGCTACGGAGGTGGAAGACCCCGATCGCATAGGACCGCAAAGAAATTGAAAGTGACAATGGCCAAAAAGAAGACCTTTGCGTACCTTGGCGTCCTTCGCGGTTAGGTGTTCTCTACATTCAAGCCTTTGTTTTCTTTGTGCCCTTTGTGGTGAAAAACCTACCCACCTTTCTTAGCGACTATTTGAAGCAGCAGAATCAGGTACTGGATCAATGGCTGAGATACGCAAACTGGATACGTCCGACGATGACTTTCTGCAGCGGCTCGATGCGCTGCTGGCCTGGGATTCGGTCTCGGATACGGGTGTGAATCAGGTCGTTCAGGAGGTGATCGCCGATATCCGTACGCGCGGTGACGCGGCGCTGGTGGACTACACCGGCCGCTTCGACGGCTGGCAGCCCGGCTCGGCAGCGGATCTGGAGGTGCCGGTTTCGCGCCTGGAAGAGGCCTGGCAGCGCATCTCCGCCGAGCAGCAGCAGGCACTGCAGCATGCAGCGAACCGCATCCGCGCCTACGCGGAACACCAGTTGCTGGTGAGCTGGGAGTACGCCGAGGAGGATGGTACCGTCCTGGGTCAGAAGGTGACGCCTCTCGATCGGGTCGGTTTGTATGTGCCGGGGGGCAAGGCGGCCTATCCCTCATCGGTACTGATGAACGCCCTGCCGGCCAAGGTCGCTGGTGTGAAAGAGCTGGTGATGGTGGTACCCACCCCGGGCGGGGCGTTCAACGAGCTGGTGCTGGCTGCGGCGCACGAGTGCGGGGTGGACAAGGTGTTCGCGGTGGGCGGCGCCCAGGCGGTGGCGGCCCTGGCCTATGGCACCGAGACGGTACCGGCGGTGGACAAGGTCGTGGGCCCAGGCAACATCTATGTGGCCACCGCGAAGCGCGCGGTGTTCGGCCAGGTGGGGATCGACATGGTGGCCGGTCCTTCCGAGATCCTGGTGATCTGCGACGGCCTGAGCGACCCGGATTGGGTGGCCATGGACCTCTTCTCGCAGGCCGAGCACGACGAGGATGCCCAGTCCATCCTGCTGTGTCCGGATGCCGATTTCCTGGCGCAGGTCGAGGCGAGTATCGATCGCCTGCTGCCGACCATGCAGCGGCGCGAGATCATCGCCACGGCGCTGCGCAGCCGCGGGGCCCTGATCCACTGTCGGGATCTGGACCAGGCCGCCGAGGTGGCCAATCACATCGCGCCCGAACACCTGGAACTGTCGGTGGAGAACCCGCAGGCCTTTGCCGAGAAGATCCGGCATGCCGGCGCCATCTTCATGGGGCGTCATACCTCCGAGCCACTGGGCGACTATTGCGCGGGGCCCAATCATGTACTGCCCACCTCGCGTACCGCCCGCTTCAGCTCACCGCTCGGGGTCTATGACTTTCAGAAGCGCTCCAGCCTGATCATGGTCTCGGCGCAGGGCGCTGACACCCTGGGACGCACCGCCTCGATACTGGCACGCGGTGAGGGTCTGGAGGCCCATGCGCGCTCGGCCGAATATCGCCTCAAGAAATAGCGGTCGAGCGGCAAAGGCGTGACCGCCCATCCCCCGACCACCGCGATGATCCTTGCCGCGGGCCGCGGCGAGCGCATGCGTCCGCTCACCGATCACACCCCCAAGCCCCTGCTCGAAGCAGGCGGGCGGCCTCTGATCGTCTGGCACCTGGAACGACTGGCCGCGGCCGGATACCGCCAGGTGGTGATCAATCACGCCCATCTGGGCGACCAGATCGAGGCGCGCCTCGGCGACGGAAGTCGCTGGGGCCTGTCGATCCGCTACTCGCGTGAGGGGGAGGGACGCGCCCTGGAGACCGGCGGTGGCATCTGCAAGGCCCTGCCGCTGCTCGGCCCCGATCCCTTTCTGGTGATCAATGGCGACGTCTGGTGCGACCTCGATCTTGCCTCGCTGTCCCTGCCGGAGGGCGATCTCGCGTACCTGGTGCTGGTGGACAATCCGCCTCATCATCCTGCTGGCGACTTTGTCCTGTCCGATGGGCGGGTGCGCGATGCCGGAGCCGGTCCGCGTCTGACCTTCGCCGGCATCGGTGTCTATCACCCGGCGCTGTTCGCCGGTTGCCGTCCCGATCCCTTTCCGCTGGCGCCTCTGCTGCGCCAGGCGATGGCCGCAGGCCGGGTGTCCGGTACCCACTGTCGCGGAACATGGGTGGATGTCGGCACTCCGAGGCGCCTGCATGACCTGGATCGGCGCTTGCGCAGCGAATATTCGGCCGACAGTTGATAAGCTCGCCGGATGGGACAGGAGATCCACCAGGTTCAGTTCACCCCCGAGGCCTTCGCAGAGTTCGAGCGGCGGCTGCGTCAGGAGACCGCGCTGCTGGCGGAGTGGGAGCGGCAGGGCCGCCTGCGTGGCAGCGGCTATCGCCTGGGCTTCGAGCTGGAAGGATGGCTGATCGATGCCGAGGGGCAGCCCGCGCCCCACAATCAGGCCTTCCTGCGTGAACTGGGCGACCCGTTGGTGGTGCCGGAGTTGGCCAGGTTCAACTTCGAGATCAACAACGACCCCATCGAATTCGGCCCTGGCATGTTCGAGTGCATGCGCGCATCCCTGCAAGGGCGCTGGGGGCGCTGTGAGGCCGCGGCGCGGGCATTGCAGATGCAGGCGCTGAGCATCGGCATTCTGCCCACTGTGGGGCGGGAGCATCTGCACCTGGGCAACATCTCGCCGCTGGCTCGCTATCGGGCCCTCAACGAACAGGTTTTCCGGCTGCGCGAGGGTGCCCCTATCGAGCTGCGGATCGAGGGGACGGAGGTGCTGCGGCATTCCCACGACGACGTCATGCTCGAGTCCGCGGCCACCTCGCTGCAGTTGCATCTGCAGGTGGGAAGTGAGCAGGCGGTACGTGCCTTTAACGGCGCCAAGATTCTTTCTGCGCCAATGGTGGCCATCGGCGCCAATTCCCCTTTCTTCCTGCAGCACCGGCTGTGGGAGGAGACCCGTATCCCGGTGTTCGAGCAGGCGGTGGCGGTAGGGGCATCCGACTATTCGCGGCGCGTCACCTTCGGCGTCCGCTATGCACGGGAGAGCCTGCTCGAAGGCTTTCTGGCGAACCTGGAACGCTACCCGGTACTGCTGCCGGATCTGATGGACACCCCACCCGAGGCGCTTGCCCACCTGCGTCTGCACAATGGGACTATCTGGCGCTGGAACCGGCCCCTGGTGGGCTTCGACGAACAGGGGCAGCCGCATTACCGGATCGAACACCGGGTGGTGGCGGCCGCTACCTCGGCGCTGGACGTGGTCGCCGATACCGCGTTCTTCGTCGGCCTGATGCACTATCTGATCACGCGCGAGACGCCGATGGAAAAAGAGATCCCCTTCGAGCAGGCGCGCGACAACTTCTACCGCGCCGCCCGCCATGGCCTGGCGGCCGAGGTCGAATGGCGCGGGCGACACACCGGCCTGGCAGAGCTGATCCTGAACGAGCTCCTGCCTCGGGCACGCGAGGGCCTGGCCGCGATCGGCCTGCCCGGCGGCGAAATCGATCACCCGCTGGAGATCATCGAGCGCCGGGTGGCCACGGGCCAGACCGGTGCCGCCTGGCAGCGCCAGTGGATCGACCAGCATGGCCCGGACTGGCGGGGACTGGTCCTGGCCTATGCCGAACGACAGGCCGGGAGCCGGCCGGTACACGAGTGGAAGCCATGAGTCTGTTGAACCTACAATCCTCAGTTGACCGCTATGAGTGAAACCTAAAACAATGAGTGGTATAGGAACCGGGGTAATGCCGGACTCACCTGTTGGGTGAAACGCGCTACGACCACCAGCGCACGCATCGCGCGGCCCCTGGCTGCGTTATAACTCGTTGGAATAGAGCAACTATTCCGCCTCGTCATGCCTTGCCGGGAACCACGCGATACGCACGCTGGCGGCCGTCCAACTGAGGATTCTAGGTTGAAGGAATTGAACGCCCTGCCCGAAGGCCTGTTGCACGTGGACGCCACCCAGCTGCATGCCCACCTCGGGGGTCCTACCCTGATTCACCTGCCGGGCGATCGCTCGCCGCCGCTGTTCGTCTCGGTGCTGATGCATGGCAATGAGACCACCGGCTGGGACGCCATCCGCCGGGTCCTGCAGCGCTATCAGGGCGAACAGGGTCCGGATCTGCCGCGGGCCCTAAGCCTGTTCATCGGCAACACCGAGGCGGCGGCCGAGGGGCTGCGTCACCTGCCGGGGCAGCCCGATTTCAACCGTGTCTGGCCAGGCGGCGAGATCACGGCCGGCCCCGAGGCGGAGACGATGCGCGATGTGGTCGAGCGGATGCGCGCGGTCGGCATCTTCGCCTCGGTCGACGTGCACAACAACACGGGAATGAACCCCCATTACGCCTGCGTCAACGTATTGGAGAGCCAGGCGCTGCACCTGGCCACCCTGTTCTCGAGGGTAGTGGTCTATTTCATCCGGCCACGCGGGGTGGCCTCGATGGCAATGGCCGAACTCGGTCCCTCGGTCACCCTGGAATGCGGCAAGGTAGGCCAGGAATATGGCACCCACCACGCCGAGGACTACCTGGAGGCCTGCCTGCACCTGGCGGAGTTGCCCGACCACCCCGTCCCGGAGCACGACATCGACCTGTTCCACACGGTGGCGGTGGTCAAGGTGCCACCGGAGATCTCGTTCGGGTTCGGCGAGCATGGCTACGACATCGACTTTCTGGCCGAGCTGGAGCGGCTGAACTTTCGCGAACTGCCGCCAGGAACCCGGTTCGGCCGGGTCAACCGGAAGGGCGGCGTACCCCTGCAGGTGCGCGACGACCACGACCGTGACGTGACCGAGGACTATTTCGAGGTCTCACATGGACAGCTGTTGCTGCGCCAATCGGTGATGCCCTCGATGCTGACCCGCGATACCGCGGTGATCCGCCAGGACTGTCTTTGCTACCTGATGGAGCGCTATCAGCTTCCTGCGCGGAAGTGATGCGGTTCGCAAAGCTCACCGCATCAGAGTCCGTAGCCCGGATACAGCGAAGCGGAATACGGGAATGCGCCCACCGCATCTTCCCCCGGATTGCGGCCTGCGGCCTTCATCCAGGCTACCCCCTCGATCATGTAACACTGACGGCCGATGAGACAGATGCGTCTTTGGGGTGGCCCGTAGCCCGGATGCAGCGAAGCGGAATACGGGAATGCGCGCACCGCATCTTTCCCCGGATTGCGGCCTATACCGGGCTACGTATTTGATCGTCGAACTATGATGGCCGACGGGACAGATGAGGTTCGTTCCTCGCCGCATCCTACAGCGTAGTTTTCATATTAAAGCATTGGTCCTTCAGGACGCTATGCTTGGGAGAAACGAAATGGAATTGCCCAAGGAACGACTGATGTTACCCATCGTACTCGATGTCGAGGCCTCCGGCTTCGGCCGGCAGAGTTACCCCATAGAGATCGGCCTCGTGCTTGCCGATGGCACCCCGCACTGCTTTCTGGTGGCGCCGGAGCGATCCTGGACGCACTGGAATCCCTCGGCCGAGGCGCTGCACGGCATCAGCCGGGCGACGCTGGAGGCCCATGGACGGCCGGCAGCGGAGGTCGCCTGGCGGCTCAACGAGCTGCTGCGCGGCAAGACCGTCTACACCGATGCCTGGTCGTTCGACATGAGCTGGCTGGGCAAGCTCTACGATGCCGTGCATCTGCAGCCTTCTTTCGAGCTGCAGCCGATCAGCGGCATCATGGACGAGCCACGCCTCGCCAGCTGGGACCGGACGCGCGAGCAGGTCATGCAGGAACTGCAGTTGAAGCGCCATCGCGCCAGCGGTGATGCGCGGGTGCTGCAGGAGACCTACCGGCGCCTCGCGGAGCAGGCGGCCTGACGGTTCGCCCGTGCGGCGTCGATGTGCAGGGGTATTCAGGTCACCTTTTTCACGAACTCCGACTTGAGTCCCATGGCGCCAATGCCGGGGATCTTGCAGTCGATGTCGTGATCGCCCTCGACCAGGCGGATATTCTTCACCTTGGTGCCCACCTTCACCACGCTGGACGAGCCCTTCACCTTCAGATCCTTGATGACGGTGACCGTGTCGCCGTCCTGCAGCGGATTGCCCACTGCATCGCGCACGGCAGGCCCCTGGTCGGACTCGTCGCCTTCCTGGGGCTGCCACTCATGGCCGCACTCCGGGCATACCAGGTGCTCGCCGTCCTGGTAGGTGTATTCCGAATTGCATTGGGGGCAGTTGGGCAGCATCGTCATGGGGGAAGCCTCGAGGGGTGGCCAAAAGGGCAATTATGCGACAGCAGTGCCGCTTTCCCCAATATCGACTTCGTCCCGGCTCAGGCGGATCCGGGCTCGTCGATGAGGTGCCCGACGAACTTGCTGCTGTTGTCCAGGATCTCGCCCCCGCGCCGGAATCCCAAGCCACAGGCCTCGTAGGCGAAGAACACGCCCGCCTGATAGCGATTCCCCGCACCGTCCTGCGGTAGCGGCGCGTATTCCTGGAAGATGCTGGGATGGTGCCCATATTGACCCTCGGTCTCGGCCAGCAGCTGACCGTCGGCGCCGGTGATGCGGGTGTTCTCGCCTTCGCGCCCGAACAGCTTCTTCTCCACCTGCGCCTTGCCCGCCAATGGTTCGTAGCGGGTGTCCAGCAGGTAGGGTGAATCCGGATACAGTTCGTACAACACCGCCATGATCCCCTTGCTCTGGAACAGCACGGTGTAGGCGGGGTTGAAGAATCGTGTGGCGCCGGTCTTACTGATGCTCTGCAGGATGCCCATCAGCTCCGGCTCTTCGGCTGCGATGTCTTCCCAGGGGTAGAGCTTGAACCAGAAGTCCGCACGCTGCTGGTCGCGGTTGAAAACGCCCTGCTTTTCCAGAAAGCCGACTTCGTCCATGAAGGCAAAGTCGGTGTACAGGCCGGCCTCGTGTGCGATCTGTTGCAGATAGCGGGTGGTGCGTTCGTCTTCCGGTAGCCCGGCGATGCTGGAGAACAGGAACTTCTCGCTGCGGTAGGCCTGTTCGAAATCTACACCATCGCCGACCACGCTGCGCCGGAAGTTGGCCTGCAGCATGGCGTGAATGTTGTTGAACTGGCGCGCCTCGTCCAGGCCATTGGCCTTGAGCAGCGCCCATTGCACGATCGCCGTTTCGAACAGCGCTGTGGGGGTGTCGGCGTTGAACTCGATCAGCTTGACGGGCAACCCATCCAGACCACCCGCCAGGTCGAAGCGCCCATACAGGTGCCAATCGTCCCGCTCCCAGCTCTGCTCGATCAACGGGACCAGCTGAGGGTCGATGCCCATGCGCTCGTATTCGCCACGATCAATCACGTACTGTGCGGCCTCGACGTACATGTCGTAGAGTGCATTGGCGGCCGCGTAATAGGCCTCGGCCTCCGACTCGGTCACTCTTACCAGCTCGGGAACGATGTAGTCGCTGCCATCCGGCTCGGTATGCCACTGCATGCCGATGTCTTCGAGGACGGTCTGCGGTATCGGGTCGACTTCGAGGGTTGCGACCATGCCTCAGCCGCCGAAGGAGCCGAAACTTCGGGAGCCACTGCTGTTGGAACGCTGGCCGAAGAAGCCGGATCGCGGCTTGGTCGTATTGCCCGTTCGCAGCGAGGTCGAGGGGGCGCTCGGCCGGCTGCTGTTGTAGCGCGAGGTGTTCTGCTGAAAGCTCCGGTTGCGCATCAGGCTGTTGGCGAGCATGCCGCCGATCAGGGAGCCGGCCGCCGCGGCCAGCAGGGTCTCGCCCAGCGACATGCCCGCCGGATTCACCTCGGCCCCGTCCTGTGCCAGGCGGGAGGTGCCGGCCTCTACCTTGCGGGCCTCCTGCTCGGCAATCGCCTTGAGTTCCTCCTCGGACAGAAAGCGTTCGATGCCATTCTTGTCACGCAGGATGGCGCGCGTGGGTCCGCTGGTCGCGTGTTGTTCGACCACGCGATAGGTATTGGGATTCTGCCCGGTCTGTTCGATCACCATGAACCAGTTTTGCTGTGCATTCTGCTCGCTACCCAGGTCCTGCTGGGAGGGCGGCTGCTCGCAACCGGAGAGGCTGGCGACCACGGTGAGACCGAGGGCGCCGGCGATCGAATAGGAGAGGGCCTTCTTGATGTGTTTCATGACGTGTTCCGATTCTTTCCAGACGACGGCCGGGCCGTCATTCGCCGAGCAAGGGGTTGGCCTGCAGGTCGGCATGGTAGGAAGAGCGCACCATGGGGCCGCTGGCCACATTGGAAAAACCAATCTGTTCGCCCAGTTCACGCAGTTCGTCGAATTCTTCGGGCGTGAGGAATCGCTCCACCGGCAGGTGGTCGCGGCTCGGTTGCAGATACTGGCCCAGGGTCAGCATGCTGACGCCATGGCCGCGCAGATCCGCCATGACCAGCTCGATCTCTTCCCGCGTCTCGCCGATGCCGAGCATGATGCCCGACTTGGTGGGGACCGACGGATGCTGCTCTCCGAAGCGGGCCAGCAGATCGAGTGACCACTGGTAGTCCGCGCCGGGCCTTGCCTTGCGATAGAGCCGCGGCACGGTCTCCAGATTGTGGTTGAACACATCCGGTGGCGCGTCGGAGAAGGCCTCGAGCGCCACCTCCATGCGTCCGCGAAAATCGGGCACCAGCACCTCGACGGTGGTGGAGGGCGAACGCTCGCGCACCTTCCCGATGCAGTCGGCGAAATGGCCGGCCCCGCCGTCGCGCAGATCATCCCTGTCCACCGAGGTGATCACCACGTATCGGAGGGCCATCTCGGCGATGGCCTCGGCCAGTTGGCGAGGCTCTTCGGGATCGAGGGGCTCGGGCCGCCCGTGGGCCACGTCGCAGAAGGGGCAGCGGCGGGTGCAGATGTCTCCCATGATCATGAAGGTGGCGGTACCGTGGCTGAAGCACTCGCCGAGGTTGGGGCACTGGCCCTCCTCGCAGACAGAGGCCAGCTTGCGTTCGCGCAGGATGCGCTTGATTCGGGTCACGCCAGGTCCGGAGGGAATCCGCGCACGAATCCAGCGGGGCTTGCGCGGCATCTCCCGGGTCGGTTGCACCTTCACTGGGATACGGCTCACCTTGTCACGGCCGCGCTGGTGGGTCTCGGGGGAGTGGCGCGAGGGGGCGTCGAGATCTGAGTTCTTCATGCCGCCATTGTAGCGGCAGAAGGGAGCCGATTGGCGCAGACTTTGCGCGGCTTCAGCCGATTTCGGTAGTGGGTGCGCTGCCGCGCCCGGCGACCTGCCACCGCCTTACCGGGTCAGCGCCGCAACCAGGCTTTCAGGCGGTCCCACCAGCCTCGTTCCTCCGATAGCGCGTCGAACCGGGGTCTCATCGGATCCATGGACGCCGCATAGCCCTGCTCCGCCACCGGTGAGACGCCCTCGACGGGTCTGCCGCTCTCGCGCGCGGCGCGGCTTCGGGGACCGAACTGACCGGGGGCGATGACAGTGGTGGCATCCGGATCAGCCGGCGCGGGCGTGGCCTCGTTCCCGGGCACCTTATGGAAGCTCAGCTCAATCCCGCCGATCTGCACCACGTCACCCTCCTGGAGGGCGCACTTGCGTGCCAGTTTGCCATTGACGAAGGTACCGTTGCGGCTGCCCAGGTCCTCGAGAAAGGTGTCGTCCAGGACGGTCACCAGGCGCAGATGGCGGCGGCTGATGCCGTCGAAGTCGAGCTGGATGTCGCAATTGGTTTCGCGGCCGAGCAGCATCTCGCCGCTTTCGAGCGCAAAGACTTCGGTGTTTCCATCATCCCTGGTCAGGTGTAACTGTGGCACGGTCTAGGTTCTCCCACTGTGGGCTACGGGATGGAGGCGTAATCGGGTCGATCAGGATAACCGAGATGTTGTCCTTGCCGCCGGCATCGTTGGCCAGGGCGACCAGGCGATCGGCCAGGCGCTCGAGCGGCCCTTGTTGCTGCAGCGTCGTCGAAAGGTGGTGGTCGGCCAGGGCACCGCTCAACCCGTCGCTGCAGGCGAGCAGGCGATCTCCCGGTTGCAGCTTGAGATGATAGCGCTGGATCTCCGGCCGCTCTTCGCGGCCCACCGCGGCAGTCAGGATATGCGTATAGCGTGCCAGACGGGGATCGTCCGTTTTCAGAAAGCCGTCGGCCAGGAGCTTTGCGGCCAGGGTTTGGTCTCGGGTGACCTGTTCGAGATCGCCGTCACGCAGCCGGTAGAGGCGTGAGTCGCCCACCGCCACGACCAGGCAGGCGCTACCGCGCACCAGGCCGCCGACCAGAGTCGTGCCCATGCCTTCGAGCCGGGTGTCGGCAGCGGCCGCATGGCGCACCCGGACGCTGGCCGCCAGCAGTCCCCTCTGCATCGCCTTCAGGATGCGCAGCGGACTGCGACGCCACGGAAGCATTGCGCCCCAGCGCAGCCAGGACCGCATGTGGCGATGGAAATGCTCGCCGGCAATGCGGCTTGCCTCGGCGCCGCCGCGGATACCGCCCATGCCATCGGCGAGCACGAACAGCCCCAGGTGCGGATCGGCGCGGATCCAGTCCTGATTGTCCTCGCGTACCTGTCCCCGGTCGCTCAGACCTGCCATCCCGATCTGTGGTCTGGTGATGAACATCTGGTTCCCGACCTTTGGGTATTCCGCCATCGTCGCTCAGCTTATCGGCCGACATGCCGCTACCTTTATGCGATTGGCGGGATGCCTCGCTGCTGTGCCGGGCGCCTGGCCACATCTGTTCCGAAGATTGCGTGGGGGGAATTCGAATGTCCGATGGGAAAAGCGCCCTGGTCGCCTTCATCGATGTTTGCGGCAGTACCCGCTTGTACGAACAGCTGGGCGACCGCGAGGCGCGGCGCCGGGTCAGTGTCCTGCTGGACCGTCTGCGGCTGGCTGCTCAGGCCCTGTCGGGTCGCGTGGTAAAGGAGATCGGCGATGAACTGATGCTGGCCTTCGATGACCGCTCGGCGGTACCGGCCCTGGGTGAGGCCTTTGCCAGTGCCCAGGGCGTCGGCGATCTCACCTGCAAGGCGGGCCTGCACTACGGTGACCTGGTGGAGGAAGGCGGGGACCTGTTCGGTGACGTGGTGAACACCGCGGCGCGGATCGCGTCCCTGGCCGGCCCTGCGCAGATGCTGCTCTCGGCCAAGGCGGCCGCCTATGTCCCCGACCGGACGCGTCTGCGGCCACTGCCGGCGCTGGCGGCTCGGGGAAAGCGGTCCATGCCTGCGATCTTCGAATGGCTTGCGGTCCAGGAAGGTGACTACACCGTGGCGCTGACGCCGGACGATCTGGACCTTCCCTCCGCTGAAGGGCCCGGGCGCCTGTCGCTGCGATGGTCCAGCGGAGAATTGACCCTGGCGCCAGGCAGTGGTGACGTTCTGGCCGGGCGCGACCGCAGCAACCGGCTGTGCCTCTCTTCGCTCCGTGTCTCGCGACGGCACCTGCGTTTCGAGTCCTGCGGATCGTCCTGGTTGGTCCACGATCAGAGCACCAACGGTACCCTGGTCAAGATGAAAGGGGCCTCGCCGGTACTACTGTGTCGGGACCGGCAGCGTCTGCAGGGGAACGGGGCCCTGGTGTTGGCGCCCTCCGGGGAGGCGGATCCGGCCTCGGTGATCCATTACCGAATCCTCCGGTGATCAAGTTTTCGCTGTCCGAGCCGATGCCTATCTGAGTTAGGAAACTGCACCCAAGGAGAGCCCGTGCGCAGCATAGGGCGTTTCATCGTCAGACAGCTGCTCGGCAGCGGTACCCAGGGACAGGTCTATCGTTGCAGTGACCCGGTACTGCGGCGCGAGGTGGCTATCAAGCTGCTGTATGCGCCGTTGCTGGAGGGACAGGGACCCGTCGCCCATCCCTTGCACGAGGCGCGTGCCATCGGGGCACTCAGTCACCAGAACCTGGTCTCGGTGTTCGACGCGGGCGAGCTGGAAGGGCGGCCTTACCTGGTTTTCGAGCTGGTCGACGGGAACACGCTGTCGGACCTGCTGGCGCAGGGTGCGCTGGCGCAGGCCGCGGCCCTCGAGGTGCTGAATGGGGTGCTGGCCGGCATCGAGCAGGCGCATGCAAAGGATATCGTTCACCGCGACCTGAAGCCGGCGAACATCATTGTCACCGGGTCCGGCGTGCCCAAGGTGGCCGACTTCGGGATCGCGGCCCTGCTCGGCCCCGAGCGAGGACCGGACGAGCGGTTGCTCGGCACGCCACGCTACATGGCGCCCGAGTACATCGAGCAGGGGCGGGTATCGAGGCGGACGGATGTATTTTCCCTGGGCCTGGTGGCCTACGAGATGCTGGTCGGGCGCCCCGCCTACGAAGCCAGCGATGCGCGGGCGGTGTTGCGGGACATCCTGACCCGGTCTCCCCGTCCGCTGGATCAGGCCGTGCCCGGCATCGATCCCCGCCTGCAGCGGGTCATCGAGCGTGCCATGGAGCGGGATCCGGCACAGCGCTTCGCCGATGCGGCGGAGATGCGTCTGGCCCTGGAGCCCCTGCAGGGCCCGGCGGGGCAGGCCACGCCTGGCGCGCACGCCACGGTTGCCTTCCTGCTCAGACGCATGCGCCTGAAGCAGGACTTTCCGGCCTTGGCACGCAACGTCTCGACCCTCAACCAGCTGGCCAGCGAGCGACTTGGGGACAGTCGGGCCCTGGCCGATATCATCGTCAAAGACCAGGGGCTGAGCAGCAAGATACTGCGGGTGGTCAACTCTGCCTATTACGCGGCCTTCTCCGGGCAGATCAGCACCATCTCGCGGGCGGTGGTGATACTCGGGGTGAACGGGGTGCGCGCCATTGCAGCCTCGCTCTCGCTGCTGGAGCACTTCGGCGGCAGGGTGGAGACCGACGGGCTACGCGAGCGCCTGTCGGCGTCCCTGTACAGTGGACTGTGCGCCCGCGAGATCGGTCATGTGGTGGATCGCCAGTTGGCCGAGGAGGCGATGCTCGGCACCATGCTCCGGGGGCTGGGGGCCGTGCTGGTGGCCTACTATCTGCCAGAGGAGGCGCAGCTCATCGAGCGTCTGGAGGCGGTCGAGGGCGTGAGCCCGGCCGAGGCACAGCGCCAGGTGCTCGGTACCGACTATGCCCGTATCGGCCAGGAAGTGGCGCGCGAATGGAACTTCCCCGCCGAGATCTGCTGCTGCCTGCAGGATCCGAAGTCGCTGCCGGATACGCCGGTGCGCGAACCCGGCGATCGTCTGCAACTGATTGCCGGCTTGGCGGACCGGGTCACCGGCGTGTTGCGACGCGGGTGCTCGGCCGAGGCACTGTACGAACTGAAAACGCTGGTGACCGGTCATGCCGTGGCACTCGATCTGGACCCGATGCAGATCTCCGGGGCCATTCATGCGGCCAAGCGGGAATACGTGGCGTTCCGGGTGGGGTTCGCCGATCGCAAGCAGCGGCAACGGTTCGTCGACGGGCTGGGCGAGGACGGTGCGGAGGAACCGGCGGCGATCGCTTCGGTCGATCCGGCGGAAACCGGTCACACGGTGATACTGCATACCACCCGAATCGAGCGGCCGGATGCGCGTGAGCCGCGGAATCCGATCGGGATCCTCGACGAGGCACTGGAGCGGCTCGAGCGGTGGGCGGGGCCGGATGACGAGGGCCGCGCCCCGAGCCGGGTTGCGATGGAGGCGCTGCATCAGGCCCTGGGGTTCCGGCGCCTGGTTACCGCCCGCTGGGAGGCGGAGCACAAGGCGCTGCAGGGCCTGGCGGGCTTCGGCGAGGCGGCCGAGGCACTCATGCAAACGTTCAGGGTGCGCTGTGTGGGCGGTCTGAATCTGCTCAGCGTGGCCCTGATCCGCAATAGCGATGTTTATATATCGGACGCCAGCCGGGACGCGGTGCGCGAGAGGATGCCGGACTGGCTGGGCGGGCCGGGCTCCTTCCTGGTATTGCCCATGCGCGCCGAATCCGGGCCCGTCGGCATGCTGTATGCCGAGTACGGGCTCGCCTATGGCTTCGACGAGGATCCGGAGGTGCTGCAGCGGGTCAAGGCGCTGCGCGACGGCCTGTGCCGCCGACTTGCGGTAAGCCCTCAGTTGGCGACGGCCCGGTAGCCCAGTCGCTCACAGAGCCCGTCGAGCAAGTCTTCAGCCAGGGTATCCGGATCGGCGTCGATGCCCAGCTTCTGGGTGCTGGTGACCGCCATGCCGCGGTAGCCGCAGGGATCGATGCGGGAGAAGGGCTCGAGGTCGGGATTTACGTTGAAGGCCAGGCCGTGGTAGCTGCAGCCACGCCGGATACGCAGCCCCAGGGCGGCGATCTTGGCCTCTTCGACATAGACCCCGGGCGCATCGGGCCGCGCATGGGCGCGTATCCCATGGTCGGCCAGCAGTGCGATCACGCTCTCCTCCATGGCGGTGACCAGGCCGCGCACCCCCAGCCCTGCCTCGCGCAATGAGAGCAGCAGATAGATCACTACCTGACCCGGACCGTGGTAGGTGACCTGGCCGCCGCGGTCGGTCTGCACCACCGGAATATCACCCGGGGCGAGGAGATGTTCCGCTCGGCCTGCCTGGCCCTGGGTGAAGACCGGATCGTGTTCGACCAGCCAGATCTCGGAGGGCGTCTCTGGGGTGCGCAGCTCGGTGAAGTCGCGCATCGCCTGCCAGGTTTCGACATAGGGGCGGCGCCCCAGGTGGCGAATCCGTACGACCGGTGCGCCGCTCACAGCCGCATCAATACCTTGTCATGGGCAGTGAGTTCGTCGTAGAGGGCATCGAGTTGCTCGCGGCTCTGCGCCTCGATGGTCACGCTCACCGAGAGGTACTTGCCGTTGGCACTGCCGCGGCACGAGATCTTGTTCTCCTCGATCTTCTCGCAGTGATTGCCCACGATCTCGAGCACGGTGTCGCGGAAGCTGCCGTCATCCAGGCCCATTGCCTTCACCTGGTAGTCGCAGGGGAACTGGAAGCCCTCGCCCTGCGCCTGTGTTGCCTGCTTGTCGTCTTTGTCGTCGCTCATCGTTGGTTCTCGCTGCGCGCCCGCGCGCGCTGCCTAATGCGGTGTTTGGCAGCCTGGAATAGCTGGTCCATGCGCTGCCACAGGGGTCCGGGACTGCCATCGCCGACGATCTCGTCGTTCAGTCGTACCACCGGCGCGAGCTCCCGGGTGGAGCTGGTCAGCCAGATCTCTTCCGCCCGGTGCAGGTCCTGCTCGGTGATCGCCGCCTCGCGGCAGGGGACGCCGGCGTCCCGCGCCAGCTCCAGCACCAGGTCGCGGGTCACGCCGGGCAGCAGCTGGTCGCTGTTGGGCGGCGTGGCGAGCTGGCCCTCATGGGCGATGAACAGGTTGCTCGCGGTCCCTTCCGTGGCAAGGTGGTCGCGAATGAAGATGGCGTCGTCGGCACCCTTTTCAACCGCCTCGGCCTGCGCAAGCATATTCGCCAGCAGGGTCGTGGCCTTGATATCGCACCGGTGCCAGCGAATGTCCGGGAGGGTGATCGCCCTGATACCCTGGCGGGCGATCCGCGGATCCCGTTCCGGGATTGCCGAGCTGAAGGCGATCACCGTCGGGGTGACCTCGGCGGGGATCCGGTGGCTGCGGGTCGGGTAGGCACCGCGGGTGACCTGGATATAGATGGAGCGGTCCAGGTCGCCGCAGTCCCCGCACAGTTCGCCGATCATCGACTCCCACTCGGCTCGGGACAGGGGATTCTCAAGGCGGATCGCCGCGAGGCTGCGACCCAGCCGGTCCAGGTGCTGGGCCAGGCGGAAGGGCACCCCGCCGTAGGCCGGGATCACCTCGTAGACGCTGTCGCCGAACAGTAGTCCCCGGTCGGTCACTGGTACGCAGGCCATCTCCCGCGGTACGAAGCGGCCGTTCAGGAACACCCGCTCCATCAGAAGGGCAGCCAGCGCTCGACCGTGTCGACCGCCTGGCGCCAGAGCCCGCCTTCAGGGACGGCGCTCAGGGCGATCAGGGGCACCTTCGCCACCGGTTCTCCGTCCAGATCCACGATGACCTCCCCGAGGGGCTGCCCCTTGTCTACCGGCGCCTGGATGTCGGGGTCGATCTCGCTACGTGCATTCAGACGATCGTACTGACGGCGTGGGATTGTGACGTAGAGATCCTGCTTCAGACCGAGGGGTACCCGTTCGTTCTCGCCCTTCCAGACCCGGGCTTCGGTCAGCTTGGTGTTCCCGGCGTATAGGCGGTGGGTCTCGTAGAAGCGAAATCCAAAATTGAGCAGGGCCTGGCTGGTCTGCATGCGCGCCTTGTCGCCCTTGGTTCCCATCACCACCGATATCAGGCGCATGTCGTCGCGTTTTGCAGAGGCCACCAGGCAAAAGCCTGCCGATTGGGTATGCCCGGTCTTGACGCCATCCACCGTGGGGTCGCGCCACAACAGGCGGTTGCGGTTGTGCTGACGGATACCGTTGTAGGTGAACTCCTTTTCCTTGTACAGCGCGTAGTACTGGGGATAGTCCCGAATGGTGGCGATAGTCATCTTGGCGATGTCACGAGGGGTCGTGTAGTGATCGGCGTGCGGCAGGCCCGTGGCGTTGGCGAAGTGGGTGTCGTGCATACCGAGTCGGGCCGCATGTTCGTTCATGAGGTTGGCGAAGGCATCCTCGCTGCCGGCAATGTGCTCGGCCAGGGCCACTGCCGCGTCGTTACCGGACTGGATGATCAGTCCCTTGAGCAGATCGCCCACCGACACCCGGCTGTTGACCTCGATGAACATGCGCGAGCCGCCGGTCTTCCAGGCCTTTTCGCTCACGGTGGCGATATCGTCGAGCTTGAGGTTGCCGTTGGCCAGTTCCTCGAACACCACGTGGGCTGTCATGATCTTGGTGATGCTCGCGGGCTCCATGCGCTGGTCCGCGTTCTTTTCGGCCAGGACCCGACCGCTGTGCATGTCCATCAGCAGATAGCCCTTGGCGTCGATGTCCGGCGGCGCGGGCACAGGGGCCGCGCTGGCGAGGCCGGCGAATAGCAGAAGGGCCAGGAGGAAGGAAAGCTGCTTCATCAATGTCGGAATCCTCTTGGGGTTACGAACAGGCTGGTCCGACTTTGGATGCCCGTCAGGGAACTGGGTTCCATTTTATCGGCGGATGCGCGCGCCAGTCAGCGGATCAGGACATGCGCGTCGCGGATGTGCATCTGCTCAAGGGCCGCGCTGACATGGTCGGCGATCTCGACCGAGGCGAGGGGGCCGATATGTACACGGTGGAGGCTGCCGCCCGGCCGCGTTGTGCGCTCGATCCGAACCGGGCGCCGCAGCGACCGTTCCAGGCGTTCTGCCAGACGTCGGGCATTGTCCCGATTGCCGAAGGCGCCCACCTGGATATAGATCCGAGGGCTGTGCCGGCCCTTGGCAGCCACTTGTCGATCGGGCCGGACGGTCGGCGAGGCCGGATGCGCAGGATCGATCGCACGTACCTCCACCAGGGCTGTACCCTTGCCCAGCATGCCGAGTTTGCTGGCAGCTGCATAGGATAAGTCGATCACGCGGTTCTGGTGGAAGGGGCCACGGTCGTTGACCCGCACCACCACGCTGCGCTGGTTCTCCAGGTTGGTGACGCGTACATAGCTGGGCAGCGGAAGGGTGCGATGCGCAGCGGTCATGGCGTACATGCTGTAACGTTCACCGCTGGCGGTATTGCGGCCGTGGAACTTGGTGCCGTACCAGGAGGCGATGCCGCGCTCGACATATCCCCGGGAGGTGCGCATCGGGTGATAGGTGTGGCCATTCACCCGGTAGCTGCGCATGTTGGCGTGGCGGTAGGGCTCGGCCCGGGGGACCGCATCCGGCGTATGGCTGAGATCGGGATAGCCGGCCGGCGCCCCGTCCCGGTCCAGGCCACCACCGCATCCCGCCAGGAGCGCAACGGCGGGAAGCAGCAGGAGACCCAGCAGGTGGAGACTGTAGCGCTTCATGGTCTCTTGTGATCGATCAGGCGTTGTATGGCATCGGAGAGTTGGTAGACCGCCATTGCGTACAATGGGCTGTGATTGTAGCGGGTAATCGCATAGAAGTTGGGCAGCGCCAGCCAGTATTCGGTTCCCGAATCGCCCTTCAGTGCGAGTAGCGCAGCGGGCAGATTCGGCGCAAGCGGCGCTTCGGCGACGACCCCGGCGTCGATCAACTCGCCCACCGTGGTCGAGGGCTTGTAGCCCCGGTCGATGATGGCCTGCAGCGCTGGTGTCAGCTCCGGGATCTGTACCCGCCACGCCACCGGCCTGCCGGGGCGCCAGCCGTGGCGGGCAAAATAGTTGGCGACACTGCCGATCACATCGGCATCGTTGTTCCAGATGTCCCGGTGCCCATCACCGTCGAAATCCACCGCGTAGGCGCGGAAGCTCGAGGGGATGAACTGTGGCTTACCCATGGCGCCGGCATAGGAGCCGAGGAGTTCGCGAGGGTCGCTCTGTTCCTCGCGGGTCAACACCAGAAACTCGCCCAGTTCGCGCCGGAAAAACTTCGCCCGCGGCGGATAATGGAATCCGAGCGTGCTCAGGGCGTCGAGCACCCGATAGCTTCCCGCATGACGACCATAGCGTGTCTCGACCCCGATGATTGCAACGATGATCTCGGGAGGTACGCCATAGACCTTTTCGGCTCGCTGCAGGTCCTTCGCGTGCGTCTGCCAATAGCGGAGTCCTCCCTTCACACGCTCGGGCGTGAGGAAGATCTTGCGGTATTCGCCCCAGGTGAGGCGCTTTTCCGCCGGGCGGGCGATGGCGTCGAGAATCGAGTCCTTGACCACGGCCGAATCCAGCAGGGTGCGCAGCTCGGATGCGTCGAAGCCGTGTTGTTTCACCATCTCCCCGATGAAGGCCTGCTGGAGCACCTCCGGTGACGGCGTCGGTTCGCTGGCGGTGGTCTGCGCGCCATGGGCGGCACCAAGCCAGGACAGGAGCAGCGGGAACAGATATCGGATCATCGGGGCAGCAGCTTGCGGTGGGTGTGTATCGACATCAGCATACCGAAGCCTGCCATCAGGGTCACCAGCGAGGTGCCGCCATAACTGATCAGCGGCAACGGTACGCCGACCACCGGCAGCAGGCCCGACACCATGCCGACATTGACCAGCAGGTAGACGAAGAATACCAGGGTCAGTGATCCGGCGAGCAGGCGCCCGTAGGTGTCTTGTGCGCGGGTTGCGATATACAGTCCGCGCAGGATAATGAACAGGTACAGGGCGAGTAGCAGGCTCACCCCGACCAGGCCGAGCTCTTCGGCCAACACCGCAAAGATGAAATCGGTGTGGCGTTCCGGCAGGAAATCGAGTTGCGACTGGGTGCCGTTGAGCCAGCCCTTGCCCCACAGACCCCCCGATCCGATGGCAATCTTGGACTGGATGATGTGATAGCCGGCGCCAAGGGGGTCCTTTTCGGGGTCGAGGAAGGTGAGCACCCGCTGCTTCTGGTAGTCGCGCATGAAGTGCCAGGCGATGGGCGCGGCGGCAGCCGCCGCGGTGAACAGGCCGGCGATGAGCTGCCAGCTGATGCCGGCGAGAAACAGCACGAACACGCCCGCGCTTGCTACCAGCAGCGAGGTGCCTAAATCCGGTTGCTTGGCGATGAGCAGCACCGGCACCGCCATCAATACGACCGCCACGCCCAGATGTCTCACGCTTGGAGCTAAGGGCTTGTCGTACAGGTACCAGGCGAGCATCATCGGCACGGCCAGCTTGACCATCTCCGAGGGCTGGAATCGGATCACCCCCAGATCCAGCCAGCGCTGCGCCCCCTTGCCGACATCGCCAATCACCAGTACCAGTACCAGCAACAGGGTGCCGACCAGATACAGCCAAGGGCTCCAGCGCCTGAGTTGATCGGGGCGGATCTGTGCCACGCCCACCATGACACCGAAGGCCAAAAGGAATCGCAGCAGCTGTCTTTCGACCTGTCCGATATCCTGCCCGCTGGCCGAATAGAGCACCACCAGCCCGTAGGTACTGAGCAGCAACAGTCCCACCAGCAGAGGCAGGTCGAGATGGTAGCGTGCCAGCACACCCTGGCGGCGATTGGGGTCGCTGGGAGTCAGGTCGCCCAGCTCGGCGGGGTGAAGGCTCATGTGCCGTCTCTCGGGGTGGAAGTCGTCGGCGCGTCCGTAACGTCGTTCGCGATCTTGGCGTCGGAGCCATACAGCCGGGGCAGCAGCCAGGCATCCATTACCTTGCGAGCGACCGGCGCGGCGGTGGTTCCGCCGTGCCCGCCGTTCTCCACTACCACTGCAATCGCAATCTGCGGATCCTCCGTCGGCGCATAGGCGATGAATAGAGCGTGGTCGCGGTTCTTGTGGGAGACCTTCTCCTCCTCGTATTCCTCCTCCTGGCCCACGGTAAAGACCTGGGCAGTGCCGGTCTTGCCGGCCATGTGATAGGCCACGGAGCGGATCCGGCGAGCGGTGCCGCGTGCGCCCTGGACCACGTGCTCCATCGCAACCCGGACGTCGTCCCAGTCTGCCTGGGAGACAACAGGGATGGGCTCGTCATGCCGGGGGATGGGGATACGCTCCTTGCTGCCCCGGGTCTGCAGATAGTCCACCACATGGGGCTGTACCAGGTGGCCGCCATTGGCGATTGCCGCAGTGGCGGCGGCCAGCTGCAGAGGGGTGGTGAGGAAATAGCCCTGTCCGATCCCGGCAATGATGGTCTCGCCAGGGTACCAGGGCTGGTGCTTGTTGCGCCGCTTCCATTCCCTCGATGGCAGTATCCCCCTGGACTCGCCCACCAAGTCGATGCCGGTGCGGCGGCCGAAGCCGAAATTGGCCAGATAGCTGCTCATGGCATCGATACCCATGTTGTGCGCCAGCTTGTAGTAGAAGACATCGCATGACTGGGTAATGGCAATGTCCAGATCGACCGGGCCGTGGCCACTCTTCTTCCAGTCGCGGTACTTGTGCTCGTGGCCGGGCAGCTGGAAGTAGCCGGGGCAGTAGTAGGTCGTGTCATAGCGGATGGTGCCGGTTTCGAGGCCTGCCAGGCCGATGAACGGCTTGATGGTCGAGCCCGGCGGATACTGGCCGCGCAAGGCGCGGTCGTAGAGCGGACGGTCGTGATTGTCCTGCAGGGCCTTGTAGTCGCGCCGGCTGATGCCCTCGACGAACAGGTTGGGGTTGTAGCCGGGCTTGCTGGCCAGGGCGAGGATGCCCCCGTTTCGCGGGTCCATCGCGACCACCGCGCCATTGTAGTCGCCCAGGGCCTCCAGGGCGATTCGCTGAAGGCCGATATCCAGGTGCAGGTGCAGATCCTGGCCCGGTTCGGGCGGCGTCTCCTCCAACACCCTTACGACCCGGCCGACCGAGTTGACCTCGACCTGCTGCACGCCCACCTCTCCGTGCAGGACTGCCTCGTAGCTCTTCTCCAGGCCGGTTTTGCCGATGTGGCTGGTGCCGGCGTAGTTCGACGTATCGATAGTTTCCAGGTCGCGGGTGCTGATGCGCCCCACATAGCCCAGCAGGTGTGAGGTCGCCGCGGCGAAGGGATAGTGGCGCAGCAGCTGGGCCTTGATATCCACCCCCGGGAACAGGTGGCGCACCACCGCGAAGCGGGCGGCCTCCTCGGGGTCCAGGTTGACGCGGATGGGAACGCTGTCGAAACGCCGCTTGCGGCGGCGCAGGCGGTCGAAGCGCTCGCGATCATCGGCATCGATCTCGATATATCGGGACAGGCGCTCGAGCGTACCCTCCACGTCCTTTACCTGCTCGGGAATCAGCTCCAGGCTGTAGGCGGGTCGGTTCTGTGCCAACAGCACGCCACTGCGGTCATAGATCAGGCCGCGTGTCGGGGGCAGAGGGCGCAGCTTGACCCGATTGTCCTTCGACAGGGTAGTGAAGTGATCGTGTTCGACCACCTGTAGCTGGAACAGGCGTGCACCCAATGCCAGCAGGGCCATGATCACCAGCAGTCCCGACACGACGGCGCGCCCGAGAAAGGCCTGTTCCTCGCGGATATGGTCCTTGATCTGCATGCGTCGTTCAGGTCACCTTGAAATGCCGGCGGATATTGCGCAGGGTCACGAAGGCCCAGGGCCAGAGCAGGGCGCCGATCAGCGGAATCGCCCAGTATTGCAGGCCCGGGGGCCTCTGTCCGATGATCGCCATCACCCAGAAGGAGAGAATCTGCTCCATCGTCAGCAGCACCAGCACCGCGAGTGCCTGCTGCCACAAGGGAAAGACCCGGATTCGGGCGTGAAGTTGCACCGCGAGGTAGGCCACCAGGGACAGCCCCAGGGCGTGTTGGCCCAGTAGGGTCCCGGTGAGCACATCCAGCAGCAGGCCGAGCACGAAGCCGGTGCCAACGCTGATGCGATGCGGCAGGGCCAGACACCAATAGATCAGCACCAGAGTCACCCACTGCGGGCGCAGTGGACGTGCCCACTCTGGCAGCGGCAATATGATCAGCAGCAACGCCACGCCAAAGGTCAGCCAGATGACACCGAGGCCGCGTCCGTTCACGGCGAACCCTCGCCGAACGAGTCGGGCTGCGTGGCGTCACTGTCCTGTTCAGGGACTTCCTCGTCCGGGATGGCCGGTTTGCTGGGGACCGACCAAACCAGCAGGACCTCGCGGCTGCGGTCGAGATGAGCGGTCGGGGTGGCGATGATCCGGGCAAAGGCATTGTCCGGCGAACGGTCCACCCTGGTCACCGTGGCGACCGGATAGCCTGGCGGAAACTTGCCGCCCAGGCCAGAGGTAACCAGCTTGTCATCGACCCGGATGTCCGAGTTGGTGGGCAGATAGGGCAGGGAGAGCTCGTTGATGCGGCCGGTGCCCACCGCGATGGTGCGCAGGCCGTTGCGCAGCACCTGCACCGGGATCGAGTGGCTGGGGTCGGTGATGAGCAGTACCGTTGCCGAGAAGGGGGTGGTCTGCACCACCTGGCCCATCACCGCGTTGGCATCGAGCACCGGCTGGCCCACGAACACGCCCGAGCTCGAGCCCTTGTTGATCATTACCTGCTGACGATACGGGTCCAGATCGACCGCGGACAGCTCGGCAATCAGGATGCGGTCACCCACCTTGTACGAGGCATCCAGCAGGTTGCGTAACCGCAGGTTCTCCGCGCGCAGGCTCTCCAGCTGCTGCAGCTCTGCGCGCGCCTTGAGATTTTCGTTGTGCAGGTGCCGGTTCTCGTCGAGGAGCTCGTTATGCGACGCCGTCACCTCGCTGATCCAGCGCGCGAGGCTGACCGGTGCTTCGGCGAGTGCCTGCAATGGGTAGGTGACGAAGGCCAGCATGCCGCGGATGCGCTGCAGTTGCTGGAACTGCTGGTCTACTGCCATCAGCAGGATCGACAGCACGACCGCGAGCAAGACCCGGGTGGTCTGGCTCGGGCCCTGTGCAAAGATCGGCTTGATGGCAATGCCCTCCGGTCAGACGGTCCCACTCACTCGACAGTAAAGGCGTCTCCGCCACGCTCGTCCATCAGCTCGAGCGCGCGGCCGCCGCCCCGGGCCACGCAGGTGAGAGGGTCCTCGGCGATGATCACCGGCAGGCCCGTCTCTTCCTCGATCAGGCGGTCCAGATCGCGCAGCAGGGCGCCGCCGCCGGTGAGCACGATACCGCGCTCGGCCACGTCCGCACCCAGTTCGGGCGGGGTCTGCTCCAGCGCCTTCTTGACCGCGTCGACTATCCCCGAGAGGGGTTCCTGCAGGGCCTCGAGTACTTCGTTCGAGGTCATGGTAAAGCTGCGTGGCACGCCCTCGGCCAGGTTGCGGCCCTTGACCTCCAGCTCCAGCACCTCGTTGCCGGGATAGGCCGAGCCGATCTTCTGCTTGATACGTTCCGCAGTGGCCTCGCCGATCAGGGTGCCGTAGTTGCGGCGGATGTAATTGATGATCGCCTCATCGAACTTGTCGCCGCCGATGCGCACCGAGTTGGAATAGACGATCCCATTGAGCGAGATGATCGCCACCTCGGAGGTGCCGCCGCCGATGTCGAGCACCATTGAGCCGCGCGCCTCGTCCACCGGCAGGCCGGCGCCGATCGCCGCCGCCATGGGCTCCTCGATCAGATACACCTCGCGTGCCCCCGCGCCGGCGGCCGACTCCTTGATCGCGCGCCGCTCCACCTGGGTCGAGCCGCAGGGTACGCAGATCAGCACCCGCGGGCTGGGGCGGATGATCTTGGACTCATGCACCTTGTGAATAAAGTACTGCAGCATCTTCTCGGTGACCGTGAAATCGGCGATCACGCCCTCCTTCATGGGCCGGATGGCGGTGATGTTCTCGGGCGTCCGCCCGAGCATCTTCTTCGCCGATTCGCCAACTGCGGCAACCGACTTGTGTCCCCCGCGTCCGCGGTCGTGCCGGATTGCCACCACCGAAGGCTCGTTGAGCACGATCCCTTGATCTCGTGCGTAGATCAGGGTGTTGGCGGTGCCCAGGTCGATGGAAAGGTCATTGGAAAAGAGTCCACGAATACGGCGTAGGAACATGCGTTGTCATCCAGTGGCGAGCCCGTTTCGGTGCCGAACGGGTGATTTTCGGTCGGTGGCAGCGGGGGGCTGCGAATTCAGGGTGCGTTAATCTAGCAAGGCGGCACAGGGTGGGGCAAGCCGGGCCCGCGGTTTTGCGGCATGTGGCCGAGGTCGTCAATGCTGGCCGGCAGGTGGGTGGCTGTGGTAATTTTCGGCTCTTCTCCGTGAGCAGCAGTAGAGGGCATGTCCATGTCACTCAGTTCCGATGACATCCACAAGATCGCACACCTGGCCCGCCTGGCGGTGGATGAGGCCGAGATTGCACCCCTGCAGCGGGATTTGTCCAATATCCTGGGCCTGGTCGAGCAGATGCAGGCGGTCGACACCTCTCAGGTAGAGCCGATGGCCCATCCGCTGGAGATGCCGCAGCGCCTGCGACCGGATGAGGTGACCGAGACCAATCAGCGCGAGCGCTACCTGCGCAACGCGCCGGCGGCCGAAAATGGCCTCTTCCTGGTGCCCAAGGTCATCGAGTGAGCCGATCCGAACACGAGCACACCCCCATGCATGACAAGACCCTTGCGCAGCTCTCTACCGGCCTGGCCGGCGGGGAATTCTCCAGTGTGGAGCTGACCCGGCACTTCCTGGACCGGATCGCGGCCCTGGACGGGCGACTCAACAGCTTCATCACGGTCACCGAGGAGCAGGCCCTGGCCCAGGCCGAGGCGGCCGATGCGCGGATCGCCGCCGGAGAGGCCGGTCCGCTCACCGGTATCCCCCTGGCGCACAAGGATATCTTCTGCACCCAGGATGTGCGCACCAGCTGCGGTTCGTTCATGCTGGACAATTTTGTCTCGCCCTACGATGCCGCCGTGGTCACCAATCTCGCACAGGCCGGTATGGTGATGCTGGGCAAGACCAACATGGACGAGTTCGCGATGGGCTCTTCCAACGAGACCAGCTACTATGGACCGGTGCGCAACCCGTGGGATAGCAGCCGGGTGCCCGGAGGGTCTTCCGGTGGTTCGGCGGCCGCAGTGGCGGCACGGCTGGCGCCAGCGGCTACTGGAACCGATACCGGGGGCTCGATCCGGCAGCCGGCGGCACTGACCGGCATCACCGGGCTCAAGCCCACCTATGGCCGTTGTTCGCGTTGGGGCATGATTGCCTTTGCCTCGTCGCTCGACCAGGCAGGGCCCATGGCCCGCAGCGCCGAGGATGCGGCCCTGCTGCTCTCGGGTATGGCCGGATTCGACGAGCGGGACTCGACCAGCGTCGACCGCCCGGTAGATGACTATGCCGCCGCCCTCGAGCACCCCCTGGCGGGCCTCAAGGTAGGTCTGGTCCGCGAGTTCATGCAGGAGGGGCTGGACAGCGGCGTGGCGGCCGCCACCGAGGCGGTGCTGGGGGAGCTGAAGCGGCAGGGGGTCGAGGTCATCGAGATCAGTCTGCCGAATGCCCATCTATCGGTGCCGGCCTATTATGTGGTCGCCCCGGCGGAGTGCTCATCCAATCTGTCACGCTTCGACGGTGTGCGTTTCGGCCATCGCTGCGAGGATCCCAAGGACCTGGAAGACCTGTACAAGCGCTCACGCTCGGAGGGCTTCGGTGCCGAGGTGAAGCGGCGGATTCTGATCGGCACCTATGCCCTCTCGGCGGGGTACTACGATGCCTATTATCTGAAGGCGCAGCAGGTACGCCAGCTGATTGCCCAGGATTTCCGCAGCGCCTTCGAGCGGGTCGACCTGATCGTTACTCCCACTGCGCCGGGCACCGCCTTTCCGCTGGGCGACAAGACCGACGATCCGGTCTCGATGTATCTGCAGGACATCTACACCATCGCGGTCAATCTGGCGGGGCTGCCGGCGATTTCGATTCCGGCGCCCCCGGCCGAGGGCCTGCCCACCGGCTTCCAGATGATCGGCAACCATTTCGAAGAGGCGCGCCTGCTGAACGTGGCGCACCAGATACAGCGCGAGACCGACTGGCATCGGCAGGTGCCGGCGGGGTTTTGAAAATCTTGAACCACAAAGAACACAAAGAACACGAAGGTTCTTGGATGACGTCCATTGCCGGATCCGTGCGACCAATAAAACTTTGTGCTCTTCGTGTTCTTCGTGGTGAAACAATCGCACGTTACCGAGAGCAGCACTGAAACTACGCGGGTAGATCAGAGCAGGAGCTTTGAAAATCTTGAACCACAAAGAACACAAAGGACACGAAGGTTCTTGGATCACGTCTATTGCTGGAGCCGTGCGACCATTAAAACTTCGTGCTCTTCGTGCTCTTCGTGCTCTTCGTGGTGAAAAAATTGCACATAGCCCAATGAGGCACTGAACCATGCAATGGGAAGCTGTCATCGGCCTCGAGATCCATACTCAGCTGGCCACCAAGTCCAAGATCTTCTCGGGTTCGTCCACGGCCTTCGGTGCCGAGCCGAACACCCAGGCCTCGCTGCTGGATCTGGGTATGCCGGGCACCCTGCCGGTGCTCAATCGCCGGGCGGTCGAGTTCGCGGTACGCTTTGCCAAGGCGATCGACGCGCAGCTGGGCCGGCGCTCGGTGTTTGCGCGCAAGAACTACTTCTATCCAGATCTGCCCAAGGGCTATCAGATCAGCCAGTTCGAGCTGCCCATCGTCGGACCGGGCCGCGTGGAGATCCTGCTGGATGGTGGTGAGGTCAAGACCATCGGGGTGACCCGGGCGCATCTCGAGGAGGATGCGGGCAAGTCGCTGCATGAAGACTTCCATGGCATGACCGGTATCGACCTCAACCGCGCCGGCACGCCGCTGCTCGAGATCGTCTCCGAGCCCGACATGCGCTCGGCGAAGGAGGCGGTGGCCTACGCGCGCAAAATCTACCAGATCGTCACCTGGCTGGGGATCTGCGACGGCAACATGCAGGAAGGCAGCTTTCGCTGTGATGCCAACGTCTCGGTGAGGCCCAGCGGCGAACAGAAGTTGGGTACCCGCACCGAGCTGAAGAACATCAACTCATTTCGCTTCGTCGAACGGGCCATCAATTACGAGATGGAGCGCCAGATCGAGGTCATCGAGGATGGTGGGAGGATCGTGCAGGAGACGCGCCTGTATGACGCGGACCGGGACGAGACCCGCCCCATGCGCTCCAAGGAAGAGGCCAACGACTATCGCTATTTTCCCGACCCCGACCTATTGCCGGTCGTGCTCGATGACGATTTTGTCGAAGACGCCACCCGCGACATGCCGGAGCTGCCGGATGAGCGGCGTGCGCGATTGACGTCCGAGCACGGCCTGTCGGCCTATGACGCCAGTATGCTTACCGCCAGTCGTGCACAGGCCGATTACTACGAAGAGACGGTTTCGGTCTGCGGCGATGCCAAGCTGGCGGCGAACTGGATCATGGGCGAACTGGCGGCGGCCCTCAACAAGGCGGCCCTGGAGATAGAGCAATCGCCGGTGTCGGCGGCGGGACTGGGGCAATTGTTGGCGCGCATCCTCGACAGCACCATTTCCGGCAAGATCGCCAAGCAGGTCTTCGAGGCGATGTGGGCGGGGGAGGGCGGTGCCGACGAGGTCATCGAGGCGAAGGGGCTGAAGCAGGTCACCGATACCAGCGCGCTGGCCGACTGGGTCGACGAGGTGATCGCGGCCAACCCGGAGCAGGTGGCGAACTACCAGGCGGCCGAGCCGGACAAGCGCAAGAAGATGGTCGGCTTTTTCGTCGGCCAGGTGATGAAGAAATCACAGGGCAAGGCCAATCCGCAGCAGGTCAACGAATTACTGCGGCAGAAGCTGGAGGAATGAGCGGCCTGTTCAGGCGCGGTTGCTGATGCCGGTGGCATCCATGTCCACCGTGACCTTGTTGCGGCCGCCCTGCTTGGAGCGGTAGAGGGCCTGGTCGGCCCGGTTGACCAGGTCCATGGGATCTTCGCCCGGCTGATAGGCGGCTACGCCGATGGAGACGGTGATCCTTCCGAGAGGCTGCTTGTTGTCCGAGCGCACCAGCTTGGCCTCTCCCATCGCCTGGCGGATCTGTTCGGCCACCGCGCTGGCGCCCCGCAGTCCAGTCCTCGGAAGCAGCACCACGAATTCCTCTCCGCCGTAGCGGGCTGCCAGGTCCTGTCCCTTGATATGCTGCTGCAGCACCTGGGCGAGAAAGCGGATGACCCGGTCGCCGATAAGGTGGCCATGGGTATCGTTGACCTCTTTGAAGTGGTCGATGTCGATCATCAGCAGCGACAGCTCGCCCGGCTGGTTCGTATCGGCGCCATGGTGGGCGAGGGCCTCGGTGAAACTGCGACGATTGGCCAGACCGGTGAGCGGGTCGGTGGAGGCCCGCTTGCGTTCCTGCTCCAATTCTTCCTGCAGCAGGGCGATCTCCTGTGATTTGGCCTCCAGGTGTTCGTGCAGCAGCTGGGTGGAGCGACGCATGGTGCGGGTTTCATCCACCAGTGAGCGCAGCAATTCCTTGATGTCGTCCAGGTTGCTGCTGCGCTGGACGTCTTCGACCACGCCGTCGAGGTGGCCGCCGAAGCGCTGGGCCTCGCTGCCGACTTCCTGTAGCGAGCCGGCCACGTCGTCCATCAGGTCGTTCATTTCGCTGCGGATTTTCAGGAACTGCTCGACGTTGCATTCGGCGGCATATTTCTCGAACAGCTTCTCGTTCAGTTGCGGGGTGAAGGCGGCGTTGGCGTCGATCAGACTCTGCAATTCGGCCTTCAGTTCGGGGTTTTCGCCGCGCACGAACTCGAACCAGACCGCATAGTTGCGGGGCGTGACCGGCACGTTGTGCTGGGCCATCATGGGGAGGGTCAGGCGCAGCAGTTCGGCAGACTGCTCGGGAGAGACCTCGTTCTTTTTTTCGCTGGTCATAGTCGGGTGCGAACCTCGGTAGGGGGTACTGCCTGCCCCCTTAGCGGCCCTTGGCGGGCATTCTTTAGCGGAAATTTTCCCGCGGCCGGAGATCGCCCGACTGACGGCGCAAAACGGCGTCCCCTGCAGCTTGCGGGGCGCATTCTAACCGGAGGGGAATGGTTTTCCCATCGTGAGATGGGAAGTGCACAGGATAGCGTCGTCTAACCCGAGCAGGCCGCCCGCCCTACTTTTCAATGAGTAACGAGTTTAGATGACGGAGCCCTGGGAAAGTGCAGAGGGGCTACCGCTTTTCCGCCAGGGCCACGGTGTAGCTGGCCCCCTGTTTGACCTTGGTGTGATTGCCGAAGACCTCGACGAAGGCCCGCTCGATGAAGCGCCGTAGACCGCTGATGACCACCACATAGAAACGGCCGCCTGGCTCCAGACGTTCGCGGATGTCGTGGAAGAACAGGTAATAGTGTTCCTTGCTGGTCTTGGCCGGCAGGTTGGTGGCGGCGAGGGTGAAGGTCTGCGGCGGCACCTGTTTTAGGCCATCGCTGAGGATGGCCTCGGCATTGGTGATATGGTTGCGCTTCAGGTTGGCGTTGGCGTAGTCGATCGCCACGAAGTCCTTGTCCACCATCAGGCAGTGGCCTTCCGGGGCGTTGCGGGCGATCGCCATGCCGATCGGCCCATAGCCGCAGCCCAGGTCGATGGCACGCTCGTCGGGGCGTACCTCCATGTGCCGCAGCAGCAGGCGCGTACCCTCGTCGATACCCTTGGGTGAGAACAGTCCCCAAGTGGTGTGGAATACGAAATGATGCCCCATCAGGTCGTCCTCGAAGACGATGTCCCGGCGCAGTCGGTCGAGGTCAAGTGGCGTCTTGGATTTGCGGGACATCTTGGCGGACCCATGCCTCGACACGGGGCAGGTAGTCGGTGAGATTGTCGAAGCGGTGATTGCCGCCCGGGTGGATGATCAGCTCCTTTTCTGCATAGTAATCGGCGGCCACCCGATAGTCGAGAATCTCGTCGCCGGTGGCGAGCAGCACCAGATACTGCTCGTCGCTGCGCAGCGATTCCCGATGCAGGGAGCGCAGGGTGGCGAGCGTGGCGGGCGTGACCTCGAAGGGCTGCCCGTGACAGTCCTCGTGCGTTCCCAGATAGTCCTCGAGCAGCAGATAGGGGGCAACGGCCGGATTGATCAGTACTGCCGGCAGGCGGTGGCGGCCCAGTACCCAGGTGGCGAAGTAGCCACCCAGCGAGGAGCCGACCAGTAATGTGATTTCCTCTCTCGCCAGTACGTCTTCGAGGGTGGCGATGGCCCGAAGGGGGTCGGGCGGCAGATCGGGTGCGATGACCCGATCCGCGCCGAACCAGTTCATCAGCGCACGTGATTTCTGCCCCAGCCCACAGCTGGCAAAGCCATGGATGAACAGGATCTTTCCCTTCATCGGCTGCCGCACACCGGGCAGGCCGGGTCGGGACGCAGTTTCAGGGTCTGCCACTGGGGGTGCAGGGTATCGACGATCAGCAACCGGTTGCACAGGGGCTCGCCGGCGCCGCTAAGCAGCTTCAGTGCCTCTAGGGCCTGCAGGCTGCCGATGATGCCGACCAGTGGCGCCGCGACTCCATTCTGGCTGCAGCGCAGGTCCTCCTCGCCCCCTTCGCCATAGAGACATTGGTAGCAGGCCTCTCCCTCGCCATAGGCAAAGACCGCAAGCTGTCCCTCCCACCGGATCGCCGCCCCTGACACCAGCGGGGTGTGCGCTGCATGGCACTGGCGATTGACCATGAAGCGGGTGGCGAAGTTGTCGCTGCAGTCGAGCACGACGTTGGCCTGTTGCACCAGGCCTCCCAGTTCCTCCTCGTCCAGGCGCCGCGGCACGGTGTGGGTCTGGCAGGCCGGGTTGATCGCGGCGATCCGCCGTGCGGCCGATTCGACCTTCGCCTGCCCGATGCTGTCGCTGTCGTGGATCACCTGGCGTTGCAGGTTGGACAGGTCGACCTGGTCGTCGTCCACCAGGGTGAGGCGCCCGACCCCGGCGGCGGCCAGGTAAAGCGCGACGGGCGAGCCCAGGCCCCCGAGGCCGATGATCAGGGCGTGGCCTTGGGCGAGCCGCTGCTGCCCCTCGAAACCCAGTTCCGGCAGCATGATCTGGCGGCTGTAGCGCAGCAGTTCCTCGTCGTTCATGCGACGATTCTACCCGCGATGCGTGGAGACACCAGCCTCGGGCCCAAACACCCCACAGCGTGTGCCATCGGTCGGACGTTGCTTGGAGGCGGCTTCAGTCGCGAAGGCAGGCTGGGTCAGAGATAGCGCCGCCAGTGTCCCGGCCGGTCATCGCGACAGCCATGCTCGAGCTGCCGGTAGCGGTTGACGAAGACCTTGGTGGTGCAGTTGCTGGCGCCGCGTCCGCAACCGAGATTGAAGCGCTGGGTTTCCTCGGTGTACCCGACCAGCGCGCGGTGCATGCGGTGCAAGAGGCTGTTGTCGAGGTGAAACCCCACTGCCTCGAGCAGTTCCTCGACGGCCGCGAGAGTGGCGTGATGCAGGTCGTAGCTGACTCGCAGCTGGCTGTCGCTGATTCGCTCGGCCGCCAGGATGCCTTCGCAATCGCGCAACAGCTGTACCGCGGTGCCGGCCTGGTTCTTGTCCGGGTGCAGCGGGCAGAAGGCGATCTCGCGGGTCTTGATTGGGCTGTCCGGGTCGGTCTTCATGGCCTTCCTTCTGACGCAGGGCCTGAGCCAATCGTGGTCGCGAATGACCTGATCGTCAATAGGGGATTCCCTGGGGTGCAGGGAGCGGTCTCACGCCGCGTTGCCGGGCGACCTGGCGTGACTGTATCGTTCCTGGCCGGCCAGATCTCTGCCAGTGGCGGCCCCGGTCAGGCCTGCCGATTGCAGAAGCTGCCGGACCTGCTCGCCCTGATCGTATCCATGTTCCAGGATCAGCCAGCCGCCGGGCACCAGGCGCGTGACGGCCTGTGCAACGATGCGTCGGATATCCTCCAGTCCGTCCGGCCCGCTCGCCAAAGCGGTAATTGGCTCGAAACGCAGATCCCCTCGCTGCAGGTGAGGGTCGCCGGTGGCGACATAGGGTGGATTGGCGATGATGAGGTCGAAGGTCCCCTCGAGTGGCACCAGCCAGTCGCTCTGCACCAGCGACAGTGGCAGGCGGAGGCGCATTGCATTGCGTCTGGCCGTCGCCAACGCCGTCGAGTTGCGATCGCAGCCAATCACCTGCCAACGGGGTCGCTCGCTGGCCAGCGCCAAGGCGATCGCGCCGCTGCCGGTGCCCAGGTCGACGACCCGCAGTGGCCGGTCCGCCGGAAGGTGTTCCAGGGCGAAGGCGACCAGGTCTTCGGTCTCCGGGCGCGGGATCAGTGTGCCGGTGCTGACCTCCAGCGGCAGTGACCAGAACTCGCGCCGGCCGGTGAGGTAGGCAACGGGTTCCCCATGGGCACGGCGGTCGACCAGCTGCCGATAGTGTGCTGCCTGATCCACCGGAACCTCTTGACCGTCCCAGGCGTAGAGCCAGCTGCGGTCCTTGCCCAGCAGGTGGGCGAGCAGGATCTCCGCGTCTGCCGCCGCCTCGGGCGAACCTCCCAGGCGTGCACGGGCGGACTTCAGGAGATCGCCGAGGCGATTCATGCCTCTTCGCCCAGGCTCGCGAGCTGCTCCGCCTGGTATTCCTGCATAAGCGGCTCGATGATCTGGTCGAGCTGACCCATCATGATCTCGTCCAGCTTGTAGAGGGTCAGGTTGATGCGGTGATCGGTGACCCGGTTCTGCGGGTAGTTGTAGGTGCGGATGCGCTCCGAGCGGTCGCCGCTGCCGACCTGCAGCTTGCGGTCGGCGGCCTCGGCCTGTCGCACCTCACGTTCGGCGACGTCCTTGAGCCGGGCCGTCAGCAAGGACATGGCACGCGCCTTGTTCTTGTGCTGGGAGCGCTCATCCTGGCATTCCACCACGATGCCGCTGGGGAGATGGGTGATGCGCACCGCCGAGTCGGTCTTGTTCACGTGCTGGCCGCCGGCGCCGGAGGCGCGAAAGGTGTCGATCCTCAGCTCCGCCGGATTGATCCCGACGTGCTCGACCTCGGCCGCCTCGGGAAGGATCGCCACGGTGCAGGCCGAGGTATGGATGCGCCCCTGCGACTCGGTCTCGGGCACCCGCTGTACCCGGTGGGCGCCGGACTCGAACTTGAGGCGCGAGTACACATCCTTGCCGCTGATGCGCGCCACCACCTCCTTGAAGCCGCCGTGTTCGCCGGGGCTCTCGCTCAGCACTTTGGCGCGCCAGCCGCGCAGCTCGGCGTAGCGCAGGTACATGCGCAACAGGTCGCCGGCGAACAGGGCCGCCTCCGCGCCCCCGGTGCCCGCACGGATCTCCAGAAAGATATTGCGTTCATCATTGGGATCCCGCGGCAACAGCAGGCGCTGCAGCTCGGGCAGCAGCCGCTCCGCCCGCGCGCGGGTCTCGGCGAGGCTCTCCTCGGCCAGGTCGGCCATCTCCGGGTCGCTTAGCAGGGCCTCGGCATTGGCCTGCTCGGCCTCGTTTTCCAGCCAGGCCTGCCAGGCCTGCGCCAGCGGCTCGAGGCGGGCGTATTCCTGGCTCAATTCGCGGAAACGCCGGTTGTCCTCCTGGATCTCGGGATCGGCGAGCAGGGCAGTGACCTCGGCGAAGCGCTCCGAGATCTGCTCGAGACGGCGGCGGATGCTGGGTTTCATCGAGAGAGAGGTTCAGGCGCCGCTGTCGTGACCGAGCTGGAACAGGGTGTTGGCGGCATCCAGCAGCTCGTGCTGGCCGCTGCTGCCGGCCAGGCGCAACTGGGTGCTGGGGGTGTGCAGCAGCTTGTTGGTCAGGGTGTTGGCGAGGAATTCGAGGATCTCCTGCGGATCCTTGCCGTTGTCGAGCATGCGCTGGGCCTTGGCCAGGACCTCGTCGCGAATCGCCTCGGCATTGGCGCGATAGTCCTGGATAAGGTCCACTGCGTCCAGTGAGCCCAGCCAGGCGCGGAATTCGCGTACCTGGAAATCGATGATCTCGCGTGCTTGCTCGGCCGCCTCCTGGCGGGACTGCAGGTTCTCCTGGATCACCTCCTGCAGGTCGTCGACCGTATACAGATAGATGTCGCGCAGCTCGCCCACCTCGGGCTCGATATCGCGCGGTACCGCGATGTCCACCATGAAGACCGGGCGGTGGCGGCGCTGCTTGAGCGCGCGCTCTACTGTCCCCTTGCCCAGCACCGGCAGCGGGCTGGCGGTGGAGGCGATGACGATGTCGGCCTCGGCGAGGTGGGCCGAGAGCTCGGTCAGGCCGATCGCATAGCCGGTGAACGCCTCGGCGAGGTCCCGCGCACGCGAGACGGTGCGGTTGGCGACGATGATACGGCCCACTCCGTGCTGATGCAGATGTCGCGCGGCCAGTTCGATGGTCTCTCCGGCGCCGATCAACAGCGCGGTCTGCTCGCTCAGGTCAGAGAATATCTGGCGCGCCAGGCTGACTGCCGCAAAGGCCACCGAGACGGGGCTGTCGCCGATAGCGGTATCGGTGCGCACCTGCTTGGCGGTGTTGAAGGTATGCTGGAACAGACGCTTGAGGGTCTTGCCAGTATGGCCCGCGTCGGTCGCGGTCTGAAAGGCCTGCTTCACCTGCCCGAGGATCTGTGGCTCACCCAGCACCAGCGAGTCCAGCCCGCAGGCCACCGACAGCAGATGGGCAACTGCGTCGTCATCGCGGTGTTGGTAAAGGTAGGGTGACAGGTCGTTGACCACCAGCCCGTGAAACTCCGCCATCCAGTATTTGACCTGCTCTGCCTGATCCTCCTGTACGCAGCAATACAGCTCGGTGCGGTTGCAGGTGGACAGGATCACCGCCTCGCTCACACCGGGCCGCTCGCGCAGGCTGCGCAGCGCCCCGACCACGATATCGGGGCCGAAAGTGACCCTCTCCCGGATCGAAACCGGGGCGGTGGTGTGGTTGAGGCCAACGGCAAGCAGGGTCATTGTAGTCGCTCAAGGCATACGGCGAACTGGAAATTTTGAATTATCAAGGGGTTGAATTCAAGTCCGGGTTGTCGCTGCTCCGCGGGGCAACCGTGCGGGCCACGTGACCGCTTGGCAGTGGTTGCCGGTCGCCACGGGCGGCCCCTAGGCAGAGGTGGCCCCTCTGTCGCTGGGTGTCAGTGGGAAGGATGGCGGGTGCCGTAGCAGGTTGCTGTCTTTGCAGATGAGATTCCCGGTCACGTACAACAAGCCAGCACCCAGCACCGAGTCCAGGCCGATCGCCGCGCCGGTGCCAAGCTTGGTGCCGCCAGACGGCAGCTTGTAGTTCAAAGATCCGGTGAGGTGACGTCAAAGCCGGCGGCCCCGGAGGCGCCATTCAATGCCATCGCGATGCTGGCGGCAAGGACGGACCATCTGTCCATGGGATCTTCCCCTTCAGCCATTTTGTTGTGGCCCCGATGCTGATCAACCGGGTGCCGTCTGAAGATAAAATAGAAGAAAAAGGCGCTCGGCGTTACTTTGTTGGGCCCATCCGGTAACCTTCGGCCCATGACCTCGATACGTGTTTCACTGCTCCTCCCTGCCTTGGCGGTGCTGGCCGGCTGCGCCGGACTGGGTGAGGTGCGCTCGCCCGAGCAGGCGGCCAAGGTGGAGGTGCCGCGCGAATTGCCTTTCCCGGAGCCCAAGCTGCCAGCGTCCACGCTGGACGAGGTCCTCCTGTACGACTACCTGGTGGGCGAGATCGGTGCGCGCCTGGGAGACTTCGGCGAGGCCCTGACCGCGTATCTCGAGGCGGCGAAGCGGGCCCATGACCCCTATGCGGCCGAACGCGCGACCCGGATCGCCTGGCACGTCGAGCGCATGGATCTCGCTCTGCAGGCGGCGGCGCTGTGGGCCGAGCTGGCGCCCAATAGCCTGGCCGCGCGGCAGTATTATGGCCTGGCTTTGATGCGCCAAGGGCAACTCGATGAGGCCCTGGAGCAGTTTCGCGCGATGCAGGCGATCGCCGAGGCGCTGGATAAGGATGGGCTACTGTTGATCGCCGCGGCGCTGGCGCGCGAGCCGGACAAGGATACTGCGCTCGATCTGATGCGTCGTCTGGTCGCGGACCGGAAAGATGACCCCAAGGCGAGCTATGCGCTGGGCGTGCTGCTGGCGGCGCAGCAAAGATGGGGTGAGGCGGAACAGGTGTTACGTGGGGCCGTGGAGCAGGCGCCCGACCGGGCGAGGCCTTATTCGCTCCTGGCCCAGGTGTTGACCAACAGCGGTCGTAACGAAGATGCCGTGGCAGTCCTGCGGCAAGGCATCGCACGTTTTCCTGACGACCGCCTGTTGCGCACCAGTCTGGCACGTCAGTTGGTCGCCACGCAGCAATACGACGAGGCGCTGGCGCAGTTTCGTCAATTGCATCGGCTGGCGCCGGACGATTCGGGCGTGACCTACGGCTATGCCATGCTCGCCACCCAGCAGAAGCGGTGGGACGAGGCCCGGCCTCTGTGGCAGAAGCTTCGCTCCGATCCGCGCTTTTCCAATGAGGCGAGTTATTTTCTTGGGCAGGTGGAGGAGTTCAGCGGCCATCTCACGACCGCCATCGGCCTCTATCGCAGCGTGCACCGCGGTGAGCTGGTGGCCGATGCTGCCATTCGCGCGGCCTCGCTGCTAGCCCGCAACGGCAGCGGCTTGGCCGAGGCCCGTGCGCTGTTGCGCCAGGCGCGAGATCGTCAGCCCAAGCGGGCTGTGGACCTCTACCTGGCCGAGGCCCAGATCCTGCAAGAGGCAGGTGCGGGCAAGGACGACGTACTCGCCGTGTATGAGCAGGCACTGGGCGAGCACCCCGACGACGAGGATCTCCTGTACGCGCGCGGACTCTACTATGCGGAGATCGGCGACTACGTCGCGATGGAGAAGGACTTCCGGCGGCTTCTGGCGCTCGATCCTCGAAACGCCGATGCGCTCAACGCCCTGGGATACATGCTGGCGCAGCAGGGCAAGCGCCTCTCGGAGGCCCGCGACTACGTCGGGCAGGCGCTCGAACTCAAGCCAGACTCCCCGGCCGTCCTCGACAGCATGGGATGGGTGCTGTATCGCCAAGGCAAGGCGACCGAGGCGCTCGAATATCTCCGCAGGGCGTATGCCCTGGATGAGGATGCTGAGATCTCGGGTCACCTGGCGGAGGCGCTGTGGTCGCTCGGGCGCCGTGACGAGGCCCGCCGTGTGCTCGGCAAGGCGCTGGAAAAGGCGCCGGGGGATGCCTATCTGATGAAACTGCGGAAGCGCTTTTCCGAGAGCCGATGAGCGACTGGTCCGGGGGCTGGCCCGCACCGGCCAAACTCAACCTGATGTTGCGCATCACCGGGCAGCGAGCCGACGGCTACCATGAGCTGCAAACTGTATTCCAGTTCATCGATCTTGCCGACCAACTCGCCTTTCGAGTCAGGCGCGACGGCCGGATCGTGCGCGCCGATGCCCTGGCAGGCGTGGCGCCCGCCCAAGACTTGACCCTGCGTGCCGCGCGTCTGCTCCAGGAAAAGGCGGGTGTGGCGCAGGGCGTCGACATCCGTCTGGACAAGCGTATCCCGATGGGAGGAGGGCTCGGCGGCGGCAGTTCAGATGCAGCGACCGTGCTGGTGGCGCTCAACCGGCTCTGGGGCTGCGGATTCGGCTTGGAGGAGCTCGCCAGATTCGGGCTTGTCCTGGGTGCCGATGTGCCGGTCTTCGTGCGCGGGGTGGCGGCCTGGGCCGAGGGCGTGGGAGAGCGCATCGAGCCGATCCAGTTGGACGAGCCCTGGTACCTGGTGATAGCCCCTTCCTGCCATGTCAGCACCGCGAGCGTTTTTGCAGCCCCGGAATTGACAAGGAATTCAAGCCCAATCACAATACGCGCCTTTATCGCCGGGGACCGGCGTAACGACTGCCTCGAGGTGGTCCGCAGCCGATACCCTGAAGTCTCTCAAGCCCTTGATTGGCTGGCAGAATTTGGAGATGCGCAACTGACCGGTACGGGCGCCTGCGTATTTGCCGAGTTCGCCGACGAGACATCCGCGCAGGCGGCCCTGGCGAAGCTGCCGAGCGCCTGGTGCGGTTGGGTCGTGCGAGGTATGAGTCGCTCTCCGTTGCTGAGCAGGCTGACGCAGGACTGAGCGATATTCAAAACAACTGGGGTGTCGCCAAGCGGTAAGGCACCGGACTTTGACTCCGGCATGCGCAGGTTCGACAAGGCGCGCAGCGCCGCAGATCGCCGCTTGCGG
>JANTHJ010000001.1 GCA_024762475.1 Chromatiales bacterium | reverse complement strand
AACCCGCCAGGGGATGCTGTTGATCCAGCAGGTCTGCGAGCAGCTGCTCGAACCGATCGAGTCCGGCGACCTGCCGCTGAGCGAGCCCCTGGTGGTGGAGATACAGCGTACTCCCGGTATCGACCTCGCCGACCTGCTCAATTGATACCTTGATCGCTGTCGCAGAAAGTCCGCGTATCGGATTCGTCAGCCTGGGCTGCCCCAAGAACCTGGTCGATTCCGAGCGCATCCTGACCCAGTTGCGTGCCGAGGGGTATCAGATCGTGCCCAGCTATGAAGAGGCCGAGTTGGTGATCGTGAATACCTGTGGCTTCATCGACGAGGCGGTGGCCGAGTCCCTGGACGCCGTCGGCGAGGCCATCGACGCCAATGGGCGGGTGCTCGTGACCGGTTGCCTGGGACAGCGCGAGGACGAGATCCGTGCCCGTCATCCCCGGGTGCTTGGGGTGACCGGCGCGCACGCCTACGAGGCGGTGATGGCGCAGGTGCACCAGTACCTGCCGGCGCCCCACGATCCCTTCCTCGACCTGCTGCCGCCTCAGGGGGTCAAGCTGACGCCGCGTCACTACGCCTACCTGAAGATCTCCGAGGGCTGCAATCACCGCTGCAGCTTTTGCATCATTCCGCAGATGCGAGGCGACCTGGTGAGTCGTCCGATCGGCGAGGTGATCGACGAGGCACAGCGGCTGGTCGAGTCCGGGGTGCGCGAGCTGCTGGTGGTCTCCCAGGATACGAGCGCCTACGGGGTCGACCTGAAGTATCGTCCCGACATCCATGGCGGGCGGGTACTGGAGACGCGCCTGACGACTTTGGCGCGTGAGTTGGGCCGGTTGCCGGCCTGGACCCGCCTCCATTACGTCTATCCCTATCCGCACGTGGACGAGCTGGTGCCCTTGATGGCCGAGGGGCTGATCCTGCCCTATCTGGACATCCCGCTGCAGCACGCCAGCGAGCGCATTTTGAAGGCCATGAAGCGGCCGGCCGCCAGCGAGAAGGTGCTCGCGCGTATCCGCGCGTGGCGCGAGATCTGCCCGGAGATCACCTTACGCTCGACCTTTATCATCGGCTTTCCCGGGGAGACCGAAGAGGACTTCGACCGGTTGCTGGACTTCATCCAGGAGGCGCGGCTGGACCGGGTCGGTGCCTTTGCCTATTCGCCGGTGGAGGGCGCGCCGGCCAATGAACTGCGCGGCGCCGTTCCCGAAGGGATCAAGCAGGAGCGGCTTGCCCGCTTCATGGAGATCCAGGCCCAGATCAGTCGCGACAAGCTGGCCGCCCAGGTGGGACGCCGCCTGACGGCGCTCGTCGACGAGGTCCAGGCGGATCGATTGATTGCGCGCGGACCGGGCGATGCGCCCGAGGTCGATGGCCACGTGATCGTCGAGGGCGGCTGGGAAGACATCGATCGCGGCGATTTCATCGAGGTCGAGGTCACCGGCTACGACGAGCACGACCTGTTTGCCGAACCTGTCTGAATACCAGCCTTGTCTATAGAGAAACCCATGAAAAAACTCGAACTGCTACTCGAATCCCTGTTCTTTTCGTCGCGCTGGCTGCTGGCGCCCTTCTTCTTCGGCATGGTCGTCGCCATCCTGGCGCTGCTCTACAAGTTCGTCAAAGGGCTGTATTTTCTGGTCGAGGGGGTACTGGTGGGCAGCGAGGCGCAGCCGATCATCGCCATTCTCAGCCTGGTCGATACCGCCCTGCTGGCGAGCCTGTTGTTGATCATCGCCTTCAGCGGCTACGAGAACTTTGTCTCCAAGTTTGCGCCCGAAGACCACGAGGACCGCCCCGGCTGGATGGGCAAGGTGGGGTTCTCCGACCTGAAGTTGAAACTGATCGGCGCCATTGTCGCCATCTCGGCGGTGGAACTGCTCAAGGCCTTCATCGAGAGCGGTCAGCTCACCACCCAGGAGCTGGCCTGGAAGGTGGGGATCCATCTCACCTTCGTGACCTCCGGCGTGTTGTTTGCGCTGACCGATTTCATCGCATCCAAGAGCAGGGGTGGGCATTGAGGCAATCGCGACGCCCCCGCCGCGATTGCGGCTCTGCTATCAGCTGAAGGCGGGGCCGGGCGTCCTGCCCAGTTTCTTCAGTATTGCCGCCAGGGGACAGAAGCCGGTGAAGGCCGACTGGAACAGGTTCAGGCCCACGAAGCCGGTCAGCCACAGCCAATTCTCGTTATGAAAGATGGGGCTTGCGCTCCACCCCAGTGCCAGGCTGAGCATGATGACGAGGCCGGCAAAGGCCATTACGATACGGTCTATGGTCATGGTCGAATTCCTCTTGTCGCGGTCACATCCCTGATCGATAGGGCGGTCGGGAAGCGTTTCCTGCGCATCCATTCGTTCCGCCGGCCGGAAGAAGCTCTGATCTTCGCCGAAGGCGGGGCACATCAATCTAACAGCAACGGCGCCGCTGTGCAACGGCGCCGTTCTCATAAGCAACTGAAATTACGTCGAAATTAGCCTTTTGCGATAGAAATCCGGCGGACCCGTTCGCGCTCGCTCTTGGGCAGTTCCAAGGTAAGAATCCCCTTCTCGTAGCTCGCCCTTGCCTGGCCGGGATCGACCTCCGCCGGTAACGGCAGGCGACGTTCGAAGCTGCCGTAGGCGCATTCGGTGATGTGATATCGACCTTCCTTGCGTGCGTGGCTGACCTGCTTCTGCCCGCGCACAACCAGGGTGCGGTCGATGACCTCCACGTCCAGGTCGTCGGGATTCATTCCTGGTATCTCCAGCCGCACCGTCACCTCGTCGGCGCTCTCATGCACCTCGGCTGCCAGCAGCGCCCATTCGGGGCTGCTGCGCAGCAGTGCACGGGATTGCTCATCCGATTCGTCTTCCTGGCGGTGACGAAAATGCGTGAGCGCGTTGGAGGCCTTGCTGACCAGGTTGTTCCAGCCGGCCTGTACCTGCGACCAGGCACGATCCAGATTCTGCTTCAGGCTGCTCATGCTCGCCTCCTCACCCTTCTACCTTGATCTTGCGCGGCTGGTCGCCCTGCTGCGCCTTGGGCAGCACCAGCTCGAGGACACCGTCCTTGCTGGTGGCGCTGACCTTGCCCGCATCGACGTTCTCGGGCAGGGCGAAGCGGCGCATGAAGGTGCCATAGGCGCGCTCAACACGGTGATAGCCCTCCTTGTTCTCCTCGGCCTCGTGCTTGCGCTCGCCCTTGATGGTCAGAACCCCCTGTTCCATCGAGACCTCGATATCGTCCGGCGACACGCCGGGAATGTCGGCGTGGATGACGAACTTGTCGTCTTCCTCCTTGATGTCGACCGCCGGTGCCCAGGTACTGCCGACCACTTGGCTGTCGTCGTCGGCGAAGCCGGGCAGCATGCGTCCGAATTCGCGATTGAACTCGTCCAGCAGACGCCAGGGGTTGGTTGCTTTCATCAGTGCGCTCATGGCCATCTCCTCGCTGTTTGTGAAAACCTGCAATCCAGATGGGGATGGCCAGGCAAGGCTTCAAGAGGGGGCTTCGCGCACCGCCGCCATGGCCTCGACCAGGGTATGCCAGCCGGCACCCGGCCGATTGGCCTGCTCGGAGAGGTGTCGACGCCAGCGACGCGCGCCCGGCAGGCCCTGGAACAGCCCCAGCATGTGCCGGGTGAGTCGGTGCAGGGGAACGCCTTTGGCCAGTTCACGTTCGATGAAGTCGCGCATGCCCAGCACCACCGCCTTGCGTGATGGCGGGGCCTGCTGCTGGCCAAAGACCAGGCGGTCGGCATCGGCCAACAGCCAGGGGTGGTGGTACACGGCGCGGCCGATCATCACCCCGTCGACCCATTGCAGGTTGGCCTGGGCCTGGGCGAGATCGGCCACACCGCCATTGATCACGATCTCCAGCTGTGGGAACTCGCGCTTCAGGCGATAGACGTTCTCGTATTGCAGCGGCGGGATATCGCGGTTCTCCTTGGGGCTGAGCCCCTGCAGCCAGGCCTTGCGCGCATGCACCAGAAAGGTCTGGCAGCCGGCGGCGGCAACCTGCGCGACGAAGGACGCCATGGCGTCGTAATCGTCCATGTCGTCGATGCCGATTCGGTGCTTGACTGTCACTGGGTGATCCGTCTCTGCGCGCATCGCGGCCACGCAGTCGGCGACCAGCGGGGGATCGGCCATCAGGCAGGCGCCGAAGCGTCCTGACTGGACCCGGTCGGAGGGACAGCCCACGTTCAGGTTGATCTCGTCATAACCCCACTGGTCGGCCAGACGGGTGCAGGCGGCGAGCTCGTCGGGCTCGCTGCCACCGAGCTGCAGGGCAAGGGGGTGCTCCTCGGGGTCGAAGTCGAGGAAGCGTCCCGGCTCCCGGTGGAGCAGGGCGCCGGTCGTGACCATCTCGGTATAGAGGACGGTTCGTTGGCTGATCTGGCGCAGAAAGTAGCGGCACCAACGGTCGGTCCAGTCGAGCATGGGTGCGACGCATAGTCGGTGGTCAGGGTTCGGGCGTTGAGGCATGGAACGATGATAATTGAAGCAGTCAATGCTGTATGGATTGACCGTTCTGCCAGGATTTGCCAATGTCGGGTCCCCTCGATTCCAATGGAGCCGTGCCATGAGCGAACCCTTCCGCGCCCTCGTGTTGACCCAGGGCGACGACGCTCGAACCCGCGCCGAGATTCGCCAGCTCACCGAGGCCGATCTGCCCGAAGGCGACGTGCTGGTGGATGTGGCCTGGTCCAGCCTCAACTACAAGGATGGCCTGGCAGTCACCGGCAAGGGCAAGGTGGTTCGCAACTTCCCCATGGTGCCGGGCATCGACCTGGCTGGCACCGTGCGGCAATCCGAGTCTCCCGAGTATCAACCGGGCGACAAGGTGGTGCTCACCGGCTGGGGCGTAGGCGAAAAGTACTGGGGCGGCTATAGCCAGCGCCAGCGGCTTCGCTCGGACTGGCTGGTCCCGCTGCCGGACGGACTGACGCTGCGCGATGCCATGGCGATCGGCACGGCGGGTTTCACGGCCATGCTGTGCGTGATGACGCTCGAGGGGGCCGGTGTGACTCCGGACAAGGGCAAGGTGGTGGTGACCGGCGCCTCCGGGGGCGTCGGCAGTGTGGCAGTTGCCGTTCTTGCCCGGCTGGGTTACGACGTGGCGGCGGTCACCGGGCGTCCGGAGGGTGCCGATTGGCTGCGCCGGCTGGGCGCCAGCGAGATCGTTCCGCGAGAGGAAATGGCCATGCCCCCACGGCCGCTGGAGGGCCAGCGCTGGGCCGGGGCGGTCGACACCGTCGGCGGGACCATCCTGGCACGGGTGTTGGCCGAAACGGCCTACGCTGGTGCAGTGGCCGCCTGCGGCCTGGCCGGGGGGCACGAGCTGAACACCACGGTCATGCCCTTCATTCTGCGTAGCGTGAGCCTCCGTGGTGTCGACTCGGTGATGTGCCCCAAGGAGCGCAGGGCCGAGGCCTGGCGACGGCTGGCCCGTGATCTGCCGTCCGAACTGCTCTCCGAGATCGAGCAGGTGGCGCATCTGGAGGACCTGCCGCGGTTGGCCGAAGAGATATTGGCCGGGCGGGTACGCGGGCGCGTGGTGGTGGATCTGGGCGCCGAGTCGGGCGAAGGTTGAGTATGCGTATCTGGGTCGATGCCGATGCGGCGCCACGGGCGGTCAAGGAGATCCTCTATCGCGCCGCCGTACGCACCGGCATCGAGTTGGTGCTGGTGGCGAATCAGCCACTGCAGGTTCCGCCGTCGCGTCTGATCCGTACCGTCCAGGTGGGTGCCGGGTTCGACGTGGCGGACAACTACATCGTCCAGCAGGTCGAGCCGGGCGACCTGGTGATCACTGCCGATATTCCGTTGGCCGCCGAGGTGCTGGACAAGGGCGGAGCCGCGCTGAATCCGCGCGGCGAGCGTTATACCGAGAACAATATCCGCCAGCGGCTCAACATGCGTGACTTCATGGATACGCTAAGGGCCAGCGGCGTAAACACCGGTGGGCCACCTGCGTTCAGTCAGCAGGACCGTCAGGCCTTCGCCAATCAGCTCGACCGGTACCTCGCGGCGCAGCGCTGAGGACTTCGGTTCGTTGCGCCTTTTCACCAAACGCCGCGCCGGCATACCGGGCCCGCTGACGGCCTCTGACTGAAGTCTCTGTCACCGTTACCCGACGGCGCGGCGACTGGCATTCCTCGAGGTCGGTCGTATAGTTCGCTCGAGTCTTCGCGTGGGACGTGAGGGTCGGCGGGATAGTATCAGCCAGCCAGGCGGCGGCACCCGATCCGTCGATTTCCCCCGGGGACACGGAAGAACAATGCCAAGGGTGGCCGGCCGGTCACCCATCAACGAGATCAGGAGAGCTCGCCGTGAGCGATAAAGCATCGAAGACGCGTTACATCCCCTTGGTCGGCGCCGTGGCGTTGATCATGGGCGGCTGTGCAAGCAACACCCAGGTGGCGGACCTGCAACAGGAGCTCGCCCAGCAACAGAAGGAGAACGAGGCCCTGCGCGCGAGTCTGTCGGGCACCGGCTCGCAGGTCGTTGCGGCGTCTTCTGCCGCACCGGGCGCAATGGCTACCGGAGGCAATCAGTTGCTGCCTCCCAACCCCAAGAAGGGTGAGTGCTACGCCCGGGTGTGGGTGCCGCCAACCTACAAGGAGATTCCGAAGAAGATCCTGGTAAGCGAGGCGAGCGAGCGCACCGAGATCGTGCCGGCGAAATACGAATGGGTCACCGAGGCAGTGGAGGTCAAGCCGGCCTCCACGCGTATCGAGACCGTCCCTGCCGTATACGAGACGGTCAAGGAGACCGTGCTGGTGAGCCCGGCGAGCCGTACCTGGATGACGGGCCTCGGTCGCAAGGCCGCGCCCGCCAGTGACGAGTTGCTGGCTGCGGCGCGCAAGCATGGCGTCAACCTCGACGACGCCCAGCCCGGCATGTGTTTTCACGAGCACTATCGCCCCGCCAAGTTTGTGACCGAGGACCAGCAGGTGCTGGTAAGCGAGGCGACCGAGGATGTCGAGGCCAAGCCGGCGGTCTATCGCTGGGTGGAGAAACGCGTCATGGTCAGCGAGCCGACCGTCAAGTACGAAAAGGTGCCGGCCGTCTACGAATGGGTCGAAGAGCGGATCCTCGACAAGCCGGCACACACCGTATGGAAGAAGGGCGAAGGCCCCATCCAGAAGATCGACGAGGCTACGGGCGAGATCATGTGCCTGGTGGAAATCCCCGCCACCTACAAGACCATTCGCAAGCGCGTGCTGAAACAGGCCGCAGGCGTGCGCAAGATCGAGATCCCCGCCAAGTACAAGACCGTCAAGGTGCGCGAGCTGGTAAAGGATGCCGGCGTGGTCAAGCATGAGATCCCAGCGCGCTACAAGACCGTCAAGGTGAGCAAGCAGGTGTCCGGGCCGGAGTTCGTGTGGCACGAGGTGCACAATCGCAGCGAGCCGATGACGACCCGCACGGGCAACAAGATCTGCCTGGTGGAGAAGCCCGCAAGGTACAAGACTGTGACCCGCAAGGTGCTCAAGCAGGCCGCCGGTAGCCGCAAGGTCGAGGTTCCGGCCGTGACCAAGAAGGTCAAGGTACGCAAGATGATTGCCGAACCCCAGGTCAAGCGCATTGCGATTCCAGCCAAGTACGAGACCGTTGTCGAACGGCAGCTGGATCGGGACGGCTACATGGAATGGCGTTCCATCCTGTGCAAGACCAACATGACGACCAGCCGCATCAGGGACATCCAGGTGGCACTGAAGAAGGCGGGTTACTATGGTGGGCCGATCGACGGCATCATCGGCAAACAGACCATTGCCGCGGTCAATGCCTTCCAGAAGGCCAAGGGGTTGCCCACCGACCGGTACATCAATCTCGAGACGCTGAAGGTGCTCAACGTATCTCCTCGATAACAACCTCTCCATCGGTAACCCCGATGTGCCTTGCCGACTCTCTAACGGGAGTCGGCTTTTTTGTTGGCGGAAGAGCGCCTTGGGCGGGAGTGAGGATGTGGGGTGGCCATCGCAGGGCGGCGGTGCGCCTGACTGGCGGGCTGTGACGACAGTGCGGGCTGGCCAGTCTTTTGCTACCTGGTCTATGCTCCGCACCAACGATCCAGGAGAGTAGCTCGATGTTAAGCAAACAGATATTGTCAGGAATCGTGATTGCAGGGCTGTTGGGCCTGCAGGGCTGTTCGGAAAGCCAGGAGGATCCGCGCATCGGGTTCTGCCGTGGCATGGCCTCGGACCTGACCGGCACCGATGTGGCTGCCTGGCGCCATGCCGGGGATCGCATTGTGGAGCCTGAGTTTGCGGAGGTCATGGTGGGCAACGGAGACCGGAAAGTCAGCTGCTTCTATGCCTACGACGCGGTCGAACCGGGGGCCATGGAGCACGCCACCCCCCTGCTGGCCTATTCGACCTTGCCCTACGAAGTGCATGTCGGTGAGCGGGTTCTCAAGGGACCGGCGCTGACTCAGGCGGTCGAGCATCAGCAGCGCCGCTGGAATCGGGCCTTGTTCGACAAGGCAAAATCGACTATCGATCGTGCTCGCGAAGGCGTGGAGCAGGCGGCGGAGGCGGCCAAGGGCAAGCTCGAAGAGATGGATCGGGAAATCCGCTAAAAGGTAACTCAGTGACAGGCCGAAGGATCGAGGCCCGCGTTCAGCGGTCGATCCACCCGTTCGCCATGTGGCCGCCGCGAGGCGCTGGCGTTCACTCAATGGCGGCCAGTTGGCGGGCCTGCTCCGCCAGCAACTCGAGCAAAGCATCGATTCGCGGCCGGTCTTCGGCATCGAGGGCCTGCTCCACCAACTGCAGGGTGCGGTGGGTTCGGGAGAGACCACAGGCAGCGGCAGCGCCGATGAGGCGGTGGTTGTATTCCCACAGCAGGCGAAATTCTCCCACGTTCTTGAGGGAGTGCATCTCCGGTAGCGTCTTCTCCAGATCCTCGACGAACATGCTGAACATGCGCTCTACCACCGACTCGTTATCGGCAGCGATACGCATGGCCGTATCCCGGTCACGCAGGGGCAGCCCCTCCAGGGATTCGGTCGGTTCTGCCGCGCCGGAGATCGGCGCGTCGTGTGTCAGATTGTCCGCGGGCAGATCTTTCGCTATCCGGTAGAAGCTGCTGATGGTCAGGAGCAGCTTTCCTTCCTCGACGGGCTTTACCAGGACCTCGTTCATTCCAGAACCGAATATGCGTTTCTGGGTTTCGGCCGTGACATCGGCGGTGACGGCGATGATCGGGCAGTTGCCGCTCGGGCCGTTTCCGGAGCGGATTCTGCGTGCCGCCTCCAATCCGCTCATGACCGGCATGTGAATATCCATAAGAATCAGATCGAAACCGTGGGCCTCGGCCTCCCGGACCGCCTGTGCGCCATCGCTGACCGCCGTGATATCCGCATCGTAGTCGCGCAGAATGGTACGGGTGAGTTCGAGATTGATCGCATTGTCGTCTGCCACGAGAATGCGCACGCCGGAGAGGGGGGAGGATGCCAATAGGCTTTCCGAGCCTTCGGAGAGCATGCTCGAGACCGCATCGACGGGCATCTCGGCGGGCTTCAATGGCAGGCTGAACCAGAAGTTCGAACCCTCCCCCGGGGTGCTGTCGAAGCCGATGCCGCCGCCCAGGCCCTTGACGATCTTCTTGCTGATACTCAGTCCGAGCCCAGTGCCGCCATAACGCCGCTCAGTGCTCGCCTCTCCCTGGGTAAAGGGTTCGAACAGGCGATCCCCGCGCAGGGGATCGATGCCGATGCCGGTATCCTGGACGCTGAAGGTGATCAGCTCCTCGTCGTCGTCGCCGTCGAGCATGGCCCGGATCACGATCTCGCCCTGCTCCGTGAACTTGACTGCATTGCTGACCAGGTTGATCAGGACCTGGCGCACCCGTAGTCCATCGCCGAGTATGCAGTCGGGCACATCGGTGTAGATGAGCGAGCGCAGTCGTACCCCTTTTTCTTCCGCCTGGGTGGAGAACAGGGTCACCACACCCTCGACCGTCTTGCGCACCCGGAACGGCTCCTCATGAAACTGCAGCTGACCGGATTCGAGCTTGGAGAAGTCGAGGATCTCGTTGACGATGGCCAGCAGGTTATCGGCAGAATCGCGGATCGCTTTCAGTTGTTCCTTTTGCATGGAGTCGAGCGTGCTGCGGCTGAGCAGGCGGGCGAAGCCGGTGATGCCGTTCATGGGAGTGCGGATCTCGTGGCTGATCACCGCGAGAAAATCCGATTTTGCCTGGCTCGCAGCGAGGGCCTTCTTGCGTGCCAAATCGAGCTGGATGTTGCGCACCTCCAGGGCGTCCATGGTGGTCTGCAGGTCGCGTACCGTGCGTTCGACCTCGCTGGTCAGTTCCTCCTGGGTGAGGGCTACCCGCTCGGCCATTTGGTTGAAGCCCTCCTCCAGTATCCGCAGTTCGCCGATGGACTGTTCTTCGACCCGTGCGGAGAGATCACCTCGCTTGAGCCGTTTGATGGCTTCGGAGATGGCGATAACCGGACGCGTGACATGCTCGCTCATCACCAGTGCGATCAGCGAGGTCGCCAAAATACCGCCCAGTATGATCAGAAGGGCAGTGCTGAGCAGGCCCGGGGCGAGGCCAAGGGAGCGGTCGACCAGGGTGAGCTCGACACTACCCAGAGGTGGCGGCTGGGTGGTGCCGCCGGCGCCCGCGAGGTCGTCCGACGGCAGACTGGCGATGATGCCCCTGACCGGCGCCTGGAACCGATAGTGGCGATGACTTCTTTGCGAGGCAAGCTTTCGCAGCGCTGGATTCTGTGCGCTGACCAACACCTTCCCCCGATCGTCCCGGATCGCAATCGCGAGTACATCCGACTGAGCGAGAAATCGTCTCGCCGAGGCGCGCAGACTGGCCAGGTCGCCGCTGAAGATGCCGTAGGTCGCAGTCGCCGCGAGTTCATTCGCCAGCGCCTGGCCACGACTCTGCTGGGCCTGTTGCAGATCACTCAGTCGGGCGCCCACCAGGTAGCCTCCCAGCAGCAGGCTCATGAGCAGCATGGGCACCAGACCGAGCAGCAGGGCGCGCGTGCGGAGGCTGGAGCGGCTCGGCAATTTCATGGCGCGTCCTTCCATGCGGCGATCTCCTCGTCCGAGGGGAGATCGAGATGCATTGCCGAGGCCACCCGGCGATTGATGGCGGCCTCGAAGCGATCGGGATATTGCAATGCCGGACGTGCACCGGCCAGCAGCGCCAATGCGCGTGTGCCGGCCTCCTCGCCAATGGTCCGGGGTGAGGAGAACACTGCCGCGACGGCGCCCGCGTTTACCACTCCCTTCGAGAACCCCACCACCGGGATGTGGTTGCGGAAGGTGGTCAAGAGTATTGCCCCAAGGGTGTTCCGGTTGTAGATCAGGGGGTCCGGCAGGGCCAGCAGGACATCGATCTGTTGCTTCATGGTCCGGATGGCGCGCCCTGCCTCGCGCCCGGAATCCAGCTCGCGAATGTTCAGATAATCATCATTGTCGTCGCTTTCTGCGTCCTCTATCTCTGTCCGCCATGGGGATCCTGGGGAGAGCAGGACACCGATCCGCCGATGGTCAGGGAGAAGATAGCGGGTGAAGCGCAGCAGGCGGAGCGGGGGTTGCTCGAGATAGATCACCGATAACGCCGAGGCCCGGGGCCGCTCCCGATATTCGACCCGCGAGACCATCACATGCAGCTGCGGCAGTTCCGAATAGCTCGAACGGGCCGCGATTGCCGCCTTGTGACCCACGGCCACTACCAAAGCGGGGGAGGCAATGCCGGTGTCACTCTTGTTCCCTACGGTCGCGGTTGTGACGCCGGGGCAGCGCGGCTGTTTCTCGCATTGGGCGGTGATCTGCGCGCGAAAAGCGGTTTCGACCTGATCGTACCGGGCCATCCCGGCCGATTTGAGCAAAAGGACCTGTGGGCGCGGGGCGCTGCCGGCAGCCATTGCCTGGCTGCCCGATATCAGGCAGCCGAGGGTCAGGGCGCACAGCCAAGCCACCAGCTGCCGGGGGTGCGGCCGGAGGGTACCTTCCTGGTCGTGGCAGATCCTTGTCACGTAATCGTGCCTTCTAGTGGTCCATCGTCCCGGGCATCAGGGCAGCGCCAGGCGCATCCTGAGATACAGGCGGCGTTCGAACTGGTTGTCGTGGCGAAATTCGCTGTATTCCTGGTTGCGGACGTTCTGTCCGATCAGTTCGATCTGCGCATCGCGACCGCTGCCCAGGTCGAACTTTCGGGCCAGTCGCAGATCGATTCGGTCATAGGGTTCGAGTCGATCGCCGTCGTTGGGCCAGTTCATCTTGCTCATTCGATAATAGGCTATCGAGCCGCTCCAGTTGCGATCGAAACGGTGGGAGAGCAGGGCGCTCAGGGTGCGTTCTGGTACGTAGTCGCCGATATCGGCAGTCTTGATTACGTTGCCTGCGGCATCCTTCTCCTTGACTCGTTGACCTCGTGACCAGACGATGCTCGCCGCTCCGTGGAGCGTGGTCCTATCATTGATACGGTAGCGTCCCTGCAGATCGAACCCATGCAGGTCCATCGAGCCGGCATTGTCGTGGATAAGCAGGTCGTGGGAGGCGATTCCCGCTACCGCCGATCCGTCGCAGCCGGTGCAGGCGTTCTTGTATCGCACCTCGTCGATGTAGTCGCGCAGCCACTCGCGAAAATACCGCACGTCGAAGGACAGGCCTTGCAGCTGCTCGATGCTCACCAGGCCAAGTTCGAAGGTGTCTAGCCGCTCTGGATCCGGTCCCTTTGCGTTGCTGGTGTACAACAGGTAGTCGTACGGCGGAATGCCAGGCGCCAGGTAGCTGGATGGATCGAGCGCATAAAGGCGATTCTCTCCACGTGCTTCCCAAAAGGAAGGCATGCGAAAGGCGCGTGATACTGCAATGCGTAAGGTATTGAAACCATCCAGGCGCCAGTTTAGTGCCAATCGGGGAGAGGAGAAATTGCCGAGCTCCTGCTGATGCTCCAGCATCAGTCCGGCGTTGAGCACCCACTGTTCGTTGTCATCGAGATATTTTTCAGTGTTGGCGAAGACCCGGTACTGCCAGCGGCTGACAGTCTGGTCACCGGTAGTGAAATTCCTGCCGCTGACTCTGTCGACGCGGATGCCGGCGCCCCACGCAGTACGCCAGCTGCCTGGCAGCTTCACTGTGTGCTGTAGTTCAAGATCATAGCGGTCATTGCGTAGCCGGCTGCCCCCTAGTACGGGTCCGAAATTGAACAGGGTGGCCCCGGTATCGAGGTCGTCGATAAGGAAATCCGTGCGCAACCCGTCGAATCGAAAGCGGTTGTGAGAGGCTTGTACCGAGATCTCGCCCCGGTCCCCGGGCAGTTGTCGCGACCACTTGACCAGTTCCGAGGAGCTGCGCAGGTTCTCATCGGGACGGTTGAACTCGTAACTGCCGTTGTCGAGGATGTTGTCTCGATCATTATGGGTATAACCGAGCTCGAACAATACGAGATCGCCATTGCCCAACAGCCAGTCACCGCGGAAATTGAAACGGCCGATCTGTTGACTGTCGTTGCGCGCCAGTTCGAAAAGGGTCGTCTCTGGTGCTAGTGCGGTCCCCGTAGCGACGGACGCTGGGGCGATTACGCCGGTGCTGTCCCAGTAGGTGTGCGTGTTGCGATAGTTCGGAAAGCCGTCGGTGGCGAAGCCATTGAGCGTAATCCGGTAGTCCAATGCGCCGACCCGGTCACCGAAGCGCAGTGTCGCCTCGCGGGTGCCGTTGTAGCCGGTCAGTACGGAGACCGAGGTGCCCCGGTCCTGCACCGCCTTGCGCGTGATGATGTTGATCACCCCCATGAAGGCATTGGAGCCGTAGGTCGAGGCGTTGGAGCCGCGGAGGACCTCGATGCGTTCGATATCGTCCAGGGTCACCGGCAGGGTGTCCCAGTGCACGCCGCCGAAGGCCGAGTGGTAGACCGAACGGCCGTCGATCAGTACCTGCATGCGCTTGGGATGTTGGTTGGCCAGTCCGTGATACTGGGCGGTCTGATTCTGGCCACTGATGTGGGAGACCTGGAAGCCGGGCACCAGGCGCAGCACGTCGGGGATGTCGATGGCGCCCGAGGCCTCGATCATGTCCCGGTCGATGACGGTCATCGAGGCTGGAGACTCCGACACCGGTTGGGCGAGGCGGCTGGCGGAGAGCACCACCGGGATATCGCCCAGAAAGTAGTCCTCGGTCAGTGCGGCGGCGCCGGATGGCTGCTGGGCCGACACCTGGAGGGGTAACAGCAGGGCCAGGCTCGGAATAATTCCAGAACAGGCCCGACGAGACGGAAGTGCGCGCAAGTCGTTGTTCTCCGGTTATGTTTGCGGTCCGTTCGCGGGTTGACGGGGGTGCGTAGGTGTAGAAATCGGCCCTCGCCGATCCGGGTTGGCGGGGCGGCCCCCATTCTATCCTGACCAAGGGGGCATCTGAAAAATCCGGATTTCCCTGCACTGTCCGGGGCCGTCGGGAAAACTCAATCGCTGTGGGTAAGCCGGGCGGAACATTTCCCGAGCGTTTTTCGCCCCAGGGTGGTAGAATACGCGCCTATTTCCCTGTGGAATCTATAAATTTTCAGCAAAATCAATAAGTTGGTTTTGCTGGCGGGTGGCCCTTTGCACCTGCGTGGCGCTTGGCTGGCTGATTCGGCTCCATGGCCGATCGAACCGGACTCAACCGAAAACTTTACGACACTCTATCAAGAGACCCGACATGACTGATCTCAATATGTATCGCAACATCGGTATCTTCGCCCACGTGGACGCGGGCAAGACCACCACCACCGAGCGCATTCTCAACCTCACTGGCAAGACCCACAAGATCGGCGAGGTGCACGATGGTGAGGCCACTACCGACTTCATGGACCAGGAGCGCGAGCGCGGGATCACCATCCAGTCGGCAGCCACGACCTGCTTCTGGAAAGACCACCGCCTGAATATCATCGACACCCCCGGACACGTGGATTTCACCATCGAAGTCTATCGTTCGTTGAAGGTGCTTGACGGCGGTGTCGGCGTGTTCTGTGGATCCGGTGGCGTGGAGCCCCAGTCGGAGACCAACTGGCGCTACGCCAACGAGTCCGAGGTGGCGCGTCTGATCTTTGTCAACAAGCTGGACCGCATGGGCGCCGATTTCTATCGCGTGGTCGGGCAGGTCGAGAACATCCTGGGCGCAAACCCCCTGGTCATGACCCTGCCGATCGGCATCGAAGACGACTTCGTCGGCGTGGTGGACCTGCTGACCCGCAAGGCCTGGATCTGGGACGACTCCGGTGATCCCCACAAGTACCGTATCGAAGACGTGCCAGCCGACATGACCGACAAGGTTGAGGAATACCGCGAGAAGTTGATCGAGACTGCGGTGGAGCAGGACGATGATCTGATGGAGGCGTACCTGGAAGGCGAGGAGCCTTCTATCGAGGACCTCAAGCGCTGCATCCGCAAGGGCACCATTGCGCTGGACTTCTTCCCGACCTACTGCGGCTCGGCGTTCAAGAACAAGGGTATCCAGCTGGTGCTGGACGCGGTGGTGGATTTTCTGCCGAATCCGACCGAGGTCAAGCCGCAACCCGAAGTGGACATGGAGGGTAACGAGACCGGCGAGTTTGCCGTCGTCGATCCGGACCGTCCGCTGCGCGCGCTGGCGTTCAAGATCATGGACGACCGCTTCGGTGCCCTGACCTTCACTCGTATCTATTCGGGCAAGCTGAAGAAGGGCGACAATGTGCTCAATACCTACACCGGCAAGACCGAGCGGATCGGCCGGATCGTCGAGATGCATGCCGATGAACGCAAGGAGCTGGACTCGGCCCAGGCGGGCGACATCATTGCCCTGGTGGGTCTGAAGAATACCCAGACCGGTCATACCCTGGCGGATCCGAACAATCCGGCCACTCTCGAGCCGATGGTATTCCCCGATCCGGTGATCTCGATCGCCATCAAGCCCAAGGACAAGGCCTCCACCGAGAAACTGGGCGTGGCCTTGAACAAGATGATGCAGGAAGACCCGTCCTTCCGTGTCGAGACCGACGAGGAGTCGGGCGAGACCATCATCAAGGGCATGGGTGAGCTGCATCTGGACATCAAGGTGGACATCCTCAAGCGGACCCACGGGGTCGAGGTAGAGATGGGCAAGCCCCAGGTGGCCTACCGCGAGACCATCACCCAGCGGGTCGAGGACAGCTACACCCACAAGAAGCAGACCGGCGGGTCAGGCCAGTTCGCCAAGATCGACTACGTGATCGAGCCGGGTGAGAAGAACAGCGGTTTCGAGTTCGAGTCGAAGGTCACCGGCGGCAACGTGCCGCGTGAGTTCTGGCCGGCGGTGGAGAAGGGCTTTGCGGTCAGCATGCAGGAAGGTCCGCTGGCGGGCTTCCCCTTGCTGGACGTGAAGGTCACTCTGGTCGACGGCGGGTTCCACCCGGTGGACTCCTCGGCCATCGCCTACGAGATTGCTGCCAAGGCGGCCTACCGCCAGTCCGTGCCCAAGGCGGGCCCGCAGCTGCTCGAGCCGATCATGAAGGTCGACGTGTTCACCCCCGAGGATCATGTCGGTGACGTGATCGGCGACCTGAACCGCCGCCGCGGCATGATCCAGGGCCAGGAATCCGGCCCCACGGGCGTGCGGGTCAAGGCGGAGGCGCCGCTGGCCGAGATGTTCGGCTACATCGGTGACCTGCGCACCATGACCTCCGGGCGTGGCCAGTTCTCCATGGAGTTCTCGCACTATGCGCCTTGTCCGACCAACGTGGCTGAAGAGGTCATCAAGGAGACCAAGGCGCGCAAGGAAGCCAGCTGAGTAGCAGTTGAAATACTGCCACGGAAAAGGCCGAGTTCATGTGAACTCGGCCTTTTTGTCGTCATGGAGGGCGCTTTGGGCGTTTGCCCCGGGCACCCTGTCAGCCACCGAGTTTGGCGACCACCCGCTGCAGGATCTCCCGGGCCTCCTGGCCGACGCCCTGAACCTCCGGGGCTTGGCTGAGTCCAAGGACTGTGACCGGATCCATGAAACTGACGACGGTCTTGCCGTCTTCGGTTTCGCGGAGTACAAAGTTGCAGGGCAACAAGGTGCCTGCATTCGGTTCGGCAGAGATGACCCGGTCGGCCAGCTTGGGATTGCAGGCCCCGTAGATGTGATAGGCCGGAATGTCCTTGTCCATTTTGTTCTTGAAGATGGCCTGGACGTCTACGTCACTGACCACCCCCAGGTGCTCCGACATGAGCACCTCGCGGACCTTTTCGAGGGCCTGGTCGAAGGGGAGATCCAGGGTCAGGTTGAATTCGTACATGGCGGTTCCTCCGTGTCTTGGGTCAACATATGAGCTGCCGGGTATTATAAGTATTTATTTGGCCGCATAATTTGATTTTTGTCTAAGGTGGGCCAGCGCCTCGGGATACCGGGTGCTGCCTCACTCAGGAGAGCAGATGAAACCTACGACGCGTTTGAAAGCTGCGATCATTGTCGCATTGGTTGGCGGTACCGGCGTGGTGAGCGCCCAAGGCTACGGCGGCTATCCCTATGCGTCGCCCTACACCGGTAATGGCTACACCCCTTACGCCAGCAGCGGTTATGGCTATGGTGCGGCGACCACCCCACAGTCGTACTATCAGGGCCGGAGTTATGGCACCAGCGGCACCGCTCAGTCCTACGGCACCTATCCCACGACGTCGGGATATGGCTATGATCCCTACGCGCAGCAGGCGGCCACACCCTCCTATTCCTATAGCGGGTCTCAGCCGGCCTACGGCAATGCGGCGTCTGGTTATGGTTACTATGGGACCGGCCAAGGCTACTATTCCTACTATCCATCAGCCGCCGGCGGCCCCTATGCCTACTACCCCCCTCCCGTCCCGAGGCGCAGGAACTGGAACAACTGGGACTTCGGCGATCTGCTGAAGAAGGACAACGGTCCCTTGCAGAATCCGCTCGACAACCAAGGGGATTGGGCCGATCCAAACTTCCATCCCTGGCGTACCGGGCCCTTTGCCCATCACAAGTGGAAGGACCACCCCATGACGAAATTCCCTTGGGGTGACTTCCCCGGATGGGGTGAGGGTTTCTTCGGAAACTTCGGGCCGGATCAATGGAAAGGGGTTACCCCCTGGGGCAATGATGTGCCGTTCAAGTGGGTCGATCCTTCCGACCCGGAGGAGTCCGTCGCCGCGATGTGGGAGGATGCCATCAATACGCCCAACGCGATGGGGCGCCTGCCGCCGGGTTTCACCATGCCCTATATCAGTGTGCCCAATCCGATCGATGTGGAGAACGAGTTCGAGCGGAATGCACGCAATTCGCCGAACGAGTTCCGCAACATGTGGAGCGATCAAGGGGCCACCATGGGCGCCGCGCCCAAGAGCAAGAAGGGCAAGGAGGCGGACAAGCAAGGCAAGCAGGCCGCCAAGCCGAAGCCAGTGCAGGGCGATGGCGAGTCGTCGCAGGCACAGGCCGCGCCGGTCCCGAAGTAGGTCGATAGCCGCGCCCGCTTGCTTGTGGGCGTGTCAGCTGTTCAATCGAGACGCTTGATGAACACCTTGCTCTGGCGTTGCCAGTTGTAGAGATCGCGGCGCCGTCCTGGCAGGCGTTCGACCCCGGCGGGCTGGAAGCCATGCTCCCTGAACCAATGCGCGGTGCGCGTGCTGAGCACGAACAGCGAATGCAGCCCCTTGTCGCTCGCCAGCTGCTCGACGTGTTCCAGCAACCGCGTCGCATGGCCCTCGCCGCGATAGTCCGGGTGGATCGCCAGACACGCGAGTTCCCCCATTCCTTCCTTTTCGAAGGGATAGATGGCGGCGCAGCCGATGACGCTGCCATCGCGTTCGAGCACGATGAACCGATCGATCTCCTGTTCCAGTAGTTCGCGTGAGCGCCGCGCCAGGATGCCGGCCTGCTCCAATGGCTCGATCAGTTCGAGTATGCCGCCCACGTCGTCGATGCCCGCTCGGCGAATCTGCTCGTAGGGTTCACGCGTGATCATCAACCCGGCGCCGTCACGGGTGAACAGTTCCTGCAGCAATACGCCGTCGATCAGCCTGTCCAGGACGTGCACACGGTGCACGCCGGCACGAGCGGCTGCGGCGGCGTTGCGCAAGATATGCTGGAGCTCCTCACCCAGGGTGCGACGGCGTTTGAGCGCGTCCTCGACCTCGCCGGGCAGCAGGCTGCTTGGGCGTTGGCGACGTCCCAGGGGCGGACCTTCACTCAGATAGATGAGCTTGTCGGCCTGCAGCGCCCTGGCGACTGCTGCCGCCACGTCGCTGGCGCTGAGATTGAAGACCTCTCCGGTCGGCGAGTAGCCGATGGGCGGAATCAGGACGATCGAGCCGTTGTCCAGGTGGGTGGAGATGGCCTCGGTATCGACGCGCCGGACCTCGCCGGTGTGCTGATAGTCCACCCCATCGAGCACCCCCACGGGCCGTGCCGTGACGTGGTTGCCGGAGGTGACCCGGATCCGCGTACCCGCCATGGGGGAATTCGCCAGCCCCATCGACAGCAGGGCCTCGATCTCGACGCGCACCACGCCGGCGGCCTCCTTGACGCACTGCAGGGCGGCCTCGTCGGTCACCCGCAGGTCGCCCACGACCTGCATTGCTGCACCGCGCAGGGTCAGGCGTTCCTCGATCTGGGGGCGTGCGCCAGGCACCAGCACCAGTTTTATGCCCAGCCCGTTGAGCAGGGCGATATCGTGGATCAGGTGTGCGAATCCGGTATCCGCGAGGGCCTCTCCCCCGAAAGAGAGCACCAACATCTTTCCGCGATGGGCGTGGATATAGGGCGACGACTGGCGGAACCAGTGCACGAAGTCCGGTTTGTCCTTTTGCGCAGGCATCGGTGCGGTCGATTAGAATGCAATGGTCGCGCAAGCATATCGGCCGGGTGTGCACTTGGGAAGGTGCGCGTTTCAACAGCGGACGGGCCGGGCCTGTCTCAGCGTTCAACCAAGGGGGTCTCTTCATGGATATTTTCGTCATCGCGTTGGTCGTGTTGGCCGTCATCCTGGTGGTGCTCGGTGCGAAACGTGTACCTCAGGGCATGGAGTACACGGTCGAGCGATTCGGGCGCTATACGCGCACCCTGCGGCCGGGCCTGAATCTGATCGTGCCGGTCGTCGACCAGGTCGGTCACAAGCAGAACATGATGGAGCAGGTGCTGGATGTGCCTTCGCAGGAGATCATTACGCGCGACAACGCCATGGTCCGGGTGGACGGCGTGGTGTTCTTCCAGGTGCTCGACGCAGCCAAGGCCTCGTACGAGGTGAACGATCTGTATCGGGCGATCCTGAATCTCACCATGACCAACATCCGTACCGTGATGGGCTCGATGGATCTGGACGAGCTGCTCTCGCAACGTGACCACATCAATGCCCGCCTGCTCAGCGTGGTCGACGATGCCACCACGCCCTGGGGCGTGAAGGTCACCCGGATCGAGATCAAGGATATTGCACCGCCCAAGGACCTGGTGGAGTCCATGGCCCGCCAGATGAAGGCGGAGCGGGACAAGCGTGCGGCCATCCTGGAGGCAGAGGGTCTACGCCAGGCGGAGATCCTCAAGGCCGAAGGGGAGAAACAGGCGGTGATTCTGTCGGCCGAGGGCGACAAGGAGGCGGCCTTCCGCGAGGCAGAGGCGCGCGAGCGTCTGGCCGAGGCCGAAGCGAAGGCAACGCATATGGTCTCGCAGGCCATCGCCAAGGGCGACATCAACGCGATCAACTACTTCGTTGCGCAGAAATACACCGAGGCGCTGCAGTCCATCGCCTCGGCTGAGAATCAGAAGCTGATCATGATGCCGCTGGAGGCCTCTAGCCTGATCGGCTCGCTGGCGGGTATCGCCGAGGTCGCCAAGGAGAGCCTGGAGGCGCGGGAGCGGGGCCAGTGAGCTGGCTGTCGCAAATCGATTACTGGCACTGGCTGGTTCTCGGCATCGTGCTGGTGGTTCTGGAAGTGCTTTCGCCCGGGGTCTATTTCCTCTGGCTGGGCATTGCCGCGATCGTGGTGGGCGGTATCCTGTACGGGCTGCCCGACATGACGTGGCAGATGCAGCTGGTTTTGTTTGCCGTCTTCAGCGTGGTCAGCATCGCCCTGGCGCGGATCCTTCTCCAACGCCATCCCATCGAAAGCGACGAGCCGGCCCTGAACCGACGCGGCGAACAGTACATCGGCCGGGTGCTGACCCTCAGCGAGCCGATCGAGAACGGCGTCGGTCGGGTCAAGGTGGATGACACCATCTGGCGCGTGGAAGGGCCTGATTGCCCGGCCGGTACGCGGGTAAGAGTGGTGGGTGTGGACGGGGTGGTGTTCCAGGTCGAGCCGGAGAATGACTAAACCGCAAAGGACGCGAAGGAACGCAAAGGAGTTCTAGTATTCGGCATTGCAAGCGTTGGAATATCCGGGTAGCTCTGTCGAGGCTCTACCCTCCATCGTTCAAATCGAGTTGATACGGCCGATTAGGAAAACCGCGCGCTGCAAGAGATCAACGTGCGTTTTTCACAGACATAAAAAACTTTGCGTTCCTTCGCGTCCTTTGCGGTTAACTCACGACCCGCTCAGTCCAGACAGAAGCGCTTGACCAGCCCGCGGATGATCGCCATTGCCGGTTCGAGCTGGTCGAGGGCGAGGTATTCGTCGGGCTGGTGGGCCTGGTCGATGCTGCCGGGCCCCAGGATGACCGTTTCCATGCCCATGGCGTTGAGGAAGGGGCCTTCGGTACCGAAGGCGACCGCGCCGGCCGTGTGACCGGTGAGGGCCTCTACGCTCTCGACGATGGCGGCGTTGGCCGGGGTCTCCATCGCCGGAATGCCCTCGAACAGCGGCCGGTGTTGGATGTCCAACGTCGATTCCGCGCGCAGGCGATCCAGCCGCATCTCCAGTTCCTCGCGCAGCGCCTGCAGGGACATGCCGGGAAGCGGGCGCAGGTCGAAATGCAGTTCGCATTCGCCGCAAATGCGGTTGGGGTTGTCGCCCCCGTGCACATGCCCCAGGTTGAGTGTGGGCACCTCGACCTCGAACAGGGGATTGCGGTGGCGAGCCCGCAGCTCTTCCCGCCAGACCAGCAGTTCCCCCATCACCCGGTGCATCCCCTCGAGGGCGTTGTTGCCCAGCTGCGGGTTGCTCGAGTGTCCCGAGCGCCCGGTGACGCGGATCGCCTCCATGGCAATACCCTTGTGCATTCGGATCGGCCGCAGGCCGGTGGGTTCACCGATCACCGCATGCCGCCCCAACTGCCGGTGCAGGTCGAGCAGGGCGCGGGCGCCACACATGCTGCTCTCCTCGTCGGCGGTCGCCAGCAGCACCAGGGGATGTCGCAGGCGGCTCAGATCCAGGCCGCGGATTGCCTCCAGGACCACCGCGAAGAAGCCTTTCATGTCGGCCGTGCCGAGGCCGTACCAGCGATCGTTCCGTTCGGTGAGCGAGAAGGGATCGCTCTGCCACAGGTGCTCGTCGAAGGGAACGGTGTCGGTGTGGCCAGAGAGCACCAGCCCATCCGGGCCGCTGCCGGCGCTGGCGATCAGGTTGAACTTGCCCGATTGGCCGGGCACCGGCAGGATCTCGACCTCGAAGCCGGCATCGCGACACCAGTCGGCGAGGCGTTCGATCACCTGGCGGTTCGACTGGTCCCATTCCGGGCTCACGCTGCTCACCGAGGGGGCGGCGATGAGCTGCTGCATCATGTGAGGGAGATCCGGGTAGCGCATCTGCCGCAGATTGCATGACCGGCTTGCGGGAGTCCAGTAGCATGTTGCGCATGATCATTGCAGATTGGCAGGATGAGGCGCACTACTGCCGCATGGCGGACCTGGACGGCAGTGCCTGGGCCTGGGAGTTTCTGCGACGCAACCCCGGGTACCAGCAGGCCTGGCAGGCCTTTATGCAGACCTGGCGGGCGCTGGAGACAGCCTACGGGCGTCCGCCGAACCGGGATTTCTGTGCCTGGAAGAATGACCCCCGGGCCTGGGTGCGGGCAGAGGAGGGTTCGGCCGGCGATTGCCGCATCGATCAGGACAAGGTGCTGATCGAGTGCGCCTTCGGCGCCCGCTGGGGATTCCACAAGTTCCCGCCGGATCCCGCCGATGACGGTGCGGCATTGGAAGGGCGGATCAGCTGGCGATCCCGCGAGGCGCCGCGACGGCGGATCTCACCGGACCAGGCGGGTACCACCGACCCGGTCGGCCAGGTGCTGATGCGATTCGATCTCGACCTGCCGCTCCGGGAGCAGTTCGAGCAGGCCAAGCGCGAGCTGCAGATGCTGCAGCGCCAGCGGCAGCGAGACGAAGGCATGGAGATGCGGCATATCCGCGGCATGGCGCCGCGCCTTGCGCGCGAGGCGCGGATGCTCGATGCATTGGCCGCGGGGGTGGAACAAGCCCAGGTGCGGAATCTCGGCGGCGAGGAAGTCGTCGAGGCGGCGACCCGGCGATCGCGTGAGGGCTACCTCGAACTGCCATGGTTGCCGGCTTGAAGCCGTCTTGCATAGCGGAAGATCAGAGACAGTCGGCGCTGCCGTCTGCCAGCTGGTCTATCCAGCGTGAGAGGCGCTGGCGTTCGCGCCGCAGCAGCGTTGGGTCGTGATGGACATGGGCCATCACGCTGATCCCCTGGCCGATCGCCATCACCCGGATGGCCAACTCGTGCGCCCTCCCGGCATAGCCCAGTTCGGCGAACTGGTCGGTCAGCCATTCCTCGAACAATCGAAAAAGCTCGGCAGCCTGTTCCTGCAGGGCGAGGTCGGTCTTGCCCAACTCGGTGTTGAGCGAGCCCATGGGGCAGCCATAGAGGGTCAGTGCCTCTGCGGTATCGTCGAGCAGACACACGAATCGCTGCAGCCGCTCTACCGGTGTGCGGTAACTGTCATTCCAGCCGTCCAGCATGCTGCGAATTCTCTCCAGCCGATAGTCGATTGCCGCGCGAAGGATCTGGTCCTTGGTCTTGAAGTAGTAGTAGATATTGCCGCGTGGCACCTCGGCCGCCCGGACCACATCGCTGAACGAGGTGTTGTGAAAGCCCTGATGGTAGAACAACCGGTTGGCGGCCTCCACGATACGTTGACGGGTGCGTTCGCTTTTCTTTGCCATGAGAAGTGGGATGATTGTACGAAACAACAGGAATTATAGGTTGGTTCGAACATCGTGCCGGTTATTGTGCTTGGAATGGACGAGATCGACCCCGATATGGGTGGAGGGCGGTTCAGGCCCTGCCGGGCTAAAGATTTTGCCTGTTCTGCCGTCCAATCAAGAGGTTAAACTGGGCAACGATCACAGGCCGGGATTCTCCGGGGCCTGCGGGGCAGATGAGATGGCGAGACGACGAGCTGGTCTGAGGTGCTGGAGTTTCCTGGTCGTGGCATTGTTGGGTGCCGAGGCGCAGGCGTTACCCCGCTGCCTGTTCGTCTCCTCCTACCACCAGGGCTATAGCTGGTCGGACGGGGTCCAGCGGGGCCTGGAAGATGCGCTCGAGGGAAAGTGCCAGTTGCGCCAGTTCGATATGGATACCAAGCGCCACAAGGCCGAGGCCGAGAAACGGGCCGCCGCACTGGCCGCGAAGGCGCTTATCGAGGCCTGGAAGCCTGACGTGGTGATTACAGCCGACGATAATGCAGCACGCTATTTGATTGTTCCCTACTACAAGGACGCGAAGCTGCCCTTTGTTTTTTGCGGGATCAATTGGTCGGTGAATGAGTACGGTTTTCCATTCAGCAATGTCACGGGGATGATCGAGGTCGCTCCGGTGCGCGCGCTGCTCAAGGAAGCTCGTCAGCTGAGCGGCGGTCACGACCGCTTCTTCTATCTGGGCGCCGATACCGCAACCGAGCGCAAGAACCTGGCCCGTTTCCGAAAGGCCGCCGCCGGTCTCGGGATACAGGCGGAGAGCCGCCTGGTGGATAGTCCGAGGGACTGGCTGGACGCGTTTGCCGAGGCTCAGGGCTTCCCCTTCCTGGTGCTTGGCAGCCAGGCCGGGATCACGGGTTGGGACTTCGCGCAGATGCGTGCCGCGATCGGCGACAAGGCGCGGACGCTGACGGTCACCAACCACCAGTGGATGATGCCGCTGGCGATGCTGGGGTTCACCAAGCTGCCCGAGGAGCAGGGTGACTGGGCGGGTCGCACGGCACTGGCGATCCTGGATGGAACCCCGCCCGCAGAGATTCCGATCATCGCCAATCGGCGCTGGGATCTGTGGTTGAACAGCTCCCTGCTCGCGCGGGCGGGCATCCGCCTGCCCGATAAGCTAAGCTCGAAGGCGAAGCAGTGGCAGGATACCCCTTGATCTCGCAATCGATGCTTGTTCGACATCCCCGGTTGTGGCGTGGCCTCGCCTTCGCGGTGCCAGCCCTGTTGCTGTTCGCGCTGCTCGTCGATCTGCGCATCGATGCCCAGCGGAACGAGTTCCGGGAGATTGCCGACCAGGCGTTCGACCGGCTCTCCCAGGCCGATCGCAACTCTTTGGCCATGCTCAACGCGCTTGCTGCCACCTACCAGGGGATGAACGACTTCGATGCCTCGCGGCTGTCGGGGCTCGCTGCATCGATACGCCAGGCCAATCCGGGCACACGCCTGATCGCCTTTGCCGCCTGGGTCCCTGGTGGCGAGGCGTCCCAATTTGTCGAGCAGATGGTGGAGGAGGGCTACCCGACCTTCCGTATCCGCGGGGACGGCCCCCATCTGTTGGCGTCCGGGCGGGAGGGCTATCTACCGATCCGGTTTCTCGAGCCCAACGATCCCCGCCTGTTGGGCTTGCTGGGCGGAGACCTGGTCCGCGATCCAGCCGATGTTGCTCTTATGCGTCGCCTGATCGGTGCGGGGCGGCCGATTATTCTGTCCGATTGGTCCCCCGCTGATCGCTTTGCCGAAGACATCTTCTACGGCGTGCCGACTTACCGTGGTTTTTTCGTTCCCAGTTCGCGCAGGGACAGGCTGCAGCAGGTCGATGGGGTGTTCGTGCTAAGCCTTTCTCCGACTGCGTTGCTGGCCGGTCTGAACCGACATTTTCCCTCCGTCCGGTTTGCGCTGGTTCGGGGCAGGGCATCATTGGCACGGGTGGACGGTGAGTATCCGAAACTGAGTTGGCTTGTCGGGGAGCATGCGCTGATACAGCTCGAACTGCGGCAACCGGTGTTCGCTGGCAGTCGCGTCCTCCACGCCACCCGGTCGCTCGCGGCCCCTGATCTGCTCGGTCTATGGGTGGTTGCGCCGCCAGTCGGGCTGGGCCTGGCCATGCTGGTTCTGGTGGTGGCGCTGCAGAACCGGGTCCAGGCGCGTGAGGAGAGTCGCCGCAAGGGTCGGGAATTGGAATTGGAGCGCCACCGTGCCGATGGCGCCATGCGTTCCATCTCTGACGCGGTGATCATGCTGGACGAGGACTATCGGGTCCGCTATCTCAACCGCGTGGCCGAAGAGATGCTTGGCTGCACGGCCGACAGGGCGGCCGGGAAGCCGGCAGATCAGCTGCTGGAGCTGATCGATGTGCTCAATGGATGTCCTCTGCAGGAGCTGCATGGCTGGCTCGAGCGGATGTGCGAAGGGGAGACCGGGCCCGAGGTGTTGCTGAACAACCATTTCCGCGAGCAGCTGCCGGTCAATATCCGTGTGTCGCGGCTGGAGGGGCATGACCACGGGGGGTTGGTGTTGGCGATTCGCGATACCAGCCACGAGTACGAGTTGAACGCCCGGCTGAGCTATCAGGCGTCCCATGACGATCTGACCGGTCTGCTCAACCGCTCCGCCTTCGAGCAGAGGGTGCGGGCGGTGCTTTCGCAACAGGATGCGAGCGACGCCATCCATGCCCTGGTGTTCGTCGACCTGGACCGCTTCAAGCTGATCAACGATACCTATGGCCACGAGGCGGGCGATCAGCTGCTCCGAATGGTGACAGAGGTGCTGCAAAATGGCCTGCGGGACGACGACTGCATCGGCCGCATGGGAGGGGACGAGTTTGCCGTCCTGATGCGCGCGCCGGACATGACGATCGTCGGCGAGTTGGCGGACCGCTTGCGTAAACGACTCGAGTCGATGCGTTTTCTCTGGTCGGGACATGTCATCGACGTGCATGCCAGTCTGGGTGTGGTGCCGGTGGATGCCGAACTCGGCGGTTTCGACGAGATCATGAAGAACGCCGACATGGCCTGCCACGCGGCCAAGGAGGCCGGCCGCAACACGGTGCACGTGTTCCAGCCCGACGATCGGGTGGTGGGTGAGCGGCGGAGGCAGGTCCAGTGGCTGCCGCGCCTGCAGCAGGCGCTGGAGAACGATCAGTTCGTACTCTACCGGCAGGCTATTTGGCCGGTGCGGAAGACAGATGGCGAAGGGCCGGCATTCTACGAGTTCCTGGTGCGCCTGCGGGATAGCGATGGAACGGATATCGCGCCGGGCCTGTTCCTGCCGGCGGCCGAACGCTTCGACATGATGCGCTGCCTGGATCGGCGCGTGATCGCACTGGCCATGGAGGCCATGGGTGATCCCGATTGCATGCCGCCAGGGTCGCGTTGCACCATCAATCTCTCGGGCCAGACGCTGACCGACGAGGGGCTGATCGACTACATCGCAGAACAGGCACGGCGCTGCGAGGTCACCCCGGACCGGGTCTGCTTCGAGATCACCGAGACGGCCGCAATAACCAACCTGGAGGTCGCGCGCAAGCTGGCCGGCCGGTTGCGGGCGATGCGATTCCGCCTGATGCTGGACGACTTCGGCGCCGGCATGAGCTCGCTGGGATACCTGCACAATCTGCAGGTGGATTACATCAAGATCGACGGCCAGTTCGTGCGCAACGCGGTGACCGACCCCCTGTCGGCGGTGTCGGTGCGTATGATCTGCGAGATTGCGCAGGTCCTGGGTCTGGAGACGATCGCGGAGATGATCGAGGACAACGCCACCGTTTTGAGTATGCGCAAGCACGGGGTCGACTACCTGCAGGGCTTCGATCTGTCCCGACCGGAACCGGTGCCGCGTTCGCGTCGGTTGCGGCTTGCATACAGCCGATAAGCCTCCGACGCGCTTCGGCCTGCCTTTTCGCTGACTACACTCTATTCAGAGCCGCAGGGGAACCCGTTCGCCGGGCGAACCGCGTCAGGCACGGCTGATTTGCGCTGGCTTGCCCCCAGGCCGGATAATGCGCGCCTCTGCACATCTTTCTGGAGATCTAGGCATGCCCCGATATCGCTCCCATACCACGACGCATGGTCGCAACATGGCCGGCGCGCGCGCCCTCTGGCGGGCCACCGGCATGAAGGAGGGAGACTTCGACAAGCCCATTATCGCCATCGCCAATTCCTTCACCCAGTTCGTGCCCGGACATGTGCATCTGAAGGATCTCGGACAGCTGGTGGCGCGCGAAATCGAGCAGGCCGGTGGGGTGGCCAAGGAGTTCGACACCATTGCGGTCGACGACGGTATCGCGATGGGCCACGGGGGCATGCTCTATTCCCTGCCGTCGCGGGAGCTGATCGCCGATTCGGTGGAGTACATGGTCAACGCCCATTGTGCGGATGCACTGGTGTGTATCTCGAACTGCGACAAGATTACCCCCGGCATGTTGATGGCAGCACTGCGCCTGAATATCCCCACGGTGTTCGTCTCAGGCGGCCCGATGGAGGCCGGCAAGGTGCGCTTGGCCGACAAGGGCGAGGTCAAGCTGGACCTGGTCGACGCGATGGTCTCGGCAGCGGACCCGAATGAATCCGATGAAGAGGTGGAGCAGATCGAGCGCTCGGCCTGTCCGACCTGCGGCTCCTGCTCGGGCATGTTCACCGCGAATTCCATGAACTGTCTGACCGAGGCCCTGGGGCTCTCCCTGCCCGGCAATGGCTCGCTGGTTGCCACCCACGCCGAACGCGAGGCGCTGTTCCTCGAGGCGGGGCGTCTGATCGTCGAGATCACCCGCCGTTATTACGAGCAGGACGACGAGAAGGTGCTGCCTCGCAGTATCGCGACGTTCGAGGCCTTCGAGAATGCCATGACCCTGGATATCGCCATGGGCGGTTCCACCAATACCGTGCTGCACCTGCTGGCAGCGGCCCACGAGGCGAAGGTGGATTTCACCATGAGCGACATCGACCGGCTCAGCCGCGAGGTGCCCAATCTGTGCAAGGTGGCACCTTCGACCCCGCTCTATCATATGGAAGACGTCCACCGTGCGGGTGGCGTGATCGGAATCCTGGGGGAGTTGGACCGGGCCGGCCTGCTGCATCGCGAGGTGCCGGTGGTGCATGCCCCGAGCATCGCAGAGGCCCTGGACCGCTGGGATATCAAGCGCACCGAAGACGAACGGGTCAGGTGCCGCTACCTGGCCGGCCCCGGGGGTATTCCGACCCAGGTGGCCTTCAGCCAGGACAGTCAATGGCCGGATCTCGATCTGGATCGGGAGCATGGGTGTATCCGCGATCTGGCACACGCCTACAGCCGTGAGGGCGGGCTCGCGGTGCTGTATGGAAACCTGGCCGAGCAGGGCTGTATCGTCAAGACCGCGGGTGTGGACGAGTCGATCTGGACCTTCTCGGGGCCGGCCCGCATTTTCGAGAGTCAGGATGCAGCGGTCGACGCCATTCTGGGCGACCGGATCCGCGCGGGCGATGTGGTGATCATTCGCTACGAGGGGCCCAAGGGCGGGCCGGGCATGCAGGAGATGCTCTATCCCACCAGCTATCTGAAATCGAAGGGCCTGGGCAAGGCCTGTGCCCTGATCACCGACGGGCGTTTCTCCGGCGGCACCTCGGGTCTGTCCATTGGCCATTGCTCCCCCGAGGCCGCCGAGGGGGGTGCCATCGGCCTGGTGGAGGAGGGGGATCTGATCGAGATCGACATCCCTGGGCGTGTCATTCGCGCAGCGGTGGACGAGCAGGAGCTGGAGCGGCGGCGGGCGGCCATGGAGCAACGCGGTGAGAGGGCCTGGCAGCCCGTGGAGCGCGACCGACAGGTGTCTGAGGCCCTGCAGGCCTATGCCGCGCTCACCACCTCGGCGGCGCGGGGTGCGGTGAGGGATCTGTCGCAGCTGAGGCGCGGCGGCCGGTGACAGCCTGAGTCGAGCGGATGGAACTCGGTGCCGAACTGCTGGTCGGCGTCGTGGCGCTCTACCTGGGCGCGCTGTTTCTCATCGCGCATCGCGGAGACGCCCAGCCCGACGGCCATGTCTCTCGCTACCAGCCGCTGATCTTCACCCTCTCCCTGACCGTCTACTGCACCTCCTGGACCTTCTTCGGGGCCGTGGGAAATGCGGCCCAGGGTGGGTTGTCGTTCTTTGCGATCTATCTCGGCCCGATTCTGGTCTTCCTGCTGTTTTCCCCTTTCTTGAAGAAGCTGCTCAGCGTGAGCAAGCGGCAGAAGTCCACCACCATCGCGGACTTCATCGCGGGGCGCTACGGCAAGAGTCACCAGGTCGCAGCGGCGGTGACCGTGATTGCTCTGGTGGGGACGTTGCCTTACATCTCGCTGCAGATAAAGGCCATCGCCAATGCCTATGACGCTTTGGCACCGGCAGCGGGAGAGCCGGGGGCCCTGCTGCACAATCTAGATACCGCGCTGGTGCTGACCCTCATCCTGGCGGCGTTTGCGGTGCTGTTCGGTGCGCGCACCATCGATGCATCGGTGCATCACCGGGGCATGATCCACGCGATATCGGTCGAGTCGATCGTCAAGCTGGTGGCCTTTATCGCCATTGCCGTGCTGGCGGTGCAGTTGCTGGGTCGTCTCGCGGAGGGATCGGCGAACCTCACGCCGCTCTCGTTGATGCTGCTGCCTTTCCACGGCTCCGATCTGGACACCGGGTTCCTGACGCGCACGCTGCTGGCAGCCGCCGCGATCTTGTGCCTGCCGCGCCAGTTCCATGTGCTGGCCGTGGAAGGGCGTGGCCACGAGTTGCCCTTTGCCCGCTGGGGCTTCCCCCTGTATCTGTTGTTGTTCAGCATGGCGGTGGTGCCCATCACCGCGGCAGGCCTGCAACTCTTTTCCTGGAGCGGCAACCCCGATCTGTTCGTGCTGTTTCTGCCATTACAGAGTGGACACGACGTGTTGACGCTGCTGGCCTACCTGGGGGGGTTCTCTGCCGCTACCGGCATGGTGATCGTCTCCACTCTTGCCCTCAGCACCATGGTGTCCAACGACCTGATCTTTCCCCTGATGGTGCGCTATGGCCGCCGGACGGAAGACCGCAGCCTGCACCGGCGGCTGCTGCTGATCCGGCGCCTGACCATCGTCGGGCTGATGTTGTTGGCCTACGGCTATTATGTTGCGGCCGGTAGCGACAAATCGCTGTACAGCATCGGATTGCTCTCCTTCGCCGCAGCCATCCAGTTTCTGCCGGCACTGGTTGGCGGGCTCTACTGGCGGCGCGGGCATCGCCATGGTGTGGTTGCCGGTCTGGCGGCTGGTTTCGTGCTGTGGTCGTACCTGCTGCTCCTGCCTTCATTGGCCAACGCGGCCTGGTTGCCGGCGGGCTTTCTCAGCGACGGCCCGCTCGGCCTGCAATGGCTCGCACCGCGCGCCCTGTTCGGTTGGCATTTCGATGATTACCTTACTCATGGTGTGTTCTGGAGTCTCGGCGCCAACCTGCTGTTGTACGTACTGGTATCGCTGCGCGCCCGACACTCCTTTGTAGACCGCTTGCAGGCCAGCAGCTATGTCGACCTGCACGATGCACAGCCAGAAGCGCTGGAACATCGACTGCGCGTCGGTGATCTCATGGAGCTGTGCAGTCGTTTTACCGGTGAGGAACGGACCCGACAGTTCTTTCTCGAATATGGTTGCGACCCGGTTCGCGAGCAGCACCAGCGAGTAACCGACCGGCTGCTACGCCAGGCGCAGCACCTGCTGGCCGGCAGCATCGGCACGGCCACCGCCAGGCATCTGGTCGATACCGCACTGCGGGGCAGTGTCGATCGGGACGGACAGAGCAATCTCTATCGTCTGCTGGATACGGCCGGGCAGGCGCTGCAGTTCAACCGCGAGATCCTGCAGGTCACCCTCGATCACATCGGTCAGGCGGTGAGCGTGGTCGACCCGGATCTGCGCCTGATGGCCTGGAATCGGCTATACAGTGAGCTGTTCGCCTTCCCGCCGAATTTTCTACATGTGGGCAAGCCCATCGACGAGGTGATTCGTTACAACGTTCAGCGCGGATTCGGACCCGCATTCAGCGGTTCCCTGGATGCGGAGGTGCGCAAGCGCCTCGACTACCTGCGCCATGGGCGTCCCTATACCTATGTGCGGGAGTGGCGCGACGGGCGGATCATCCAGACCCAGGGGGCGCGGCTGCCCGATGGCGGATTTATCACGACCTTTACCGACATCACCGCGATCAAGCAGGCCGAGCACGAGCTGGCACTGGTCAACGAGCGGCTGGAGAGCAAGGTGGAGGCGCGCACCCGGCGCCTGTCCGAACTGAATGCGCAGTTGGAGGAGAGCACCCGTAGCAAGTCACGCTTCCTGGCGGCGGCGAGCCATGATCTGACCCAGCCGCTGGGGGCCTCCAAGCTCTACCTGGGCGCGCTCTACGAGGACCTGGCCGGCGACGAGCGACAGCTGCTCGCGCGCAACGCCCTGGACGCCCTGTCGTCGGCAGAGTCGTTGCTGCGGGCGCTGCTGGACATCTCCAAGCTGGACGCAGGCGCGATGCGTCCGGAGGTAACGGCCTTTTCCATCCAGCCGCTGTTCGATGCCCTGTACAACGAATTTTCCGTGCTCGCCCGGCAGAAGGGGCTGAATCTGCGCATCCACAAGAGCCATTGCGGCACGCGCAGTGATCGCAACCTGCTGCGCAGTATCCTGCAGAACTTTCTTTCCAATGCGATTCGTTATACCGAGCGGGGCACGGTGCTGGTGGTGTGCCGGCGGGCTGGTCCGGATGCGGTGCGTATCGAGGTGCGCGACTCTGGACGGGGAATTCCACCGGACAAGCTGGAGGCGATATTCCGCGAGTTCCAGCAGCTCGATCACAATGCCGAAGGGGTAGGGCTCGGGCTGGCCATCTGCGAGCGAATGGCCGAACTGCTCGGACACCGGCTGGAGGTGAGATCCCGCGAGGGCGTGGGCAGTACCTTCAGTGTGGTGGTGCCCCGGGTGCAGGTGCAGGAGGTGCACCGGTCGAGTGTCGACACCCGGCCTTTCAAGACCCGCTGGCTGGAGGGTCGGCGCATCCTGTGCGTGGATGACGACCCGGAGATTCTCAGGGCCACGCGCACGGTGCTCGAGCGCTGGGGCGCCCAGGTGCTGTGCGTGGATAGTGCCGAGGGCTATTTGGAGCGGGCCGATGATGTCGATCCCTGCGACATCGTGCTGATGGACTACCGACTCCACGAGATGACCAATGGTCTGGACCTGCTAAGGCACTATCGGGCCCGCCACGGCAAGCATTTTCTCGGGGTACTCATTACCGCAGAACAGGACCCCCTGGTCCGAAGGGCGGTATTGGAATCGGGGTTCCAGTTTCTCGCCAAGCCGGTGGAGCCGGCCAAGCTCCGCTCGATCCTGCACAGTGCGCTGGCGCAGCAGGACCGGGCTCGGGCCATCGGCTGAGGTGGTTACTCGGGAAGCCCTTGTGAGGGCAGGTCGAGGTCCTGGGTCACCAGCACCGCCTGGGTGCGGTTCTTCACCTTCAGCTTGCGAAAGATCTCTGTCAGGTGCGCCTTGACAGTCGCTTCTGTGACCGACATGGCGGCGGCCATTTCCTTGCTGGGCATGCCATCCCGCAACAAGGACAATACACGCAGCTGTGCAGGGGTAAGGGATTCGACCAGCGCGCGCGTATCCAGCGGCGGCTCCTCTTCGCTCGATTCCAGCTCAGGGAACCACATGTCTCCATCCAGCACCGCCTGGATCGCTTCGGCCATGCGCTCCATCTCCAGGCGTTTGGGCACGAAGCCACTGGCGCCACACTGCATGGCCATCTGCACGACCTTGTCTTCGTCGAAGGCGGAGATGATCAGGATGGGCAGTGAAGGGTAGTGTTTCTTGAGCAGCAGCAGCCCATCCAGACCGCGGGTGTCGCTCAGCTTGAGGTCGAGCAGCACCAGGCTAGGCGAGAGGCCCTCTGTCAAGCGCTCATTGAGCTGGCGAAAGGTCTCCACCTGGCTGACGCGCACGCCCGGTATGCTCCGCTCGAGCAGGTGCGTCACTGCGTCGCGGAACAGCGGGTGGTCGTCTGCAACGATGATATGGGTGTCCATCTCGCCAGCGGTTTCCGGCATGCTCTCCTCAATCCTTTCGGGATTATGCTTCCCCCTGCCCGGCGGAGGTATTCGACTAAAGTCTAATTGTATGCAAACCGGGGTGTTGCCATAGTCCCGCCGTGACCTGCATGGTCTGCCCGGGCCCGCGAAACACCGGCAGTCGGAGCGAGCCTGCAGGCTCTCAAAATCCCGTCCGCGCCAGGACGCTTTCTGGATCGCCCGCAGGGTGGGTGACCGAACCCGGAGGATAGAGCATATGTCTGACGACGATAAGAAATTCGGGACCCTGTCCCGCCGTGGATTCCTCAAGGCATCCATCGCCACCGCGGCCGTAGGTGCCGCACCCACCATCCTGATTCGCAACGCGCATGCCTTCGTCAACGAGCCGAAGGGTGCCACCGTGACCCTGGGCTTCAATGTCCCGCAGACCGGCGCCTATGCCGACGAGGGAGCGGACGAGCTGCGTGCCTTCAAGCTCGCCGTGAAGCATCTCAATGGCGAGGGCGATGGCGGCATGCTCAATACCATGAAGCCGTCCAGCCTGAAGGGCAACGGAATCCTTGGCAAGAAGGTCGCCTACGTGACCGGTGATACGCAGACCAAGTCCGATGCGGCCCGCGCCTCGGCCAAGCGCATGATCGAGAAGGACGGCGCCCTGATGATCTCAGGCGGTTCCTCGTCCGGCGTCGCCATCGCGGTGCAGTCCCTGTGCCAGGAGGCAGGCGTGATCTTCATGGCCGGCCTGACCCACTCCAATGACACTACCGGCAAGGACAAGCGCAAGCACGGTTTCCGCCACTTCTTCAACGCCTACATGTCCGGCCAGGCCCTGGCCCCGGTGCTGGCTGAGGAGTATGGCAAGGACCGCAAGGCCTATCACCTGACCGCCGACTATACCTGGGGCTGGACCCAGGAAGAGTCCATCAAGAACGCCACCGAGGCGCTGGGGTGGAAGACGGTCGCCACGGTGCGTACGCCACTCGGTGCCGGTGATTTCTCGCAGTACATCACCCCGGTACTCAACTCCGGCGCCGATGTCCTGATCCTCAACCACTATGGCAAGGACATGGTCAACTCGCTGACCCAGGCAGTGCAGTTCGGCCTGCGCGACAAGATGGTCAACGGCAAACAGTTCCAGATTGTCGTGCCGCTGTTCTCGCGTCTGATGGCCCAGGGTGCCGGCGATGCCATCAAGGGCATTTATGGTTCCACCAACTGGAACTGGTCGCTGACCGATGAGGGCTCCAAGGCCTTCGTGGCGTCGTTCGGCAAGGAATACGGCTTCCCGCCTTCGCAGGCCGCACACACCTGCTATGTGCAGACGCTGCTGTATGCCAATGCCTGCGAGATGGCCGGCACCTTCAACCCCTGTGGGGTGATCGAGGCGCTGGAGGGCTTCAAGTTCGACGGCATGGGCAATGGTCCGACCGAGTACCGCGCCGCGGACCACCAGTGCTTCAAGGACGTGCTGGTGGTGCGAGGTAAGGAGAAGCCGAGTTCTCAGTTCGACCTGCTCGAGGTCGCAAAGGTCGTACCACGTTCCCAGGTCGAGTACGATCCGTCGATCTTTGGTGGTGAGCTGGGACAGTGCAACGCCTGACGGCGCCTGCGCATTGCCTCTCACCCTGCAGGGGCGGCACAGGGAAGTGCCGTTGGAGGTAAGGCATTGCGGGGCCTGCGGGCAGCGATGACGAGCACAAGGGCAGGTCCGTAACGGGCCTGCCCTCATTCTCATTGAAGAAGACGATCCGGCTATGGAAGCAATACTGCTGCAGATACTCAATGGCCTCGACAAGGGTGGGGCCTACGCACTCATTGCCCTGGGATTGAGCCTGGTCTTCGGGACGCTGGGCGTGGTGAACTTCGCCCATGGCGCCCTGTTCATGCTGGGTGCCTTCGTGGCGGTGAGCGTGCAAGAGCTGCTGACGATCTCCATGCGCGTGCGCGACCCCAGCATCACCTTCTTCGAGGCCTACAAGGAAGTGCCCTACCTCGAGGTGTGGTGGGGAGATGTCGGCCGCACGGTCATCGAATACTCTGTGCCGATCTCCGTCCTGATTGCTATTCCAGTGATGTTGTTGATTGGGCTGGTCATGGAGCGGGGCCTGATTCGCTATTTCTACAAGCGCGACCACGCCGACCAGATCCTGGTCACCTTTGGTCTGGCGATCGTTCTCCAGGAGATCGTGAAATCCTTCTATGGCGCCAATCCCATTCCCGTGTCTGCCCCCGAAGCGGTGGCAACCAGCGTGGATATCGGGGCGGTTTTCGGTATCCCGGGGATCACTTATCCCTGGTGGCGCCTGATCTACCTGTTGTTTTCGCTATTGGTGATCGGCGGGGTGTTCGCCTTCCTGCAGTTCACGACCTTCGGCATGGTGGTACGTGCCGGCATGCACGATCGCGAGACGGTGAGCCTGCTCGGGATCAACATCCAGAAGCGCTTTACCATTGTGTTCGGCCTTGCGGCGGTCGTGGCCGGGCTGGCCGGTGTTATGTATACGCCCATACTTTCTCCTGACTACCACATGGGGATGGACTTTCTGGTGCTCTCCTTCGTGGTGGTCGTGGTAGGCGGCATGGGGTCGCTGCCGGGCGCGGTCGCAGCAGGGTTTCTGCTGGGTATCCTGCAGTCGTTCTTCGCAATGAACGAGATCAAATCCATTCTGCCGGGGATCGATCAGATCATCATCTACCTGGTGGCGGTCATTATCCTTTTGGTCAGGCCTCGCGGCCTGATGGGCAAGGATTGAGGAAGAGATCATGCAGACCCGTATCATTATTGCCTCGACCTCCTTGCGCGACTACCTGGTCCTGGCCGTGTTTTCTGCGGTGGTGCTGACCGCACCTGTGTGGGCACAATCCATCGGTGCAGGCTATCCCGATCTGTTACAGAAGTTTGCGATCTTCGGCCTGTTCGCGATTGGCTACAACCTGCTGTTCGGGCTCACCGGTTATCTCTCTTTCGGCCATGCCGCCTTTCTCGGTGTTGGGTCCTACGCGACGGTATGGTCGTTCAAGCTGTTGTCGATGAACGTAATACCGGCGGTGTTGCTGTCGGTGGTGATCTCTGCAGTATTTGCGGTGGTGATCGGCTTCCTGAGCCTGCGTCGGACCGGCATCTATTTCTCCATTCTGACGCTGGCGTTCGCGCAGATGTCTTACAACATGGCCTATTCGGTGCTTACTCCTATCACCAATGGCGAGACGGGGCTGAGGGTATTGCGGGACGATCCGCGCGTGATCGACGGCCTGTTCGGCGTTCAGGTGCAGGGGTCTCCGCTTGCCGATCTGTTCGGGGTGACACTGAAGGGCTACGCCGGGTTCTATTTTTGTGCGGTCATCCTGATTCTCGGGTTCTGGGTAGCCATGAGAATTTTCCGCTCACCCTACGGGATGAAGCTCGTCGCCATCAAGAGCAACCAGACGCGCATGGAATACACCGGCTTCAATCCCCGGCCCTACCTGCTCAGTGCGTTTGTGATCTCGGGGATCTATGCCGGACTGGCCGGCTCCCTGATGGCAATCGTGGACCCGCTGGCCGGTGCCGAGCGCATGCAATGGACCGCTTCCGGGGAGGTGGTGCTGATGACCATTCTTGGTGGCGTCGGCACTCTGCTGGGACCGGTGATCGGTGCGGCCACCATCAAGTATTTCGAGAATATCTTCTCGGCGGTCAACGAGCAGAGTCTGCACCAGGCGTTCGACTTCCTGCCCGGCTGGTTGAACGACCTGATGGTGACGCTGACTTCGCCATTCGTGGGCGACGGTTGGCACCTTACCCTGGGGGCGCTGTTCATGGTGATTATCATCTTCCTGCCGGGTGGCATCATCGAGGGCTTCCGGCGTATCCAGGGTCTGTTCCGGCGCAGGCCGGGCAAGGCAGGGGAGGGAGCGCAATGAGCGCGCAGGGGTCCAATATCGTGCTCGAGATCGCCGGGGTCAACAAGGCCTTCGGGGGGCTGCAAGCACTCTCGGACATCAACCTCAAGATCGAGCAGGGAAAGACCCATGCCATCATCGGGCCGAACGGCGCTGGCAAGTCGACCTTGTTGAATACCTGTATCGGGCTGTTGAGGCCCGATAGCGGGAGCATCCGCTTTCTCGGTACCGATCTGACGCAGGGTAAATTGAAGCCCCATGACATCAATCAGCTGGGCATCTCCCGGGTCTTCCAGACCCCTGCAATCTTTCCCGACCTGTCGCTGTTGCAGAATGTAATGCTGCCGGCCTTTGCGCACAAGGAAGGGACCTTTCGTTTCAACCCCTTCGAACCCCTGCGGGACGAAAAGGCGGTGGAGGACGAGGCGATGGTCTTGCTGGAGGACCTGGATATGGCCGATGAGGCGCATCATCATGCTGGCAATCTGTCACGGGGCAACAAGCGGCGGCTCGAATTGGCGATGTGCCTGATTCAGCACCCCAAGCTGCTGTTGCTCGATGAGCCCACTGCCGGCATGGCGAGGCACGATACCAATCGGACGATCGAGCTGCTGAAGAAGATCAAGGCCAGCGGTATGACCAAGGTGATCATCGAGCATGACATGCATGTGGTCTTCAGCCTGGCCGACCGGATCAGCGTATTGGCGCAGGGCGCCATCATCGCCGAGGGCCATCCGGACGAGATCAAGGGGCACCCGAAGGTGCGCGAGGCCTACCTGGGGAGTGCAGAGGTATGACGTTCACCACCAAGCGGGCACCCAAGACCCCGCCTATCAAGGCGAAGGGAACCTCACCTGCCTTCTTCTCGGCCTGGGAGTTGCACTCATACTATGGCGAGAGCTATATCGTGCAGGGAGTGAGCTTCGACATCCGCGAAGGGGAGATTCTCGCCCTGCTGGGACGCAACGGGGCCGGCAAGACCTCGACCCTGCGCACCATCGCACGACTGGATACGCCCGAGATGAAGCACGGGGAGGTATGGTTGGACCACCAGCCGATACACGAGATGAGTACCTGGCAGGCGGCTCGCTCCGGTATCCAGCTGGTCCCCGAGGACCGACGCATCATTCCCGGACTGACGGTCGAGGAGTCATTGGACCTGGCGCAGATCGCACCGCCGCACGGCTGGAGCAAGGAGCGTATCTACGAGCATTTTCCGCGCCTGGCGGAACGGCGCAGCCAAGAGGCTGTCACCATGTCCGGAGGCGAACAGCAGATGCTGGCGGTCGCTCGCGCCCTGGCCCGAGATGTGAAATTGCTGCTGCTGGACGAGCCCTACGAGGGGTTGGCGCCGGTCATCGTGCAGGAGATCGAGCGGATCCTCGAGAGCATCCGCGAGCTCGGTATCACGACTATCATCGTCGAGCAGAACGCCATCGCCGCGCTGAATCTGGCCGATCGCGCGGTGATCCTCGATATGGGAAACGTGGTCTTCGACGGGACTGCCCAGGAGGTGCTGGACAACCACGAGTTGCGCGAGGAATACCTGGCCATTTGAGTTTTACGGGGAATCCGGTCAGTCCCCCGGAGCGCACCCCCAAGCCTCTGAGTCGGGCGCGACCAGATGGCGCCCGCAGGGGCTCTCGACCGCTCTACTAAAGCCTCCCATGTTTCAGCCGCTGAAAGGGCTGGAACCTCATGTATCGGGAGGCGGATGTCGATGTCGCGATTTTCCTTGAAGCAGCAGCTCGCCATGGTGATGGCAGCACTTGTCCTGGTGGCGGGTGTCACCGTAGGCATGATCCTGAAATCTGAACGGGATCTGGGGGCTCACACCGGACGCCTGCTCGATCATCAAGTGCCGTTGATGGATCTGGTACACCAGTTGAATATGACCGTGGTCGAGGTCCAGCAATGGCTGTCCGATATCAGTGCAACGCGCGGCCAGGACGGACTGAATGACGGTTTCGAGGAGGCCGCGAAGTCGGCGAGCCGGTTCAAGGCGCTGATCGGCCGCCTGGTCGAGCTGGACCCGCAGAGCCGGCACCAGTATCTGGCGATGGACGCTGATTTCGACCGTTATTACGAGGTGGGCAAGCAAATGGCCAGCGCCTATGTCGAAGGTGGGCCGGCGGCAGGAAATGCCGTGATGGGCGACTTCGACGCCGCGGCGGAGGCCCTTTCCGACCGACTCTCACCTTTTCTCGAACGAGTGCGCCAGACACTTTCCGAACAGGCCGCACGTGACCGGGAGATGTCCTCTTCGCTCCTCTACGTCACGGCGGGCGGGGTAGTCGCCTTCCTGTTCGTGGTGGTGACAATGGGTTGGGTATTCCGCGGTATCTTCCGCACGATAGGGCACGATCCCGCCGCGCTGCAGAAGATCGCCGACACCATCGCGGCGGGCGATCTGGAGCAGCTGCAGGAGGATGAGCCGCAAGCCACGGGGCTCTATCGCTCGCTGTTGCAGATGCGAAACGAACTGCGGGACAAGATTGGCGAGATGAACGGACAGCTGGCGGAGAACGGGCGCATGCGCTCGGCGCTGGACAACGCCGATGCGGCGATGACTGTGTCCGATGAGGCCAACCAGCTGATCTACATGAACGATGCGGCCCGCGACTTCTTCGACGGCATTTCGTCAGTGTTGTCGGCGGGCCGTCCCGGTTTCGTGATCGACGATCTGCTCGGCAAGGCACTCGGCGGCTATTTCTCAGACTCGGCGGTGAAGGAAGTCTTCGCCAGACCCCTGACCGAGCGGGTGAGTATGGATACCGAACTGGAGGGACGGTACATCCGCTTCGTGGCGAATCCGGTCTACGGGCAAGCGGGCGAGTATCTGGGGCGGGTGACGCAATGGGAGGATCGCACTGCGGAGGTGGAGGCGATTCGGCGCGAGGCGGAACAGCGGACACAGGAACGGCGCGAGGCCGCCGAGAACCAGCGTATACGAGAGGCGCTGGACAACGTGACCAGCGCGGTCATGGTAGCCGATCAGGGCTACGATATCATCTATGTAAACCATGCCCTGGAAAGGCTCTTCGGAGAGGCGGAAGAGGATCTGCGCAAGGCCCTGCCCGATTTCGATGCCGCGGCGCTCAGGGGTAGCAACATGGATGTCTTTCATCGCGATCCCGCGCACCAGCGTGCCATGCTGGACCATGTCAGGGGCACGGTGCAGAGCGAGGTGGAGGTCGCGGGCCTGACCCTCAATATCGTCGCCAACCCGGTCGTTGCAGCAGATGGCGAGCGTCTGGGTACGGTCGTCGAATGGAAGAATCGCACCGGGGAGGTTGCAGTCGAACGCGAGATCGACCGGATCGTCGCTGCGGCCAGGAACGGCGAGCTGGGACGGCGCATCACCCTGGATGGCAAGGATGGCTTCTTCCGACAGCTGGGGCTGGGTATGAACCAGCTGCTGGATGTGGTGGAGAATGGCTTCACCGACGTCGCAGCGGCGATGAAGCGGATGGCCGAAGGAGATCTGACCCAGCCCATCACCCGCGAATACGCAGGCGTGTTCGATCGGGTGAAGCAGGACGTGAACGCGACCATTCAGAATATTCAGCAGGTCGTGCAGCAGTTGTGCGCGGCATCGGACAGTATTTCCACTGCCTCGGGAGAGATCAGCAGCGGAAACACCAACCTGTCCGCGCGTACTGAGCAGCAGGCCTCGGCGTTGCAGCAGACTGCCGCCTCGATGGAGGAGCTGACCTCGACGGTGCGTAACAACGCGGAGAACGCCCGGACGGCCGACCAGGTGGTCTCCGGCGCGAGTCAGCGGGCCAACCAGGGCGGGGAGGTCGTGGGTCGGGCCGTGACCGCGATGCAGGAGATCAATGATGCGAGTGAGCGGATCGCGGAGATCATCGGGGTTATCGACGAGATTGCCTTCCAGACCAACCTGCTTGCTCTGAACGCCTCGGTGGAGGCCGCCCGCGCTGGCGAACAGGGGAGGGGCTTCGCCGTGGTAGCGACCGAGGTGCGAAATCTGGCCTCGCGCTCCGCGGAAGCGGCGAAGGAGATCAAGGGCCTGATTCAGGATTCGGTACTCAAGGTCAAGGCTGGCAGCGAGTTGGTGGACGAATCCGGCAGCACCCTGGACGACATCGTGGTCAATGTGAAAAAGGTAGGCGACATCATGGCCGAGATAGCGGCGGCCTCTGGCGAGCAGCAGTCCGGTATCGAGCAGGTCAACCAGGCGGTAACCGCCATGGACGAAGTCACGCAGCAGAATGCCGCCCTGGCGGAAGAGACCTCTGCCGCATCTGCGGCGCTCAACGAGAAGGCGGGGGAGATGAGGCAACTGGTCGGGTTCTTCAAGGTGGCCGGCGAGACTCCCCCGGCATCGGCGAAGCTGCCGCAGGCAGATGTCGCGCCGAAGCCGAGATTCGTGCCTCCTGCCGTGGTGCCCGCAGGCCGGGGAGCGGCCATCGAGCTCGACGGCGAATGGGAAGAGTTTTGAGGACGAGCATGCCGCAACAAATCGTTCCGCCTGCGGCCCGGCATCTCCCACCAAGAGACAGCGTCCGGCGTAGTCGGTGGCTGGTCGGCCTGCTCGCCGCGGCCCTGCTCGGCCCGGCGGCTGCCTGGTGCGATGTGTCGTCAGACGGTGCCCTGGGTTTAGGGCTTCGTCTGGGGTATACCCACACCGAGGACAATGCCGGAAGCGACGCCGAGAGCCTGTCGGTAGGGGCGCAGCTGGAGGGTCGCACCGCCGTGTGGCACCACCTGAGCGTCGGCGCCGCCCTCTACGCCACTGCGCCACTCGGCGACCTGGATGACGATGAGCTGTTCCTCGACTCGTCGGGTGGCCCGGATGGCTCCGGCTACGCGGTGGTGGGCCAGCTTTGGCTGCAGGCCGACCTTCCGTTCGGCAGCCTGCGCGCGGGTCGACAGGCGCTGGAGACTCCCTTTGCCGACAGCGACGACATCGGCATGATCCCCAATACCTTCGAGGCGGTGGTCCTCGAGAGCGCCCCGGCGCAAGGGCTTTGGGTCACGGCGGGACACCTGCGTCGCTGGGCCGGCGTCGACAGTAGCAAGGAGCGGTTCGACCGAATCAATGGCGACCATGGCGCCAGCTTTGTGGGGCTGTCCTATCCGGTCCTCAAGGGCGAGGTGCAGGGTTGGTATTACTACCAGAAGGGCGGTTCCGACATCGCCTACGTGGAGGCAGTCACCGAACTCCACGAAAAGGTACAGTTGGCCCTTCAGTGGACGCACCAGCGTGACCGCGTGGCGGACCAGCAGGCCATGGCCTGGGGCGCCGGGCTGTCCTGGGAACTGGGCGACTTTACCCTCTCGGGGGATTTCAACAAGGTCTTCGGGACGGGCAGCGTCATCAATGGCTATGGTGGTGGCCCCTATTTCACCTCCGCGGAGCAAAACACCATCGACGGCGTTTCCCGCATCCGGGCCCTGGCGGCCGGGGTCGAGTATGGAGGAATCGATCGACTCACCCTCGGCGCGCGCCATGCCGGTTTCAGCAAGGGTGTTGGCGATGAATGGGATTTCACCGCGAGCTACGCGCTGGGCGAAGGCCTGGCCGTGGACCTGGTGCACAGCGACATGGGCAGGGATGGCAGCAACACGCGCGCCTTCCTCAACTATCGTCTCGAAATGTTCTGATCGCGGTGCTCAGATTGCGTGCGGTGCGCCGGCGGCATCGCGCGCCTCGGCGACTCGGCACATGCTCTTCGCCGCGCTCACGCAGCCCAACGGGATGACCAGCAGGGTCAGGACCGTCGAAACGAAGACCCCGAACATCAGCGAGATCGCCATCCCCTGAAAGATGGGGTCGTGCAGGATCACGCTGGCCCCACCGATCAGGGCAAAGGCGGTGATCATGATCGGCCGGGTGCGTGCCTTGCATGCGAGGAGCACCGCCTCGCGCGTCTCCTGGCCGCAGCGTATGGCCTCGACGGCGAAATCCACCAGCAGGATAGAGTTGCGCACGATGATCCCGGCCAGCGCGATGAAGCCGATCATGGAGGTGGCGGTGAAGTAGGCATTGGTGCCGGTCAGCTGGGTGACCAGCCAATGACCAGGAATGATGCCGAGTAGGGTCAGGGGAATCGGGGCCATGATGATGGCTGGCACCACGAAGTTGCCGAACATGCCCACCACCAGCATGTAGATGAGCACCAGCGCGACCGCGAAGGCCGCCCCCATGTCGCGGAAGGTCTCGTAGGTCACCGTCCACTCGCCACCCCACTCGAATCCTGACAGGCCGTTGGCCGGCGGGGGGGAGGTCATGGCGCCGGAGAGCGTTTGGCCGTCCGGGCTGACATAGTTCTCGAGCACTTCTTCGATCTTCAACATGGGATAGATCGGAGCGCCCAGACGACCGACGGCGTCACCGACCACGTACTCCAGTGCACGCAGATCCTTGTGATAGATGATGGGATCCTCCTGCATTTTTTCCCAATGGCCCAGCTCTGCGAGCGGAATGGTCACACCACCCGGCGCGGCGATGGGCAGGTCTCCCATCGACTCGGGATTGGCGCGCAGGGAGAGCGGGGCCTGGATCACGACCCAGGTGGGTTCCAGCGAGTTGTCGGTACGGCGGTCGGTGATCTTGTATTCCCCCATCACCATGGAGAGATTCTCGACGATGTTGGCGGTGGTCACGCCCTTGGTCGAGGCCTTCTGCGCGTTGATCACGAATCGCCAGGACTCGTAGGGCTCGGTCATGTAGTTGTCCACATCGGCCAGGCCACCGGTGTGCTCGAAGATCCCGGTCATCTCCCTGGCGACCTCGCGACGGGTCTCGGCGTCGGGGCCATAGATCTCTGCCACCACCGACTGGAGCACCGGTGGGCCGGGTGGCATCTCGGCCACAGTGATCTTCGCCCGGTAGCGGTCGGCGATCGGCTTGAGCAGTGCCCGTGCCTTCTCTGCCAGTTGGTGGCTGGAGGCCTCGCGGTGGTGCTTGTCCACCAGCTGTACCTGGATCTCGCCCTGCCAGGGCTCCTGGCGCAGGTAGTAGTGGCGGACCATGCCATTGAAGTCGAAGGGCCGGGCGGTGCCGGCGTAGGTCTGTAGTGCTGTTACCTGATCGATCGTTCGCAGTGCCTCGGCCATTTCACGCGCCACATTCGAGGTCACCGGCAGCGCAGTGCCCTCGGGCAGATCGATGACCACCGCGAACTCCGGCTTGTTGTCGTAAGGAAGCATCTTCACCGTGACCGCCGTGGTATAGAACATGGCACACACGGCGAAGAAGGCCATCACCAACGCGATGAGGAAGCCATAGCCGAGGATCTTGCGGTCGAGCAATGGCGGCAGGATGGCGCGGAACAGGCGCTCCAGACGTTGGTTGGCAGCGTGCTCCTTCTTCTCGGCCCGCTCAAGCCGGTCCATGGAGGGGCGGATACGCATCACCAGATAGGAGGTGAAGGCGAAGGCGGCGAACAGGGAGATAATCATGGCCACCGATCCGAGCACCGGGATGGGTGCCATATAGGGGCCCATCAGGCCGCGCACGAATGCCATCGGCATCAGGGCTGCCACGACCGTGAAGGTGGCAATAATGGTGGGGTTGCCCACCTCGCGGACCGCGTCTATCGCCACCTCGGTGGAGGGCTCGCCCCTGATCAGCCAGCGGCGGTAGATGTTCTCGACCACCACGATGGCATCGTCCACCAGGATGCCGATGGAAAAGATCAGGGCAAACAGGGATACCCGGTCGATGGTAAAGCCCATTACCAGGGCAGCGAAAACCGTCATCAGGATCACCACGGGGATCACGATGGTGACCACCAGGGCCGGCTTGAAGCCCAGTGCCCACCACACCAGCAGGGTCACGATGCCGGTGGCAATGACCAGCTTGAGCAGCAGGGCATTGACCTTGTCTGCCGCGGTCTTGCCGTAGTTGCGGGTGACCGCCACCCGCACCTGTTCGGGGATCAGGTCTCCCTTGAGGACCTCCACCCGATCGAGGATGGCATTGGCCACGGTGACGCCATTGCTGCCCTTCTTTTTCGCGATGGCCACCGTGACCGCACCCTCGCCGTCGGCCACTTCGCCAGAAACGCCCTCCTTTTCCGCGGCCGGACCCGTGTAGTAGTTGACGTAGCTGTGTGCTTCCTGTGCCGCCCAGCTGACGTCTGCCACGTCGCGGACGTACACCGGGACACCATCCTGTACCCGCAGTACCAGGTTCTGGACGTCCTGCGGTGTGCGCAGGAAGGCCCCGGCGTAGATCCGGAAATCCAGGTTGTCCTGCTCTCCCCGGCCGACCCGGCGCTCCAGGTTCGCGCGGCGTATACGCGCCACGATCTCGGCTGCACTGACGCCATGGCTGGACAGCTGTTCCGGGCGGACGCGAACCCGGATACGCTCGTGCTGTCCACCCACGATGAAGCCTTGGCCGGTGTCAGGTATCTGCTTGAGTTGCTGCAGCAGGTTGCTCGCGAGCTTGCGCAGGCTGGTAGCGTGTAGCTCCTTGCTCCACAGGGTCAGAGTCACGATGGGGACGTCGTCGATGCCCTTGACCTTGACCAGGGGCGGCCCCTGGATACCCGGAGGGATCTTGTCCAGGTTGGACGCCAGCTTGTCATGCACCTTGACCACCGAGGGCCCGGTTTCCTCGCCCACCCGAAAGCGCACTGTCACGATACCCTGTTCGCGCATGCTCGCCGAGTAGACGTGCTTGACGCCCGGAATCTCCGACATGATGCGCTCGAGCGGTTCGACCGCCTTGGCGGACACCTGCTCTGCGGAGGCGCCAGGGTAGGAAAGAAATATATCGATCAGTGGTACCGATATCTGGGGGTCCTCCTGACGCGGGGTGGCGATCAGGCCGATGATCCCCATCCCCAACATGGCCAGGAACAGCAGGGGCGAGAGAGGGGAGTGAATGAAGGCCTTGGCGGTGGCGCCGGCCAGCCCCAGGTTGTTGCCGTTGTTCTCGGGAGGGCGCTGTTCTGCCACAGGGTCATCCCTCCTGTGACTGGGAAAGAACTCCTTCGCCGCTGGCCTCCGCATCCGGCTCGGCCACCTGCTGCCCCGCCTTCAGTCCGGGTGGAGGGTCGTCGATGACGCGATCGCCCTCGCGAACGCCCGACAGCACGCCGACGCGCCCGCCGCCCAGATCGTCACCCAGGCGAATCACCCGCAGGTGGGCGATGCCATGGGGATCGACGCTGAACACCAGCGGCATGCCGCTCTTGTGGATCACGGCGGAGGCGGGAATGCTCAGCTGGGGCGCAGTGCTGGCGGCCCGGTCGGTCACCCCGACTTCGGCATACTGCCCCGCCGTCGCGGACACAGTTTCGGGCAGGGTCAGTTCGACATGGATAGTATGACGGCGCTGGTCTGCGGTGGGATGAATCCGGTACACCCGGGCGGGGATGGCGGCGCCCCGATTGTCCAGCTTGACCGGCAGGGCCTGCCCAGGCGCCAGGTGACGAACCAGGTGGACCGGCAGATCGGCCTCGACCTTGAACCTGCCCTCCTGGCTGAAATCCACCAGCGGCTGCCCCGGCTGTACGGTATCCCCTTCCTCGACGTACACCTTGTCGACGACACCGTTGAACGGTGCCACGCTGAGCGTATCGCGCAGGCGCGCGTCGATTTCGCGGATATTGGCCTCCGCCTGGCGCAGGCTGTTCTGCGCCTGGGCCACGCGGCTGCGTACGTCGACTATATCGGTATATCGCTCCGCATCATGATCGCGCATGCCCAGCGCGTCCTGCATGGGGACACCGAACATCTGGTCCATCATGCCGGGGAAGCCGAATCCGCCGGGGGCGGTGCGCACCGCATCCGAGCGGGGCGTATACAGCTCGCGCTGGTACTGGGCCTGGGCGTTCTGTATCGCCACCAACGCCGATTCGCGCGCGGCCAGGGCCGCCTCCCGGCGTGCCAGCAGTGCCGAATCATCGAGCGTGACCAGCACTGCGGCCTGGTCAAAGCGGTCGCCCTCCCGGCCCTGGATCTGCCTCACTCGCCCCGGCATCTGCGCGGTGAGCTGAACCGTCTTGAACGGCGTGATGGTGGCGGCAATGGTCACGGTCAGGTCGGCCGCCCTTTTTTCCACCGGGACGATCCGGTAGCCCGCGGTCGGCGAATCCTGTGCCTGGGCGCCTTGCGCAAGCAGGCAGAGGAGGAGACTTGCAGCGAGAGAGCGGATATTCATTCGGAGTTCACCCCAGGTCAGTAGTCTTGTTGCCGGCGATAGGTGTCGCCCGCAGATGACATCGCCGGCCGGTACTGCTGTGCCGAAATGGCGGCGAAATTTACTGGAATCAGGTCAAAATGTCAATTTAAATCAGTCTGTTATAGTTTTCTATTGCGTCGCCAGCGGGGATGCGTCCTGTGTTGGCGACACGGTTTCCACCTTAGCAGATAATTTCTGCTCCACACGAACTTCCGGGGTCCCGGTGATAAAGTGGCGTCCTGACATTAGGCGCCGAGGAGTTCCTGCCGTCCGTGCAAAAGCCCGTTGAAACACCGATGCAGTGGTCGAGTCTGCTTTCGCGCCGACGCCTGGGGACCGATCAACCGCCCCAGCAGCATACCGCCAGGACCGACTTTCAACGGGATTTCGACCGGGTGGTGTTCTGCTCGGCCTTTCGTCGCATGCAGGACAAGACCCAGGTCTTCCCGCTGTCCAAGGTCGACTATGTACGCACCCGCCTGACCCATAGCCTGGAGGCCTCGTGCATTGGTCGGTCGCTGGGCACCCTGGTGGGCGAGCAAGTGATTGCCCGACACGGCCTCGATGCCTTCGAGGCGGCCGATTTCGGCAATATCTGCGCGGCCGCCTGCCTTGCCCACGACATCGGTAACCCGCCCTTTGGTCATTCGGGCGAGGATGCGATCCGCCAATGGGCTATGACGGCCGACTACGGGGCCCGGCGCGTGGCCATGTTGCGAGGCAGCCAGCGCGAGGATTTTCTTGCCTTCGAGGGCAACGCTCAGGGATTCCGTATCGTCACGCGCCTGCAGAATCCGGATAACCCCGGGGGACTGCAGCTCACCTGCGCAACCCTGGCGGCCTTTACCAAGTACCCTCGCGAGTCCTGCTTGGGCGGCAGTCACTTCGCAGGCGTCAGTGCCAAAAAGCAGGGTTTTACGGTGGCCGACCGGGCCGCCTTCGATCAGGTGGCCGATTCGGTAGGCCTGATTCGCCGTGACCCACACCGCGCCATCTGGTATCGGCATCCGCTGGCCTTTCTGGTGGAGGCCGCCGACGATATCGCCTATCGGGTGATCGATATCGAGGACGGCTACCGCCTCGGACATTTCACCTACCCAGAGGTGACCGGCGCCTTCCTCGACCTGCTTCCCGACCACGAGCGCCAGAGGGCACGGCTGACCGGGATTCGCGAGCCCAAAGACCGAATCGAGTTCCTGCGCGCCAAGGTCATCAATCAGATCATCACCCAGGCGCTGGCCTGTTTCATGGACAACGAGGCGGCCATCCTCGAGGGCCGTTTCGACCAGCCATTGCTGGGCGAGATCCCGGCACGCGAGCAGGCCGATGTGCTGATCGAGATGGCGCGCCAGCGAATCTACTGCGCCCCCGAGGTGGTGAGTATCCAGGCCGCCGGTTTTCAGGTCATCCATGATCTGCTGGAGCGATTCATCCAGGTGATAGACGATGTGGCCGAGCACGGCGAGCGCGCCTCGGCCCGCAGCAAGATGCTGTTGCGCCTGATTCCGGAGCAGTTTATCGGGCCGGGGCGCGAACCTTCGTCCGACCCCTATCTGCGCCTGTTGCTCCTGACGGATTTCGTTTCGGGCATGACCGACTCCTACGCGGTCAGCCTCTATAAAAAGGTCACCGGCATCTCCTTGCCGGGAGGTTGAAGGGTGTCGCGGGTCTGTTCGACGATCGAGGAACTGCTGGAGCTGATGGCACGTCTGCGCGACCCGCAGTCTGGCTGTCCCTGGGATCGCGCCCAGACCTGGCGCAGCCTGGTGCCCTATACCCTGGAGGAGGCCTACGAGGTTGCCGATGCCATCGAGCAGGGAGATGTCGCCGAGCTGCGAGAGGAATTGGGTGACCTGCTGTTCCAGATCGTCTTCTACAGCCGCATCGCGGACGAGGAGGGGCACTTCGATTTCGCCGACGTGGCCCAGGGTATCACCGACAAGATGCACCGTCGCCATCCCCACGTCTTTGGTGACGCGAGCCATTCGGACGAACAGAGCCTGCGCCGTGCCTGGGAGGCCGCGAAGGCCGGTGAGCGCTCGCAAAAGGATCGACAGGACAAAAGCCAGATGGCCGGTGTCGCCCGGGCGCTGCCGGCCCTGGTACGAGCCCACAAGCTACAGAAGCGGGCAAGGGACCTGGGGTTCGACTGGTCCGAGGCGCAGGGCGCCCTGGACAAGACGCACGAGGAACTGGCCGAGGTGGAGGCGGCGGCCGCTGAAGGGGACTCGGATCACCTCGCCGAAGAGCTCGGAGACCTGCTGTTCACGGTGGCCAACCTGGTCCGGCTGTTCGGCTACCAGTCCGAGCACCTGTTACGTGCGGCCAACGACAAGTTCGAACGGCGCTTTCGTGCCCTGGAACAGAGACTGGCTGCATCGGGTCATACGGATCTGTCGCAGCTGACCCTGGAACAGCTGGAATCGGCCTGGTCGGATGTCAAGGAGGAAGAGAATGCACGCAAGAATTGAAAGGATCCTATTCGGACTGATCGCACTTTTGTTGGTGCTCGGCATCGCCGGTTGCACCACCAATCCGGTGACCGGAGAGCAGCAGCTCTCGCTGATCGGGCAGGACCAGGAACTGGCCATCGGGCAGAAGAACTATGGCCCCTATCGCCAGGCCCAGGGTGGCGATTACCTGGCCGATCCCGCGTTGGTGACCTATGTGCAGGGGGTGGGGCAGCGCCTCGCCCGCGTGGCAGATCGCAAGCTGCCCTATGAGTTTCGCGTGGTCAACGATGACACGCCCAATGCCTGGGCATTGCCGGGCGGCAAAATCGCGGTCAATCGCGGCCTGCTGTTGGAGTTGCACGATGAGGCAGAGCTGGCTGCGGTGCTGGCGCACGAGATCGTGCATGCGGCGGCCGGTCATACCGCCCAGTCGATGCAGCGGGGCATCTTCCTGCAGGGGGCCTTGGTGGCGGTGGGTGCTGCGCTCGGTGGTTCGGACCATCAGCAGCTCGGAAATCTGGGGGCGGCGCTGGGCGCGAACCTGGTCAAGAGCCGCTACAGCCGCGATGCCGAGCGCGAGGCCGACAGCTATGGCATGCGCTATATGGCAAGGGCGGGCTACGACCCGGCTGCGGCCGTCACGCTACAGGAGACCTTTGTGCGCCTCGCCGAGGGAAAACGCAGTGACTGGTTGAGCGGCCTGTTCGCCTCCCATCCGCCCTCGCGCGAACGGGTCGAGCGCAACCGGCGCCTGCTCGCACAGCTGGGTAACCCCGGTGGAGAGCGTGGCGAGGCCCGCTACCAGCGTGCCGTGGCGCATCTGAAACGGACCAAGCCGGCTTATGAGGCGTATGCGGCGGCACGCAAGGCGGCCGAAAAGAAGAACTATCGGGTCGCACTGCGCAAATTGGACCGGGCGATTGCCATCGAACCGAAAGAGGCGGTTTTCCATACCCTGCGAGGGGAAATCCTCGAGGCCCAGGGTAAGAAAGATGCCGCCATGCGGGCGTTCGACCGGGCGGTCTCCCTCAATCCCGATTATTTCATGACGCGCCTGCAGCGCGGCTTGCTGGAGCGGGAGCTCGGCAGGACAGGGGCAGCCGAGTCGGACCTGAAGCAAAGCGTGCGCCTGCTGCCTACCGCCGAGGCCTACTATGCACTGGGGCTGATCGCCGAGCAGCAGGGGCGTCCGCAGCAGGCGGTGGGGTTCTTCCAGGCGGTGGCCGCATCCAAATCCGCCGTCCGAAAGGACGCCGCCCGCCGGCTGGCGAAACTGGATCTGGCGAAGCGGCCTGGTCGTTATCTGGCGGCCACCCTGCTGCGCGGAGCGGGCGGGGAGTTGCTGCTGCGTCTGGACAATCGCAGTGGTGTCGATGTGAAGGGCGTCCGGGTGGCGATTGGACGCCAGACAGGTCTGCGTTTCCAAGCCGAACGGATACTGACCCTCGAGGGCACGCTGCCGGCGGACCGCCGGGTGACCGTGAAGACCGGTTTGCGCGCCGCCGATGCGAAGGCGGCGGCCGGTCTGCAGGCCCGCGTGGTGGGCGGCCACCCGCTGGGGCGTTGATGGATGGCCTATCTTCGCCACATCCACGCCTGCAACGAGCCGGTGCAAGAGCCCTTCCTGCCGTGGCGCATCGGTCGGCAGACCTTTGGCTGGATTCGTCCCGCCTTCGCCCAAAAGCTCGCGGAATGGCCCGAGCTGTTCGATGTTACCGACGAGCTGGTTATCTCGCCGGGAGACGATCTGGCCGGGCTGGAGACGGGTCTCGGCATCGTTGCGCAAGCCCTTGCAGATCGCGGGGAAATTCCCGGTCTGCTGGGCGAACCCTATCCGATCACGGCGAGCGGGCGGGATCAGGCCATCGCCAGTGTCGACCGTGCAATGGCGGCCTGGTTGGGCCTGCGTTCATTCGGCCAGCATCTGAATGGCTACGTGCGCTTGGACGGGCAGCTGTGGATGTGGATCGGGCGGCGTGCCAGGGACCGACTGATATTTCCCGGTGCATTGGACAATATGGTGGCCGGGGGCCTGCCCTACGGGGTGGATATGCACGAGAATCTGCTCAAGGAGTGCCATGAAGAGGCCGGAATGCCCTCCGAACTCGCCGCCCGGGCCCAGCCTGTGGGCATGCTGTCGTACAATCGGGTCGCGGAGCGGGGCTTTAGACCCGACGTATTGTATTGTTATGACATTGAACTTCCGGCCGACTTCAAGCCTCGTAATACAGATGGAGAAGTGGAGGAATTCCTCCTGATGCCGATAGAACAGGTGATGCAGATCGTGCGTGAGACCGATGATTTCAAGCTCAACTGCAACCTGGTCATCATCGATTTCCTTGTTCGCCATGGACTGATTGGCCCCGAACATCCAGACTACCTGAGTATCGTCACCGACCTGCACCCGCCGGTTGGGATGCCCGAGACAAGCAAAGCCCTATGAGCAAGCAACTGAATCCGAAAGTCCGCCGGGTCATTGGTGTCCTGGCGTTGTTGGCCTGTATCGCCTGGCCACTGGCCTCGCTGGCCCGCCCGCAACCGGTCGCATTAGACGACCTTCAGCCCACCGAGGAAGAAAGGCGTACCGCACTGGTCATTGCCCAGGTGCTGGAAGGGTTCCACTACACGCGGCCGCATATCGACGATGGCCTTTCGCGCGACGCCTTCGACCGCTACCTCGAATCGCTCGACCCGAACAAGAGTTTCTTCACCCGCGAGGACGTGGACCGGCTGGATATCTACCGGGACTATTTCGACGATGCGCTCAACAAGGGCAAGCTGGCCGCACCCTTCGAGATCTTCCGGCTGTTTCGGCGCAAGGTGGAGCAACGTGCCGCCTATGCCATTGACCTGCTGAACAACTATCCCTTCGACTTCGGTCGCGACGAGAGCTATGTCTTCGACCGAGAGGAAGAGCAGTGGGCAAGGGATGAAAAGGCGTTGGACGATCTGTGGCGCAAGCGGGTCAAGAACGACATCCTGGTGGCTCGCCTGGACGAGACCGAACCTTTCGACAAAAAGCGTCTCCTGAAGCGTTACCAGGGATTGCGGGATCGAGTACGCCAGATGAAGGCGGGGGACGTGTTCCAGACCTTCGTCAATGCCATCACTCTCAGTATAGAGCCGCATACCAGCTACATGTCGCCCGAGGTCTCCGAGAACTTCGATATCGGCATGCGCCTGTCCCTGCAAGGGATCGGCGCGGTGCTGCGCAGTGAAGATGGTTACACGAAGATCCTGCGTACCGTGGTGGGCGGGCCGGCGGCTCGCAGTGGCAAGCTGCGTCCCGGCGACCACATCGTCGGGGTCGCGCAGGGCAAGGACGGCGCCATGGAGGATGTGATCGGTTGGCGCCTGCAGGACGTGGTGGAATTGATTCGCGGCTCCAAGGGCAGCATTGTGCGCCTCAATATCATTCCCAAGAGCGAGGGGATGGGTGGTCGTGCCCGCGAGGTGGTTTTGGTGCGCGACACCATCAAGCTGGAAGACAAGGCGGCCAAGAGTAAGCTGCTCGAGGGGTCGGAGTACGGCGATTTGAAGATCGGCGTGATCGATCTGCCGGCCTTCTACCGCGATTTCGCCGGCCAGGCAGCGGGCAAGCGTAATTTCCGCAGCACCACCCGGGATGTGCGCAAGCTGCTCGACGAGCTCGAATCCAAGGGTGTGGACGGTGTGATCATCGATCTGCGTCAAAATGGCGGGGGCTCCCTGGCCGAGGCCACCGAGTTGACCGGCCTGTTCATCGACACCGGGCCGGTGGTGCAGATCAAGGATGCAGCGAGCAACGTCGAGCTGGAGAAGGACACCGACCCCGGGGAGGTCTACCGTGGGCCCTTGATGGTCCTGGTGGATCGGAACAGCGCTTCAGCATCAGAGATTTTCGCCGGTGCCATCAAGGATTACGGGAGAGGACTCATCATTGGAGAGCCGACCTTTGGCAAGGGCACGGTTCAGACCCTGGTCAACCTGGCCCGTTATCTGCGTAGCGAGCAGGATCTCGGGCGCCTGCGGCTGACCATGGCGCAGTTCTTCCGCGTCCTCGGGGCAAGCACCCAGCTGAAAGGAGTCGAGCCCGATATCGAGTATCCAACGTCCCAGGGTGCACGTGACTATGGGGAGCGCGCCCTCGATCACGCTATCCCCTGGGCGGCAATCACGCCGGTGATCGACAAGCCGAGGGTGGATTTTCCAGTGTCCTACCTCAAGGACCGGAGCAATCGGCGCATTGCCAAGGATCCGGGATTCCAGTACCTCATCGACCAGGAAAAGGAGTTCATGCGCATCAAGGATATCAAGCGCGCCTCGCTCGACGAAGCCAAGCGCCGTACGGAGCGGCAGCAACGCGAACAGCGGCTGCTTGCACTGCGCAATCGGTTGCGGGTGTGGCGCGGGCTGCCGCCGCTCAAGTCCCTGGACGAAGAGGACGAGGACGAGAAGCTGGCCCATGCGGACGAGGATCCGGAAGGGGTGAAGCGCATCATGCTCGACGAAACTGCGCGGATCATGGCGGATTGGATCAAGGCCGCCCGCCGACCGTTGACCGCGCAAAGAAACTGACACGTAGCAGGAGCCGGAGGTCGCCCATGGCGGCCTGGATGTTTCGCCCGGGGACGCCCGGATCGCTACAAGGGCGCGCGCGGCGCAGGTCCGCTGGCATTCCGTTGCCTGCTTGATTACCAGGAACCCCCCGATCGGCCGACAATTATTGGCAGTTTCCAGCGACCGCGTGAAGTATTCGGGCTAAAATGCGGGGCTTTCCCCTATCTCTTTAGTGCCGCTTTCGCGATGTTTTTCCTTCCCCTCAGCCATCCTCCAAATGCCGGGCGATGCCCTCCGTCTTCCGTGAGGTGGGTATGTTCGACCTGAAAGGCGAACGCCTTGCGCGACTGCCCGAAGGGATGGATCCCGACTGCATCCGCCAGTCGCGGATGGGATTGGAGAAGGAGAGTCTGCGGGTGGCCCGCAGCGGTGGTATTGCCGAGACGCCTCACCCGGCGGCCTGGGGTGCGCCGCTGACCCACCCCTGGATTACCACCGACTATTCCGAGGCCCTGGCCGAGTTCATCACGCCGCCGCTGGCCAGTTCCGGCGAGGCCCTCGATTTTCTGGCCGATATCCAGAGCTACGCCTACCGACTGCTCGACGATGAGTTTCTGTGGGCGACCAGTATGCCGTGCGTGCTCGCGGGCGAGCAGGGTATACCGATTGCCGAATATGGCGACTCCAATCTGGGGCGGATGAAACATGTCTATCGCGTAGGCTTGGGCTGGCGTTACGGCCGGGTGATGCAGGTGATCGCCGGTGTCCATTTCAACTGGTCCCTGCCCGAGACGTTCTGGCCCGCCTATACGGCGCTCGAGCAGAAAGACGACGTGCTTGCCATGCGGGATGGGGCCTACATGGGCATGGTGCGCAATCTGCAACGGATCGGGTGGCTGATTCCTTATCTGTTCGGGGCGTCACCGGCGGTATGCAAGTCCTTTTTCGCCAACGGCGAGAGTCGTCTGGCGGTGTTCGACGAGTCGACCTTCTTCGAGCCCTATGCGACATCCTTGCGCATGGGGGACATCGGGTATCAGAACAAGAAGGAAGACGGCCTGGGTATCCAGGTCTGCTATCGGGACGTCGATACCTATGCGCGATCCCTGCTCTACGCAGTGACTACCCCCGCCGAGGCCTGGGAACGGATCGGGGTCAAGGTTGGCGGAGAATACCGCCAGCTCAATGCCAACCTGCTGCAGATCGAGAACGAGTACTACAACACCGTGCGCCCCAAGCAGCCGGCCGGCCGCCTGGAGAGTCCGGGTGTGGCATTGTTGCAGCGGGGTATACAGTATGTCGAACTGCGTTCCCTGGACGTGAACGCCTTCCATCCCCTGGGCGTGGACGAGACTCAGCTGCGCTTTCTCGAGGCATTGATGTTCGCTTGCCTTCTGGCCGATAGCCCGGGCCTGTCGGGCGAAGAGCTGGAGGAGATCAACGAGAACATCCTGCGGGTGGCCCATCGTGGACGCGAGCCTGGCCTGAAGCTGAGCTGTTGTGGGCAACCGGCGCCGTTGCGCGATTGGGCCCAGCGGATCCTGGACGCGGTACTGCCGGTGGCGGAGCTGCTAGACCGGGTTCATGGCGGCCACGCCTACGAAGACGCCACAGACGATCAGTTGCGCAAGGTGCTCGACCTGGAGCGCACGCCATCGGCACGTATGCTCGACGAGATGCGGGATAGAGGCGAGGGGTTCTATGAGTTTGCCCGGCGCCTGTCGACCCGGCACCATCGCTATTTCAGCGAAAGGGAACTACCCTCCACCTGCATTGGGGAGTTCGATCACCTGGCAGCGCAATCGCATGCGGAGCAGGCGATGATCGAAGCTGCGGACCACAAGGATTTCGATAGTTTTCTGGCGGACTACTTCGCCCAGACCTACCGCGTCCTCGACCGCTGAGCTGCCTCCTATCGGGCGCCACCGCCCGACGCACGGCGCAGGATCGCATCCAGTGCCGCGGTGGGCAGTAGTCGCCTGAGCACGGCAAACAGGTGCGTGGGCACCGTCACTGCATAGCGTGGCCTCGGGCGGGGGCTTTCCAGTGCGTGGATCAGCTTTTTCACCACCGCCTCCGGGGGAAGGGTGAACGGGGCGGCGTCTCCCTCCCTTTTCAGGCGGCGCTCCATCGCGTGATAGGCCTCTCGGTGGACGCTGTTTTCCCGATCGATGTATTGCAGATAACGCGCATGCGCGTTTTCCCGGAAGCGGCTGCGGATGGGGCCCGGTTCGATCAGGCTGACATGGATGCCCGAGCCGTGCAGCTCCAGCCGCAGGGTATCGCTAAGGCCCTCCAGGGCGAACTTCGAGCAGTTGTAGGCGCCGCGAAAGGGCATCGCGACCAGGCCCAGGACGGAGCTGTTCTGTACGATGCGCCCCTTGCCCTGCGCCCGCATTACCGGAATGGCGAGGCATGTGAGCTGGTGCCAGCCCAACAGATTGGTCTGTAACTGGGCCAGCAGGGCCTCGCGCGACAGGTCTTCGACGGCGCCGGGCAGGCCCCAGGCACCGTTGTTGAAAAGGCCGTACAGCCGTCCATGGGTCAGCTCCATGGCCTGTGCAAAGCCATCTCGCACACTTGCAGGATCGTCCAGATCGAGCTGGATGGCGCTCAGGCCGCTGGCAGCGAGCCGCTCCACGTCCTGCGCCTGGCGCGCGCTGGCGACCACCGGGAAACCGCGCTCGGCCAGCAATTCGGCCGCGGCCAGCCCAATGCCGCTGGAGCAGCCGGTGATCAGAACGGGATGATCATGACGATTCAAGTTGGTTTCCCCCGGGTGTTCGCCTGGAACTAAAGTTTTTTCGAGTCTGCCCGCTATCTCCCACAGAGCGAGCGTGCCCCCGGGCATGATACGTGTGAGGACAGGAAGGAGGTAGCGCGTGGATATCGCAACACTGGTCGGGCTGCTGGGCGGGTTCGGCATCATCATCGGCGCCATCGCCAGCGGCGGTGACGTGATGATGTTCGTCGACGTGGCATCGGTGCTGATCGTCGTCGGCGGCACCTTCATGGTGACCCTGATGCAGGTCTCCCTGGGTGATTTTCTGGGGTCGTTCGCGATCGGACTGAAGGCCTTCTTCTACAAGGTAGATGACCCCAAGAAGCTGATCGAAGAGGGTGTCGCCCTCGCCGACATCGCGCGCAAGAACGGCCTGCTGGCGCTCGAGGGACAGGAGATCAGCAACGATTTCATGAAGCGGGGCATCGGACTGTGCGTCGACGGTCACGACCCGGCCCTGGTGCAGCGCATGCTGGGCAAGGAAATCGACCTGATGCTGGAACGGCATGATGTGGGCATCAACATGTTCAAGAACATGGCGACCATGGCGCCGGCCATGGGGATGATCGGCACCCTGGTCGGTCTGGTCCAGATGCTGGCCAATATGTCCGATCCCGCGGCCATTGGCCCAGCCATGGCAGTGGCCCTGTTGACCACGCTGTACGGCGCCATCATCGCCAATGCCTTTGCCCAGCCGATCGCCGACAAGCTGGCACGCTCCACCACGATTGAGCGTACCAACAAGTCTCTGATAATGGAGACCATTGCAGGGATCCAGGAAGGCATGAATCCGAAGGTGCTGGAGCAGCTGCTCTCGACCTACCTGCCGCAGAAGAAGCGGCCCGAGGAGGCCTGAGATGGCCGACAAGTGTCCGCCCTGTGAAGAGGGGCTTCCCGCCTATCTCGGCACCTTCGCCGACCTGATGTCGCTGTTGATGTGCTTCTTCGTGCTGCTGCTCTCGTTCGCCCAGATCGATGCGGTGCGTTTCAAGAAGATGGCCGAGTCGATGAAGGACGCCTTCGGCGTGCAGCGCGAGATACCGGCCGCCGAGATCGTCAAGGGAGTGAGTGTAATCAAGCAGGAATGGAGTCCGTCCATTTCCGATCCGTCGGTGGTCACCGAGATCCGCCAGGAGACCAGCGATGTCGAGAAGGAGAATCTGAAGCTCAAGGATGGCGAGAGTGACGCAGAGATCAGCAGGCAGCAGGCGTTGCAACTGGCCGAACAGGTCATCGAAAAGGAACTGCAGGAGCAGTATGCGCAACTCCAGGAGGCGCTCAAGGAGCAGATCGACAAGGGATTGATCAGTCTGGAGAAGGAAGACAAGAAGATCATCATCCGCATCCAGGAAAAGGGCTCCTTCGGCTCCGGCAGTGCGCGTCTCGATCCCGGCTTCTACAAGGTGCTGGACCGCATCTCCGAGGTCCTGGCCACCCGTCCCGGCCGCATCCTGGTGGCGGGCCACACCGACAATATCCCGATACGCACCGGTCGTTTCCGTTCCAACTGGGAGCTTTCGTCGGCGCGCGCGGTGACCGTGCTGCACGCCCTGCTGCGCAACCCGAAGCTGGACCAGAGACGTGTGGTAGTGCAGGGTTTTGCCGACACCCGGCCGATCGAGAGCAATGCCACGCCCCAGGGGCGGGCCAAGAATCGACGGGTGGAGCTGATCATCATGCGCGGCACCGACAAGGATGGCGGTGAACGGATTACAGTGCCCACCGGAGAGGCAGGGGAGTGAGTGACATGAGCGAGCAGGACAAATCGGCCCAGGCGTCCGAGCGACGCGCCTATTTTCGCGTCGACGATGCCATCCGCCTCGGCCTGAGGCCGGTCCCTCCGGAGGAGCTCGGCCGGCTCGACGAGCGCCTCGAACAGAATCTGGCCAACAGCTTCACCGTGATGTCCAGCCTTGCGGCGATCAGCGGTGAGATGGTGGTCAATATGCGGCGTATTGAGAACAGTGACCCGGACGTGGCGGCCTATCTCAAGGCGCTGGACCGCAAGATCGAGGTCCTGGGGCGGGCCCTGACTGCAGGCGACAATGACCTGGTGGAGCAGCCTGCGCATCCGGTGAACCTGAGCGCCGGCGGCATGGGCGTGTTGGTGGATGAGCGTTATGAACCCGGGCAGGTGCTGGAGATACGGATGCTCCTGTTTCCTTCCTTCACCGGGGTGCTCATGTTTGGTGATGTCATCGACTGTGAGCCGGTCACCGAGCCCGACCGCGATTCGGGCTATAGTTATCGGATGCGAATCTCCTTTACCCATATGCGGGAGCAGGATCGGGATCTGATTATCCGTCATGTATTGCGCTGCCAGAGTAATGAACTGCGGCGCCGATCTCCGAGCGCAGGTCCCGGCGAGGCGGACGAATGAAGCCACCTGACGAATCTGAACTCGAGCAGGCCCTGTCCGCCGCGGAGCGCATGCGCGAGCGGGATGTGGACCCGCATCACTTGGCGCATGCCCTGTTGTATCTCCACCAGCGCAACCAGCGCCTGGAGGAGGTCTTGCGCCGTACCGACCGTTATCTGCGCTTCGGCATGGCCGAGCCCGAGCTCACACAGCTGCGCAAGTTGGTTCAGCGCCTCCGAGACGAAGAAGAAAGCGACAGGCCACTCGAGGGCGATACCTCGATGTTTCTCTGATTCGCCGACGGCCGGCGGATTCATCCCTTCCATCAGCATGTGGTAAAATTCTCCGGTTTTCTGGCGAACGAATGAACGAATACACGGAGATTCGACGATGCCGTTCTATGAATATCGTTGTGAGAGCTGTGGCCACGAACTGGAGTCCATGCAGAAGGTCAGCGATGCCCCGCTGAGGGATTGCCCCGAATGCGGCCAGCCGACCCTGGTGAAGCTGGTCTCGGCAGCCGCCTTCCAGCTCAAGGGCGGGGGCTGGTATGCCACCGACTTCAAGAACAAGGGCAAGAAGCCTGCGGAGCCGTCTGCTGACGGCGGGCAGGCCTGCGGTGGTGGCAGCTGTCCGGCCTGCGAATAGTCCCGACGACCAACAAGATTGATAGGTAGGACGCTCCGCCTGGCGGAGCGTCTTGTTTTCACAAGGAAAATTTCATGCGCACCCGTTACTGTGGCGAAGTCAATGCCGATTTCATCGATCAGACCGTGGAGCTGTGCGGCTGGGTCAACCGTCGCCGTGATCACGGCGGCGTCATCTTCATCGACCTGCGCGACCGCAGCGGACTGGTGCAGGTTGTCTACGACCCGGACGTAGAGGATGTGTTCGCCACCGCCGAGCATGTGCGCAACGAGTTCGTGTTGCGGGTAAAGGGGCGGGTGCGGGCGCGCCCCGAGGGAACAGTCAATCCGGAACTGCCTACCGGTGAGATCGAGGTATTGGGCAAGCAGCTGGAGATCCTCAACCGGGCCGAGACCCCGCCCTTCCAGCTGGACGACCACGACACCTCCGAGGAGCTGCGCCTGCGCTACCGCTATATCGACCTGCGCCGCCCGGTGATGCAGGAGCGCATCATGCTGCGGGCCAGTGTCACCCGCGCGCTGCGCAATTACCTGGATGCCCAGGGATTCCTCGACATCGAGACCCCCATGCTGACCAAGGCAACGCCGGAGGGCGCGCGCGATTACCTCGTGCCCAGCCGCGTCCATGCGGGCAAGTTCTTTGCGCTGCCACAGTCGCCGCAGCTGTTCAAGCAGTTGCTGATGATGTCGGGCATGGACCGCTACTACCAGATCGTGCGCTGCTTCCGCGACGAGGACCTGCGCGCCGACCGTCAGCCGGAATTCACCCAGCTGGACCTGGAGATGTCGTTCATCGACGAGGACCAGATCACGGGGCTGATGGAGGAGATGATCCGGGTCACCTTCCGCGAGACGCTCGGCATCGAGCTGGTCGATCCCTTCCCGCGCATGAGCTATGCCGAGGCGATGCAGCGCTTCGGCTCGGATCGCCCCGATCTGCGCTGCAGCCTGGAGCTGGTGGACGTGGCCGACCTGCTCCAGGACATCGAGTTCAAGGTGTTCGCCGGGCCGGCAAAGGACCCCAAGGGCCGGGTCGCGGCATTGCGTCTCCCCGGTGGCGGCAGGCTCAGTCGCAAGGAGATCGACGAGTACACCAAGTTCGTCGGGATCTATGGGGCCAGGGGGTTGGCCTACATCAAGGTCAACGAGCTGGCGAATGGGGCGAACGGCCTGCAGTCACCGATCCTCAAGTTCATTCCGGACGAGGCGGTGATGGAGATCATGGCCCGTACCGGTGCCGAGGACGGCGATATCATCTTCTTCGGCGCCGACAGGGCGCATGTGGTGAACGAGGCCCTGGGGGCGCTGCGTGTCAAGCTGGCCGAGGATCTGGGGCTGATGGAAGAGGCCTGGCGGCCGCTGTGGGTGGTCGATTTCCCGATGTTCGAGTGGGACGAGGAGAGCGGCCGCTGGCACGCCCTGCATCATCCCTTTACCGCGCCCAAGGCCGAGCACGTGGACCGGCTCGAGAGCGACCCGGGTGCCTGCCTGTCGCGCGCCTACGACATGGTAATCAACGGCACCGAGGTCGGTGGCGGGTCGATCCGTATCCACGAGGAGGCGGTGCAGGAAAAGGTCTTCGCCCTGCTCGGTATCGGCGAGCAGGAGGCGCGGGACAAGTTCGGCTTCCTGCTCGACGCCCTCAAATACGGCTGCCCGCCCCACGGCGGCTTGGCCTTCGGCCTGGATCGCCTGGTGATGCTGATGGCGGGCGCCCACTCGATCCGCGAGGTGATGGCGTTCCCCAAGACCCAGAACGCCAACTGCCTGCTCACGCATGCCCCTTCGGAGGTCTCGCCCGAGCAGTTGCGCGAGCTGCACATCCGCGTGCGGCGGCCCGAAAAGCCGACGGAATAGGACATTCAGCCGGCGCTGGCCTGCGCCTGGATCGGCTGGAAATCCGCCAGCTCCCCGATCGGCATGGGGCGGCAGATTCCATATCCTTGGGCGTAGTCCACGCCGGCCTCCTGCAGCATGTCGATGACGCGTTCGCTCTCCACGAATTCGGCGATGGTCTGCAGTTGCATGGCGCGCCCGATATCGCTGATGGAACGGACCATGGCTGCATCGATGGGGTCCTGTTCCATGTCCTTCACGAAGGCGCCGTCGATCTTCAGGAAGTCCACCGGCAGCTGCTTCAGATAGGCGAAGGAGGAGAGGCCGCTGCCGAAGTCGTCCAGGGCGAAACGCGCCTCGCGCTGTCGGAGGGTCTGGATGAAATGGCGCGCCTTCTCGATGCTGGAGACCGCCGCGGTTTCGGTGATCTCGAAACACAGCCGTTCCCAGGGCAGGCGGAAGCGGTCGACGGTGCTGACCACGAATTCCAGGAATTCGTCATTGGCAATGGACTGGCCCGATAGATTGATCGCCACCTTGTCGAGATGTTCGAAGAGAACGGGATCGTCGCGCCATTGGGTGCACAGGGTGTGCAGCACCCAGCGATCGATCTGCCCCATCAGGTTATAACGCTCAGCCCCGGGAATGAAGCAGCCGGGCGGGATCACGCCACCACCCTCGTCCAGCATCCGCACCAGGATCTCTATGCCCCAGTCGCCGTCCTGACCCTGGATGGGCATGATGGGCTGGGCCCACAGGCAGAAGCGATCGGCTTCGAGACATTCCCGGATCAGTGTCGTCTGTGACATCTCCTCGCGTCGCCGCTGCTCTTCGTCGCCCGATGGGTGGTAAACGACCACCTGGTCACGACCATTCTCCTTGGCGATGTAGCAGGCCGAATCGGCGGCGGTGAGGGCATCGGCCACACTGAGGACATGCTCGTCGAGAGAGACCAGACCAATGGAGACCCCAACGCCGAAGGTTCGGCCTTTCCAGTCGAAGCGGAAACCGCGCACGATTTCGCGCAGATCATCGGCGATACGCCGGCCATCCTCCACGCTGCAATGAGGGAGCAGGGCCGCGAACTCGTCACCGCCGAGTCGCGCCAGGGTGTCGCTGTTGCGCAATCGGGTGCCGAGCCTGCTGGTAAGCTGGCGCAACATCTGGTCACCGGCGTCGTGTCCGCAGTTGTCGTTGATCAGCTTGAACTGGTCGAGGTCGAGATACAGCAGCACATGGCGGGTGTCTCCGGGCCGCTGTTCGATCAGGGCCTGCAGGCGCCGTTCGAATTCACGCCGGTTGATGAGCGATGTCAGGTCGTCATGAGTGGCTTGCCAGGAGAGGATCTCGCGCATGCGGGTCTCGCTGGTGACATCCTGCATCACGGTGACGCAGCCGATGATGCGTCGGTCGGCGGCCCTCAGGGGTGCCAGCCGGCCCTTCACGTAGATCAGATCACCATTGCCGAAGCGGATCTCCGGCTGTCCCTCCAGCTGGGCTGACTCCCCTTGTGCCAGAACGGCCTTCAGGCCCTCGCGCGCCGCGCGCCGGTGTTGCAGTTCCGTGAAGCGCAGGAGGTCGGTCAGGGGCCGCTCCACCAACTCGTCCGAATCGCGACGCAACAGGCGGCAGGCCGCGCGGTTGACCGAGTTGACCCGACCGCGGGCGTCGGTGGTGATGACGGCCTCCCGAATCGATTGGAGGGTGATCTGGGCGAACTCCTTCTCGCGATGCAGCGACTCCGCGGCCTCCTTCTGTGCACTGAGGTCGCGTGCGATCAAGACGCCAAAGCTGCCGATATCGCTGTGGACCCGGGAGAGCGAGACCGCTACTGGAAAGTGTCTGCCCGAACGATGGCAGGCGGTGAGTTCCAGGGGGGTGGGCAGATCCCTGCCTGGCGACTCGGGTATCTGTTCAGGCGGGGGCAGATCGGGTAGCAGCCGGCGAACATCCTGGCCCAGAATTTCCCCGTCCTGGTGGCCGAACAGGGAGTGGGCGGCACGATTGAGGTCGATCGCCCGGCACTTCTCGTCCAGGGTGATGATGGCATCGCCGATGTTCTCGAGCACCGCCGTGGCCTGCGCCTCTCGATGCAATTGCGAGAAGACCAGCTTGTCGCCCTTGCGCTTGCCGGTCTTTGCTCCCCTGTCTCCACCATCCGGCGCCATCAGCTTCCAGGCTCCAGCAGCGACCCCTTCACCGAAAACCCCGGCGTGAGGTGGTGCCCGGATGTCCCTGCGATGGGAACCGGGGTTGTGGGATTGTCCGCATTGGGCGATATTGCTGGCATGCCGCTGTCGAGCCGTTGAAGTTCAATAGGTTGGCGGCTGTGAACAGAGCTTCTTTAGATGGCGTCGGCTTTCCGGGAAGCTAAGTCTCGGTCGCAAGACGAGGCGGAGGGGATGAGTCGAACGCGCTGGAAACGTCCGCAATCGGTGCTGGTGCTGATCTGCAACGATCATGGCGAAGCCTTGTTGCTCGAGCGCCGCCAGCCGGCTGGATTCTGGCAATCGGTGACCGGTTCGCTGCGCGCGGGCGAGACGGCGCAAATGGCGGCGCGACGTGAACTCTGGGAGGAGACAGGATTCGACCATTCGGTCCCGATGTTCGATCTGCGGCAGAAGCGTCGTTTCCCGATCATCCCGCCCTGGACGGCCCGCTATGCCCCGGGCGTCCGCTTCAACCTGGAGCACTGGTTCCTGGCCTGTGTGCCCGGCCGGCGCATGCCGCGGCTGAGCCGTGAGGAACACCGGCATTGGTTATGGCTGCCCGCTGCCCGGGCCGCCCGACAGGTCTTCTCCTGGACCAATCGCGAGGCCATCGAGGCCTATTGCGGCGCCTGCTCGAGTCCGAGGGGTTAACCCTTGGGAGGGGCGGGTGGCGTGGGTGAATTGGGGACGATGGCCACCTCGTCGCCAGGGTCGAGGCGGGTGAACGGCTCGGCAAACTGTTTGTTCACGGTGACCCGCACATGCTCTGGGGCCAGCAGGTAGCCGCGCTCGCCCTTGACCTTCTGCAGCCACTCCAGCAATGACTCGACGTCCTGGACCGTGGGCGGCGGCGTCAGTTCTTCGCTCTCGCGGCGCATCTTGTTCGCCAGGTAGTTGAAGTAGAGTACCCGGATCCCGCGTTGATCCTCCGGCCGGTCGCCCAGGCGATCGCCTTCCCGGCTGTAGCCCGCGGCGGTCAGGCGTTCCAAATAGTCGTTCCAATACCGCTCCTGGTTCACACCCAGATCGTAGAGGGTCTCCCAGGAGTAAATGCTGGTGTCGTGGCCGTCGTCGAACACGATGCGGATGGCATAGGTGCCCTGGGGCTCGATTCGCTCGATATTCACCTGCTCCTTACCTGTCACCGGCGTGTCGGCGGCCAACTCTTCGGCCGCACGTGAATGGACGCGCAGATATTCGCAGGGGTAGGCGAACGTCTTCCCGTCGGAAAACTGGATCTTGAGCAGGCGTGACTTGCGGTGCAGGTTGATCTCAGTGGGGACCGGATGTCCCGTATTCTCGCTCATGGTCTGTTGCAGCCGGGTAGGGGAACGGGGCCGAATGCTGGCACGCCCGCTGCCGGGGTTCAACCGGTCGCGGACAAGAGAATTACCACATGTGCTCAGGCGGCGTGGCGTCCTCTGCCCGCGATCAGCTCCTCGAGCGATCGGCCGCGCTCCTGGAACTGCCCGAAGCCGTCTGCGGAGAGTCTTCCTCCATCTGCGTAGAGAATCCCCAGGGGGCGGTCCCGGGAAAACAGGGACATCGCAAAGAAGCCGCGTTCTGCCGCACTGTCCAGGGGCAGCGGGGCCAGATAGGGTTCGTACTTGTCCCGGTTATCGCGGCGCACCCACAGCGCGCGGCGGGCCGCCAACAGCAACGAAAAAAGATGCTTCTGCCGTATCGGGACGGCCAGTTGGCAAAGCGGGTTCTCCCGCGCGCAGCCAACCGTCAGCCGGGCGCGCAGTTGGTGTCGCTCGCGATCGGGAAGCGCCAGCAACACGCGCCGGGTGCCGGTCGCCTTCTGCAGATCCTGCAGGGCCAGGCGCAGACGCTGGGACAGATTTGCGTTTGGCCTCGCTGCGGTCGCGGCTTTGGCCGTTGCCCGTGCAGGCCGCCGTGGCAGGCTCGGCACCTCGACCTCGGCCTCGCCGCCAGGCAGCAATAGCAGTTCGCGGGCCGGCAGCGGGTAGCCGAACGGTGCCAGGATCCGGGCCGCGGCGGCGGTCTGCCGGTGCCACCAGGTCTGGGCGTCGAGCTGATGGTGAGGCAACAGGCCGGCCAGGATGGTGACATTCAGGTGCGTCTCCTCGGACGGCCATCCGGCGGCCCCCACCAGGGCCAGTCGCGTCGCCAGAGAGACCGATTGTGGCAGGCGGTTGGCCGCGTCCCAGTCGCCGGCCACCTCCCGCGCCAGACGCGGGAGATCCCACTCCACCGCCAGCTGGCGGTCGATCTCCCTGAGCGGGTGGCGCAGCTCGGCGGTGAACGCCGTGCTGAAGCCGACACCGTCTCGCATGGCATTGCTCGCCCTGGCGGCAGCCTCGAAGTCGCTAGCCCATAGGGCCAGCACGGCCGGGTGCTGCAGCAGGGCGGCGACCCGCATCTCGACAGGATGTCGGAATCCCATGCAGCGCCCGATCTGCTCGGCGTACCAGCCGGCATGCGCAGCCTGACTATAGGCAAAGGCCGGCGATAGCAGATAATGCACGGGCTCGGCGGTGATCAGCGGCAGCTGCTCGAAGGCCTGGCGGAACGCCGTGCGGCCGATTAGCGAAAGGGCGTGCGCCGGCCCGGTCAGCTCGTCCACCGTCCCCCGGCGCAGGCGCTCGGCGGCCCGGTAAAGCGCCAGGGTCGCCGCCGGGTCGCACAGCAGGACCTCCTCTATCTGGCCGTTGGTGCTGCGCAGGTCGTCGACCAGGGCGCGCACGCGCTGCGCCGTGTAGGGCATCACGGGCAGACGCACCTCGCGCAGTATCGAGAGGGTGTGAGGCATTGTGACTTCCGGCCAGTCCTTGTGTTGGGGGGTGTCGGCGGGAAGGCAGCGTTCTTGAGCCGAACCGATGTGTGAGCCGGTCCGGGCCGAATCGGCTAAAATTCGTCGATCGCGAACGAATTGATTACACACGAGGTAACTCCATGGCAGGTCACAGCAAGTGGGCGAACATCAAGCATAAGAAGGCCGCCAACGACAAAAAACGCGGCAAGCTATGGTCGAAGTTGATCCGCGAGGTGACGGTGGCGGCCAAGGAGGGGGGCGGTGACCTCGATTCCAATCCCCGCCTGCGCCTTGCCGTCGACAAGGCCAAGGGCGCGAACATGCCCACTGATACCATCGAGCGAGCGATCAAGCGCGGCGCCGGGGGCGAGGAGGAGGGCAACTTCGACGAGATCCGCTACGAGGGCTACGCCCCCGGGGGTATCGCGGTGATTGTCGACTGCCTGACCGACAATCGTAACCGCACCGCCTCCGAGGTGCGCCATGCCTTTACCAAGCATGGGGGCAACCTGGGTACGGACGGTTCGGTGGCCTACATGTTCCAGAAACGGGGTGTCATCAGTTTTGCTCCGGGTGCGGACGAAGATGCCATCATGGAGGCTGCACTGGAGGCAGGCGCCGAGGACGTGGTCACCAATGACGACGGTTCGATCGATGTCTACACCGATCCGGCCGAGTTCGAGCAGGTGCGCAAGGGCCTGGAGGCGGCGGGCCTGGAGCCGGCAAACGCGGAGATCACCTTCGAGGCCGACACCCTGGTGGCGGTGGACGCCGAGGGTGCGGACAAGATCCTGCACCTGATCGATTTTCTCGAGGACCTGGACGACGTGCAGGAGGTCTACACCAACGCCGACATCCCTGAAGAGGCGCTCGAGGCCGCGGGCTGAGGTGCGCATCCTCGGCATCGACCCGGGCTCCCGGGTGACCGGGTACGGGATCATCGACAGCGATGGCCGGGCCAGTCGCCGCGTGGCCAGCGGCTGTGTCCGCACCCAGGGTGAGGACTTCTGCGCCCGCCTGGGCGAGATCTTCGATGTGTTGCAGGAGGTCATCGGTCGGCATGCGCCCGACCAGGTGGCGGTCGAGCAGGTGTTCATGGCGCGTAATGCGGGTGCAGCCCTCAAGCTCGGCCAGGCGCGGGGGGCCGCCATCGTCGCCGCGGTAACTCAGGGACTGCCGGTCTACGAGTACACGCCCCGGGCGGTGAAACAGGCCCTGGTCGGCAGGGGTGGCGCCGAGAAGGAACAGGTGCAGCACATGGTAAGGGTGCTGCTCGGCCTGCAGCAGGCCATGGGGCTGGACGAGTCGGATGCCCTGGCGATCGCCCTGTGTCATGCGCACAGCCACAGCACCTTGGATCGCATGGAGGGCCGCTGGTGATCGGCTTGTTGCGCGGGCGGGTACTGCACAAGCAGCCCCCTTTCCTACTCCTGGACGTGAACGGTGTCGGCTATGAGGTCGAGGCGCCGATGTCGACCTTCTACGGGCTCCCGCTGGACGACCAGCCGGTGACCCTCTACACCCACCTGGCCATTCGTGACGATGCGCATATTCTCTACGGCTTCGCCAGCGAGGGTGACCGGGCGCTGTTCCGGGCGCTCCTCAAGGTGAGCGGGGTAGGCGGCAAGATGGCACTGGCAATCCTGTCGGGGATGAGCGTCGACGAGTTTGCGCTCACGGTGCAGGCCGGAGACGTCGCCGCGCTGACGCGATTGCCGGGGGTCGGCAAGAAGACCGCAGAGCGCCTGATCGTCGAGATGCGTGACCGGATGGAGAAACTGGGCGCGACAGCGGCAGGGAACGCGGCGGCCGCGCCGGTGGGCGGAAGTGCTGCGGGTTCGCCGGCGGACGACGCGGTCAGCGCGTTGCTGGCGCTCGGCTACCGGCCGGCGGAGGCGCAGCGGATGGTGAAATCGGTCACCAGCGAGGGCCTGGCCACCGAGGAGATCATCCGCCTCGCCTTGCAGGGCAATTGACGCGGTGGCGTCGTCTAAGCGGTAACCGGAACAGAGGCCCTTCCAGGACGCGCGGGTTATCGGTTTCAAACCGCGAAGGGCGCCAAGGTGCGCAAAGGGCTTCTTTGCGTCCTTTGCGGTTGAACGTTCTCCCTCTTCAACGGTTCCGGCCCCAGTGATGCCTTACCCTGAAACCCCTGGCGGAATGGGCCACAATCCCAGATATCCCATTAGGGAAGGTCTGAAAGACCCGATTTTTCACCTCCCCCACTTGTGGGGGAAGAGCGGAGCGACGGGGGTCCAGGGAGGGGGAGTTCAAACAACGGGTTGCCCCCCTCCTAACCTCCCCCCGCACGCGGGGGGAGGGATTAATCAGAGCTTCCTTAGGTGACGCGCCCTCGCTTGACCTTTGAATCCACAAGAAATTTTCTTCAGTCGGACATGGAACCCGACTATGCCGCTCCCGCAGAAAATTCCTTGTGAATCCAAATCTCTGCGCGATCATCACGCCCCCTAATGGAATATCTGGGATAATGAGGGCTTTCCAGCAGCCCATCTACGACATGAGTGAAGCCGATCGCCTGGTCGCGCCCGATGCGGCCTCCGAAGATGCCGTCATGGACCGTGCCATCCGTCCCAAGCGCCTGGCGGACTACGTCGGTCAGCCGGCAGTGCGCGAGCAGATGGACATCTTCATCCCCGCTGCCCGGGATCGGGGCGAGGCCCTCGATCATGTGCTGATCTTCGGCCCGCCCGGCCTGGGCAAGACCACCCTGTCGCACATCATCGCCAACGAGATGGGGGTCAACCTGCGCCAGACCTCCGGGCCGGTGCTGGAGCGCCCCGGTGATCTGGCGGCGCTGCTCACCAACCTGGAGCCACGGGATGTGCTGTTCATCGACGAGATCCACCGTCTCAGCCCGGTGGTGGAAGAGGTGCTCTACCCGGCGATGGAGGACTACCAGCTCGACATCATGATCGGCGAGGGGCCGGCGGCGCGCTCCATCAAGGTCGATCTGCCGCCCTTCACCCTGGTCGGCGCCACGACCCGCGCCGGCCTGCTCACCTCGCCCCTGCGCGACCGCTTCGGCATCGTACAGCGCCTCGAGTTCTACTCGGTGGAGGAACTGGCGCACATTGTGCGGCGATCCGCCGGCATCCTGGACATGCAGATGGACCAGGCCGGCGCCCACGAGATCGCCCGCCGCTCGCGGGGTACCCCCCGCATCGCAAACCGGCTGCTGCGGCGGGTGCGCGACTATGCCCAGGTCAAGACCGACGGCCGGGTGACCGCCGAGGTGGCAGACGCGGCCCTGCAGATGCTCAAGGTGGATCAGAACGGCTTCGATCATATGGACCGCCGACTGCTCGAGGCGGTGCTGCACAAGTTCGAGGGCGGGCCCGTGGGGCTGGACAACCTGGCGGCGGCCATCGGCGAGGAGCGCGGCACACTCGACGACGTGGTCGAGCCCTACCTGATCCAGCAGGGCTTCCTGATCCGCACCCCGCGGGGGCGGATGGCGACCCGGGCCGCCTGGCTGCATTTCGGCCTGGAGCCGCCGCGGCGCAAGGACGCGGATCTGCCGGATCTGTTCGAAGAGTGAACTTGTGCGCCTGCCGGCTATCTGAGGGATAACGATGACGGTATTCAGCTGGCCGGTGCGTGTCTATTACGAGGATACCGATGCCGGCGGCGTGGTGTATTACGCCAACTACCTGCGCTTCATGGAGCGTGCCCGAACCGAATGGCTGCGTAGCCTGGGCTTCGAGCAGGACGACCTGATGCGTGACCCCGGGATCCTGTTCGCGGTGCGCCGCGCCGAGGTCGATTATCTTCGGCCTGCGCATTTCAACGACCGCCTGATCGTGGTCAGCGAGATCGAACGGGCCGCGGGGGCGAGCATCGATTTTGCCCAGATGGTACGGCGCGAGGACGAGACTGCACCGCTCTGCCGGGGACGGGTGCAGGTGGTGTGCCTGCGCGCAGGCGGGCTGCGGCCGACCCGCATTCCCGATGCCATGATCAGCAAATTTCAATCATAAGACAGAAAGCAAAGCCCACATGCCTGAACCCAGTGCGGACCTTTCCTTCATCACCCTGATCCTCAACGCCAGCCCACTGGTGCAGCTGGTGATGGCCTCGCTCATCCTGGCCTCGCTGCTGTCCTGGACCATCATCTTCGACCGCTCGCGGGTGCTGAAGGCCGCGCGGCGCGAGGCCGAAGAGTTCGAAGAGCGTTTCTGGTCGGGCGGCGATCTGGCCGATCTCTACCGCCAGCTGGACCGGGAGCGCGACGATCTGACGGGCGAGGCGGCCATCTTCCATGCCGGCTTTCGCGAGTTTGCGCGTCTGCGCGAGAATCCAGCGGTCGAGCCCATGGCACTGGTGGAAGGCGCCCGGCGGGCCATGAAGGTGGCAATGAGCCGCGAGTTGGATGAGCTGGAACACCATCTCTCCTTCCTCGCGACAGTGGGTTCGACCAGCCCCTACGTAGGCCTGTTCGGCACCGTGTGGGGCATCATGAATGCCTTCCACGCCCTGGGTAACGTCAAGCAGGCGACCCTCAACCTGGTGGCGCCGGGCATCGCCGAGGCCCTGATCGCCACCGCCATGGGTCTGTTCGCCGCGATTCCGGCAGTGGTGGCCTACAACAAGTATGCCAACGCGGTGCAGCGGCTGGAGAATCGCTATGACGATTTCGTCGAGGAATTCTCCAATATCCTGCAACGCCAGGCCCACCTGCGTCTGAAGCGCCGCTGACTCGCCATGGCCCGCCGTCAGAAGACTCGCCGCCCCATGGCCGAGATCAATGTCGTTCCCTATATCGACGTGATGCTGGTGCTGCTGGTGATCTTCATGATCACGGCCCCGCTGCTCACCGAGGGGGTCAAGGTGGAGCTGCCCAAGGCGGATGCCAATCCGATCCAGGAGGACGCGCAACGCCCCATCGTGTTCACCGTGGATCGCCAGGGGCGCTACTACGTAACCTATGACGACGACAAGAGTGTGCCATTGGACGAACAGGAACTGTTGCTCAAGGCTGCGGCGCTGATCCGCCACAACCCGCGTGCCCCGGTGCTGGTCAAGGGCGACAAGGCAGTCGCCTATGCGCGGGTGGTAGAGCTGATGGTATTGCTGCAGCAGGCGGGCGCCGGCTCGGTGGGCCTGCTCACCGACCCAAGCTGATCTCCATGCTGGACGTCATTCGTCGTAATCCGCGCGCCTTCGTCATCGCACTGCTGATGCACCTGCTGCTGGTGGTGTTCCTGGTGGTGGGCGTGGACTGGCGCGAGAAGCCCAAGCCGCTGGCCTCGCAGGCCCAGGTGGTGCAGGCCAAGGTGGTCGATGCCAGCCAGCTCAAGCGTGAGGTCGCCAAGCTGCGCGAGGAGGATCAGCGCAAGCAGCAGGCCGAGCAGGCGGCCCGGAAAAAGGAGCGGCAGCGTCTCGAGGCCTTGCAGAAACGGCGCGAGGAGGAGAAGCGTCGACTCGCCCAGCTGGAGCGCGAACGCAAGGCCCGCGAGAAGGCCGCGGCCGAGGCGGAGCGCAAGGCAGAGGCCGAGAAGAAGCGCCTGGCGACGCTCAAGCGCAAGGAGCAGGACCTGAAGAAGCGCCAGGAGGCCGAGCGCAAGCGCCAGGCCGAGCTGGAGAAGCAGCGCAAGGCCGAGGTGCAGCGGCGCAAGAAGGCCGAAGCAGAGAGGCGTCGCAAGGCCGAGGAGGCGAGAAAAAAGGCGGAGGCGGAGAAACGGCGCAAGGCCGCGGAAGAGAAGCGCAAGAAGGCCGCGGCGGAAAAGCGTCGCAAGGCCGAGGAGGCCGCGCGCAAGAAACGCGAGGCAGCGGCCCGGACCAAGGCGGAGGCCGAGGCGCGGGAGCGGGAACTTCAGGCGCAGTTCGAGGCCGAACAGAGGGCGAGCGAGGCGGCGCGCATCGTGCGTCTGATCCAGGAGAAGGTGGCGCGCAACTGGAATCCGCCGCCTGGTACCCTGGACAAGGGCCTGAGCTGCCGTGTCAACGTGCGCCTGGGTTCGTCCGGCTCGGTGCTGGCAGTGAGTGTGGTCAAGTCGAGCGGCATTGCTGCCTTCGACCGCTCGGTCGAGGCGGCCGTGCGGAAGGCCGACCCCCTGCCGATGCCGGACGATCCGGGACTGCGCGGACGCAGCGAGTTCCGTAACCATACCTTTACCTTCGATCCATCCAGGAACCGGAATCGATGAAACGACGTAAGTATTGGATTGCTCTGCTGATATGGATGTTGCCGGCGCTACCGGCACTGGCGCTGGATATCGAGATCACCCAGGGGGTCGAAGGGGCGCTGCCGATCGCGGTAGTGCCCTTCGCCTATACCGGCAAGGGGAAGCCGCCGAGCCAGGACGTGGCAGCCATCGTTGCGGCCGACCTGGCGCGCAGCGGCCGTTTTCGCACCCTGCCGCTGAAGGAGATGTTGACCCGGCCCAGCCGTCCGGAGCAAGTCGACTTCCGCGACTGGCGGGCGCTGAATCAGGAGAACCTGGTGATCGGCGAGGTGCTGCCCAACGGGCCGGCGGGTTTCATCGTGAAATTCCGTCTGTTCGACGTGTTCCGCGGTGAGCAGATCACCGGCTTCAGCTTCCCCACCACCCAGAACGACCTGCGCTCCACGGCACACCGCATCGCCGACCTCATCTACGAAGAACTGATCGGAGAGCGCGGTGCCTTCGACACGCGGATCGCCTACATCACCTCGATCCGTGACCGCAAGGGCAAGGAAAAGGTGCATCTCAAGGTGGCGGATGCCGATGGGTATCATCCGCAGACCATCGTATCCTCCGACGAGCCGCTGATGTCGCCCGCCTGGGCGCCGGACGGCCGGCGGATCGCCTATGTCTCCTTCGAACAGCGCAAGCCCTCGGTGTGGGTGCAGGATGTGTTTACCGGCAAGCGCCAGCGGGTCAGTGCCTACAAGGGCATCAACGGGGCCCCTGCCTGGTCGCCGGACGGACGCTATCTGGCGGTGACCCTGTCCAAGGGGGGCAATCCCGATATCTACATCCTCGATCTGCGCCGGCGCAGCCTGCGCCAGCTCACCCGCCACTGGGCCATCGACACCGAGGCATCCTGGTCGCCGGACGGACGCTATATCGTATTCACCTCGGACCGCGCCGGTGCGCCCCAGATCTATAGGATCCCGGTTTCGGGGGGCACGCCCGAGCGCATCACCTATGAAGGCAACTACAATGCCCGCGCCTCCTATGCGCCGGATGGCCGCTATCTGACCATGGTCACAAGGGCAAATGGAGACTTCCGCATTGGCCTGCTGGATACGCAGAACGGCGAGTTGCGGGTTCTCAGTCGCGGCGACCTGGACGAGTCGCCCAGTTTCGCCCCCAATGGCAGCATGATAATTTATGCCGGCCGCGACGCGGGACGGGGTGTCCTGTGGGCCGTATCCACCGATGGCCGGGTCAGGCAACGGCTGGCCACCCAGGCCGGCGACGTACGCGAGCCGGCCTGGTCGCCCTATCACCAACAATGAGAGGAATCGAACCATGATCATGAAGAATCTGACCTGGCTGGCCCTGGCGGCCGCAGCACTGCTGTTTGCCGGTTGTTCCAGCGTCGGGACGCAGCAGGGCGGTGCGGGGAGCGGTGCAGGCGCCGAGGTCGTCGAGGGAGCCGGTGGCGCCCAGACTGCCGGTGCGGCGGAGGGCGGTGCCTGGACCGGCAATCCACTGGACAACCCTCAGAGCCTGCTTTCGCAGCGCAAGGTCTATTTCGACTTCGACAAGAGCGATATCAAGCCCGAATACGCGGATCTGCTGCGGGCTCATGCGGAATATCTGATCGCCCAGCCGGACACCAATGTCACCGTCGAGGGACATTGTGACGAGCGCGGCACTCGAGAGTACAACATCGCCCTGGGTGAACGCCGCGCCAATTCGGTCAAGCGCTTCCTCGAGGCGGAAGGGGTCAATCCCGCGCAGATCAACACCATCAGTTATGGCGAGGAACGCCCTGAGGTGCTCGGTCATGACGAGACGGCCTGGGCCAAGAACCGTCGCGCCGTGCTGGTCTACTGAGCAGGGCATCGATGGTGCGCCGGATATTCCTGTTGGCCGGACTGCTTCTGCCACTGGCTTCGCCGCCCGCGATGTCGGCCGATTCCCAGACCCGGCTCAGTGCCGAGCAGCGGTTGGAGCGGCTGGAGCGCCGTGCCGCCAGGATCACCGATCTGACCCTGGCGGTGGATTCGCTGCGCCGCGACAACAGCCGCCTGCAGGGCGAGATCGATCGCCTGCGGCACGAACTGGCGCAGCTCAGGCGCAAGCAGCGCGACATCTACCTGGATGTGGATCAACGCCTGTCGGCACTGCAGTCAGGGACTGGGGCAGCGGCCTCCGGTCAGCCGGCGGGTAGTGCCGCTGCGCCGGGCAGTCCTGCGGGCCCGACCAGCCCCAAGACCGAGCAGCCCGCCGAACCGGTGGATGCTGCTCAGATGCAGGCCGACTACAAGGCGGCCTATGCGCTACTCAGTCCGCAGCAGCGGCGCTACGACGAGGCGGCGAAGGCGTTCCGCCAGTTTCTCGAAAAATATCCCGACTCGCCGCTCGCGGCCAACGCCCAGTACTGGCTGGGTGAGGCCTATTATGTCTCGCAAAAGAACGCGGAGGCCAAGGCGGCCTTCGAACAGCTGGTGCAGAAATATCCCGGCAGCGCCAAGATCGCAGGCGCCCTGTACAAGATCGGGCGGATAAAGGCCGCGGAGGGCGATCGTGCCGGCGCGCGTCGGATCTATGAGCGTGTTCTCAAGGAGTATCCTTCCTCTCCCGCGGCCGGCCTGGCGCGAGAACAGCTGAAGCGACTCGCCCCGCAGGGTTGAGCCCCGGCCACCCGCATATGTCCGAATCGTTGCGGATCACCGAGATCTTCCATTCGCTGCAGGGCGAGGCGCGCACGGTGGGTTGGCCGACGGTGTTCGTGCGCCTGACCGGTTGCCCGTTGCGCTGCGTCTATTGCGATACCGCCTATGCCTTCAAAGGGGGCGAATCGCTATCACTGGACGAGATCCTGGCGCGGGTGGCCGGCTTCGGCGCGCGGCATGTCACGGTGACCGGCGGTGAGCCATTGGCGCAGCGGGGCTGTTTCGACCTTTTGCAACAGCTGTGCGACCAGGGCTATGAGGTCTCGCTCGAGACCAGCGGTGCCCTGGATGTGGGTGATGTGGATCCGCGGGTGAGCAAGGTGATGGATCTCAAGACGCCCTCTTCGGGTGAGTCCGGACGCAATCGCTATGAGAACATCGATCACCTTGCTACGAAAGACCAGGTCAAGTTCGTGATCGGCGGCGAGGCCGACTACAGCTGGAGCCTGGACAAGGTGCGTGAGTACGCTCTGCCAGATCGCTGCGAGGTGCTGTTCTCGCCGGTGGCCGACGTCATGCCGGCATCGCAGCTGGCGGAGTGGATCCTGCGCGACCGCCTGCCGGTCCGCTTCCAGCTGCAATTGCACAAGATCCTCTGGGGCGACGAGGCAGGGCGATGAGCGAGACGGGCAAGAAAGCGGTGGTTCTGCTCTCCGGTGGCCTGGATTCGGCAACCGCGCTGGCCATCGCCCGGGAGCAGGGCTATGCCTGTCACGCACTCAGTTTCGATTATGGCCAGCGTCATGCCGCGGAGCTTAACGCGGCGCGCCGGGTGGCCGAATCCCTGGGTGTGGCCGAGCACAAGATCTTGCCCCTGTCGCTGGATGCCATCGGCGGGTCGGCGCTCACCGACGAGGCCATCGCGGTCCCGGAGGAGGGCGGCGAAGGTATACCCGTGACCTATGTGCCGGCACGCAACACGGTCTTTCTCTCGCTGGCCTTGGGCTGGGCCGAGGTGCTGGGCGCCCGGGATCTGTTCGTCGGGGTGAACGCAGTGGATTATTCCGGCTATCCGGACTGTCGTCCGGAGTTTATCGCCGCCTTCGAGGCCTTGGCCAATCTGGCTACCCGCGCCGGTGTGCAGGGCGAGCGTTTCCGCATCCATGCGCCACTGATCGAGATGACCAAGGCCGAGATCATCCAGGCCGGGCAGAACCTCGGGGTCGACTATGGCCTGACGGTCTCGTGTTACCAGGCGGATTCGGAGGGGCGGGCCTGCGGGCGTTGCGACTCCTGTCGTTTCCGGGCCCAGGGGTTCGCAGCGGTGGGAGTTCCCGATCCCACGCGCTATCGCGACGACTAGCCGCCCTGTCGGGGGCCCTCAGGCCTGATGGATGCGGGTGTCGCGACTGAAGCAGTTCCCTCGGCCTCAACGCCGCTGGACGGATATCCAATTGGAGAGCGAGACTTCCTCGCGCCCTTGATTCAAGTTAAGGTATGACACCGGGGCTTGGAACGGGGCGGTGGAATAAATACCTGTCCACGCGCGTCTTTCCGCTTCCAAACCAAACCCGACTTACAACAGGCCGGGCGGCCATCGGCACGCCCGCCATACCCGGAGGGAGTGATGCGATTCGAGAACTTCATCGATGCCCAATCTGCCATGCTCTGGGGGGCGTTCTTGATCGCCCTCGTGATGGGTGCCGTGGTCAACAAGACCAACTTTTGCACCATGGGCGCGGTATCGGATTTTGTAAACATGGGCGACACCGGTCGCCTGCGTGCCTGGCTGTTGGCCATCGCCGTAGCCGTGGTGGGAGTCAGCGTCCTGGAATATTTCGGGTTGGTGGATGCCAACAGCGCCTTCCCCCCCTATCGTGGTAGCGTGGTCATCGTCGCGGAGAACGTGCTCGGCGGACTGATGTTCGGCATCGGCATGACTCTGGCGAGTGGCTGCGGCAACAAGACCCTGATCCGTATCGGCGGCGGCAATTTGAAGTCGCTGGTGGTGTTCGCGATCATTGGTGTGATCGCGTACTTCATGATCAATCCGTTTCCGGGGACCGACCAGACCCTGATGAGCGTGCTGTTCTACGACTGGATCCGTCCGCTCTCGGTGGATACGGGCACCAGCCAGGACCTGGGCACCGTGGTGGCGGGCGAAGAGAATGCCCTGATGGCGCGCCTGGTGATCGGCCTGCTGATCGGGGTGGCGCTGTTCTGGTTTGCCTTCAAGTCAACCGATTTCCGTGGTAACCGCGACCACATCCTGGGTGGCCTGGTGGTGGGCCTGGCGGTGCTGGCCGCCTGGTATGTCACCAGCAGCATCCAGGTAAATGTCGACGGCGAGACGATGAATCTGACCGAATATTACGAGCAGTGGGATATGCTGGCCGATTCGGATGAGGGCAAGCCTGCAGCCCAGCGCCCGCTCTCTCCCCAGTCCTTCACCTTCATCAATCCGCTTGGCCAGTCGATGGGTTACCTCGCCTCTGGCCTGAACAGCGCGCTGCTCACCTTTGGTGTCGTCGCTGTGGCCGGGGTCATCCTGGGATCCTTCCTGTATGCGCTGTTGAGCCGGGGCTTCCGCTTCGAGTGGTTCAGCTCAGGTCGAGACGTCGTCAACCACGTCATCGGAGGCATTCTGATGGGCTTTGGCGGGGTCCTGGCTATGGGTTGCACCATCGGCCAGGCGATCACGGGCATCTCGACCCTGGCGATTGGATCGATGCTCACCTTCGGCGCCATCTTCCTGGGCTCTGCCCTGACCATGAAAGTGCAGTACTACAAGATGGTCTATGAAGACGAGGCGGGCTTCTTCAAGGCACTGGTCACCGGTCTGGTCGACCTGAAGCTGTTGCCCGGGTCGCTGCGCCAGCTCGAAGCGGTCTGAACGGGCTTGAGCGCAGAGGCGTGTTCGGTATAATGCGCGCTTCTCGCCGCGGCGCACCCGTGGCAGCGGGTCGTTAGCTCAGTTGGTAGAGCAGCTGACTTTTAATCAGTTGGTCGCAGGTTCGAATCCTGCACGACCCACCATCTACAGCCCGCCAGATCAGCGATTCTTCTGATCTGGCGGGTTTTTTCTTTGTGGTTTGAGCACCACCGGTGCTGGACTTTTCACCGCAGACCCGATTGTCCGCTTGGATCCGTTCCTCCAACTTCGGCGCGGAGTAGCGCCGGGCATGATGGACACCTCGGAGGTCTTGGGGTCCGCCGCCGTGGCCGGCAAGTGGCTAGCCCGGATATTTCACCCGGGGACGCGATGATCGTGTCGAGATGGGTGTTCTCGAGCGGATTTCCGCCCGAGTCAATAGCCAGCCTATTGATGAGGAAGGAAATACCACTCGAGGGTGGCCAGATCGGTGCGAGGGCGCGTCCAGCGTTGGCCCGATAACATTTCGTTACCCGCTAATATACGAAGAATCTCTTTGGCAACCAGTGAGTTATCAGTATCTTTCAGCGACCGGGTGAAATATGCGGGCTAGGGTTGTCACGGGGCGCAATGCCCCACTTGTCTTGCTACGCCGGCTTCTCGACGTCGTACTTGACGTCCGGTGAACCACTATGTCGGGCCGGCAGGCGGGGAAGCTTGAACAGTTCGAGGTCGCAGACACGAGGATGCTCTGCCGGTACATCACCCTGGAAGACAGTGATCGGCACAACGACCGGGTTCGGCCACGGGTAGTCAAGAAATGCTTTCAGCCACGCCCGTCTGTCATCCTCTGACTTGACGCACAACAGTGCCTCGATATTTTGGCAAACGAAGCCCGATTGAGTGGCACGTTGGCGCAGGGCCTCGTCGAGCTCCTGCAGGGAGGTGCGGTCTGCGGCAACCCCAAACTGCTCCAGGTATTCTTGCCGCAGGTCGAAAAATCCGAGCCCCAGATGCTCGGCCAGACTCACCGCCAACTCGGGCTGGTAACGTGGAAACAGCACGATGCCGGCACCGGTCGCTCCGGTTGCTGCGTGATGTTTTGCGATCACTGCGAGCCAGTCCTCGCCGGGACCCTGCTTGGTTTGCTGTCTTGCCGCGGCGGGAGGCGGCTCGACCACCGATAGTGGCGTGAAGTCGAGTACCGCCTGCAATTCCTCGTCGGTCAATGTGGACTCGATCACGGGAAACAGCCATTCCTCTTCGAGCAGGGTGTGGTTCTTCAGCATCTGGGCGAATTCGGCGAGACTGGAACGTGCGTCGTCCACACTCATTCGCTCGACAAGGCTGCGCAGGAAACCGTGCTCTTTGCCAAGCTGGATACACATATCGACATACTGCCGATGATTGCGGATCAGTGGGCCGAAGATGGTCTGTTCCTCGTGCTGCAGGTGGGCCTCCATTTCCCGACGGTTGTACTCCCGCACCATCTCCACGCCGTCTGCCAGATCGTCATCATTGCCTGCGTAAGCGATCTGTGCGAGCCGTTCGGCAAAGGCCAGCCCGTCGCGATGTTCTATGCTCAAAGCGCGCAGCATTCCGCTGCGCCCCGTCGCTGCACGGTCGGGCTGCTGCGTGTCTGGTTTCTTCATCTTTGTACTCCCATTGCGGTACCTGTGTTTCATCGAAGCCGAAAGGTCGTCGGGTAGACACCCGGCGGGCGGTCAGGTTGTCGCGAACGATCGCGCAACGGCCGCGTGTGCGTCGACCGGGATGGTCGGCGGCCCATACGGGTTGGAATCCGCTCGTCACACCACCCGCCACCACCTCCGAATATGTTCTGGCTGAGCCTTGTGCGGTCACGCTTTCCACTGACGTGAGCTCTCATGTCAGTCGATAGCCATCGGCCAGACCGCCCCCTGGTTGTCTTCGGCCGGAACGAGCCCGTACGGCATCGAGGCCGCGCGAACCCGATTCAACCGGAACGGGTCTTGGATGTCGGCGAGGCCGCGGAAACGGATGGCTTCCGGATGCCCCGAAGCCCCGCACAGCTCGAAAAACTTCCGGTGTATCCGCACGAGACCAAGTCGGGGCGATCTTGGGTGCCTTGTTGAAACAGCCCATTGGCCGAAGGTGCCGGCGTAGCGCTCTTGTGCAGCGTCATCTGCGCGATTGATCAACATTCGGTAGCCGCACGCCGATGGCCTACCCGGCCCAACCGGGGTGGCACGCAATGATCGGTACACACAAGGCCACGAAGAGGCGCGCAAGATTCGGGGGGCCGCTGAGCGCGCCGGCCCCCCGGTCGTCTATGGCTCTATCGCCGCGTTCGGCTTATCGCCTGCCGGACATTCCGGACATGCCACCCATGCCGGACATGCCACCCATGCCGGACATCCCGGACATGCCACCCATGCCGGACATCCCCGACATGCCACCCATGCCGGACATTCCGGACATGCCACCCATGCCGGACATCCCGCTCATCCCTGACATGCCCATCGGATGAAGAATGATGCCGCTAGGCGTTTTTTGGTAGGTGCCGTACATACCCGACATCCCGGACATGCCACCCATGCCGGACATCCCGGACATGCCACCCATGCCGGACATTCCGGACATGCCACCCATGCCCGACATTCCGGACATGCCGCCCATGCCGGACATCCCGGACATGCCACCCATGCCCGACATTCCGGACATGCCACCCATGCCCGACATCCCGGACATGCCGCCCATGCCGGACATCCCGGACATGCCACCCATGCCCGACATTCCGGACATGCCGCCCATGCCCGACATTCCGGACATGCCGCTTTGACCGGCACCGAAGGCCACGGCTGACGACAACAGCCCGGCAGACAGTACGGCCCAAGGGAGATGTTTGAAAACGTGCAATTTGATCATCGTTCGACCTCCGAGTTTTGTCTTTTGTGTCTTGTGTCGCAGTGGCGTATTGGTCCCGTCGGTACGGGCCGTGGAAACACATCGCCGCAACATCTCCGTGAGTGCAAGAAGCAAACCACAGTGACGGCGGTTTCCGCCGACGGACGCAATCCAGACCGTATTTGTGAACGCGGTCACGTACCTGGCCAGGCTCGACGTCATGGCGGCATGTTGTGTACACGCCGGGCGCATATCAACGGGCACAAACCGTCCTGCAGACCGCAAAATTGCCCGTCTTGCCTGTCAATCTGTCACTTTGTTTGTGACCGGAGGGGGTAAACGATGCTAGACCGCCTCACCAAAGACAAGAAGTATCAATGGGATATCCGCATCAGTTGGACTGCAAACCTCTCTGCCATTTTGGCAGAGAGGCGGCTCGGCCGGGCGCCGTCAGACTCCCGGGACCGGGTCAAATGGGAGTGGTGTGCGCACCACTCGGGGGTACTGTGCGTTGCCATGTCGTGGCGCGAGATGCGGCGATTGTTCGTGTCTGTGAACAGGCCATAACGACCATGCACGAACAGCGTGCCGGGCGCGGTCAGTTCGGGCGACGGTGCCGGCTCGAGCAGCTCGCCGAGCAGATCTATCGTTGACGCCGCGTCGTCCATAGGGCGCAGAACGGCCAGTCCATCGTAGCTGTTCGTTGGCCCTCGCCGTAAGCCTCCATCACTTCAGTCGTTCTTCCCTGACTGCCGGGGCCTTGATTCAGATTAGTCACATGCCCCTACTGAATCCATTGATATCAGGTGTAGGCTTAGGCGGATTCTCACAACGGCTCCGTAAAGGCACAAGGGAGGGGGCGACATGAAACCGAAGTTCATTGGCGCGGAAGGGAGACATCGCTTTGTCATGGTTGCGGGCCTCGCCAGTCAGGGGGCGTTGGCGTTGGCTCTGGCGTCGATTGGCGCAATGGGCCTGCTTGTCGGGCACCAGGCTCATGCACAGGACACGCAATCACAGGATAGGGTGCTGACTGATTTCAGTGAGCTACTCGAACTGCGCGGCTGGCATCAGGATACCGATGCCGAGGGGAACATAATCCTCTACCGGACTCGCCAGCCGGCGCCGCGCCCCGAATCCCCCAGGCCGGAGTCCCCCGGGTCGAAATCTGTTCAAGTGCCAGCCAAGCCTGCGGGGGGCATACGGCAGATCGAACTGCTGCGCCTGATCGGGCGCCTGCGCAGCCAGGGCTGGCGGGTAGCAGAGGATGGTGCCGGTGGTCTCCTGCTAACGCCGCCACACAGCGACGGCTCAGTGGCATCGAGGCGCCCGCAGACCAGGACATTGCCGGACAAGGATGCCGACGGCGTGACTGATGAGGTCGATCTGTGCCCGGATACCGATGCCGAGCGGACGGTCGGTCCCCTGGGCTGCCCTGCAGGTCAACCGGTGGAGTTGGAGAAGGTCCATTTCTATTCGTCTTCGTCCCGGCTGAGAGTGGGCGCCAGGAAGGAACTGGACAGGGTGGCCGCGATACTGCGCCGCCAGCCGCATGCAGAGGTCACTGTACTAGGGCATACCGATAGTGTGGGTGGAGCGGAGGCCAATATGAAACTGTCATTGCGGCGCGCAAAGGCGGTGCGTGAATACCTGGTCGGGCAGGGCGTCGAGGCGCAACGGGTTGCCGCCGAGGGTCGGGGGGAGAGCCAGCCGATCGCGGACAATTCGACTCAGCAGGGGCGATTGAAGAACCGCCGGGTCGAACTGTTGATCCGTAGCCTGGACCGAAGGTGAACCCTGCCATGGTCGGCGCCGGTCTCCCGACGGATGTCTGTGTCGGTCGGCGGCTCGTTGAGCCGGGGGTCACCGCCATTGCCGGGGCAGGATCGTTGTTGACCCGGCAGATGAGGCAACGAAGAGGCGGCGGCGACGTCCAGGCAAAGTACCGCCAAGCGGGCCCTCGATGAAGAGTGACTTTGCCGGCACGCGGTACAACATGAAGGCCGGGTCCCGGTTGACCTCCTCTGATCGCCGGCAGTGGAGTTGAGCGGGCGACTGATGCCCGCAAACAGCGACACGACCCGCAGTCGCTGTGGTCGCTTGGTCGACAGCTGTCCCGAGTGCCTCGCAGAACGGAACTATCGCCCTAGCCGCGAGTCGGAGGAGGAGAACAGAAACCCCCTGCCGCCGATGATGAAGTTTTCCACTCTCCTGATCGCTCTGTTTATCACCACCTCTGCAGTCGCCGACAAGTCCGCGTTTGAGCAACACGGCGCGCACGTGCACGGCGAGGCAAAGCTGACAATTGCCCAGGACGGCAATCACCTCGAAATGGAATTTGTCAGCCCTGGCATGAATATCGTTGGCTTCGAGCACCCGCCGGCAGACCAGGCCCAGACCCAAGCTGTCAACGCGGCGCTCGCAATCCTGAACCAGCCCCAGCGTGTGTTCGGGTTCCCTGCCGCGGCCGGCTGCGAACCGAGCGCGATCAATGTGCATACCTCCAGCGAACATCACGAACACGAGGGGGCAGACCACGATTCCGGGGAGACGCACAGCGAGTTTTCCGCAAGCTATCGCCTCGAATGCGCGGACACCTCGCAACTGGATCACATCGGGATCAATATCTTCAAACTGTTCCCCGGCACCCGGGTCATAGATGCGCAGAGTATTACCGACCGGGGTCAGAAGCAGGCAGACCTGACACCGGACAGTGCCAGTTTCAACTTTTGAAGCCAGCCGTTGGTCGATGCCCCAATCCCCGGCGATACAGATCAGCGAACTGCGCTTCCGTTGGCGCAGCAACCTCCCCGAGGTGCTCTACATTCCTGAACTGGCGGTGGCGCGCGGCGAGCGCATCTTCATCCGCGGCCCGAGCGGCAGCGGCAAGAGCACACTGCTGTCGTTACTGGCGGGCGTCAGCCTGCCGAGCGCCGGGGAGGTGCGGGTCCTGGGCAAACCGTTGAGCACATTCTCCGGGCCGCAGCGCGATCACTTCAGATCCGACCATATCGGTTTCGTGTTCCAGCTGTTCAATCTCATCCCCTATCTGTCGGTACTGGAGAACGTGACCTTGCCGTGCCGCTTCTCACGCGCGCGCAGGGACAAGGTGCTGAAAACTGGCGCGACCCTGGAAGACGAGGCGCTGCGCCTGCTGGAACACCTGGACATGGGCGACGAGGCCCTGATTCACCGCCCCGTGACCGAACTGAGCGTGGGCCAGCAACAGCGGGTGGCCACCGCCCGTGCCCTGATCGGCGCCCCGGAGATCATCATCGCGGACGAGCCCACCTCGGCCCTGGACAGCGACATGCGCCAGGCCTTCCTGCGGCTGCTGTTCCAGGAATGCGAGGCCGCCCATTCGACCCTGCTGTTCGTCAGTCACGACCGTCAGCTGGAACCGCTGTTCGAGCAGCATATTGCGCTGGACGAGATCAATTCTGCCGGGCGTGAGGGACCATAATGGCCATTCTCTCGCTTGCACTGAAGAGCCTGGTGAACCGCCGCTTCACCGCCGGCCTGATTGTGCTCAGCATTGCCTTGAGTGTCGCTTTGCTCCTGGGGGTAGAACGTGTCAGGGTCGAATCACGCAACAGCTTCGCCAACACCATATCCGGTACCGACCTGGTGGTCGGCGCCCGCAGTGGCGCCATCAACCTGTTGTTGTATTCGGTCTTCCGCATCGGTGACGCCACCAACAATATCTCCTGGAAGAGTTACCAGCACTTCGCCAGGAACCCCCTGGTGGCCTGGACCATCCCGATCTCCCTCGGGGATTCACACAAGGGTTTTCGGGTGCTGGGCACCAACCAGGACTACTTCCGGCACTACCGCTATGCACACAAGCATCCCCTGCACCTGCGCGAGGGACGCCCCTTCCAGGATGTCTATGAGGCGGTGCTGGGCTACCAGGTCGCAAAGAAGCTGCATTACCGCGTCGGTCAGAAGATCGTCATCGCCCACGGCGCCGGGATGACCAGCTTCGCCCTGCATGCCGACAAGCCCTTCACTGTGGTGGGCATTCTCGATCCCACCGGGACCCCGGTCGACCGCAGCGTGCATGTGCCCCTGGAAGGCATCGAGGCCATCCACAAGGACTGGATCAAGGGTCGCCACGTGCCCGGCCTGCATATCAGCGCACAGCAGGCGCGCAAGATGGACCTGACACCCAAGCTGATCACCGCCTTTCTGGTGGGCCTGAAAAGCCGTATTGCGACATTCCGGGTACAAACGGAGATCAACGATTACCGCAAGGAGCCCCTGTCTGCGATCCTGCCCGGGGTGGCCCTGCAGCAGCTGTGGGACCTGATGTCCATCGCAGAGCATGCGCTGCTGGTGGTGACCGCGCTGGTGGTGGCCGTCGGGCTGGTCGGCATGCTGACCGTGATGCTGGCTGGCCTCAATGAACGACGACGAGAGATGGCGATCCTGCGTTCGGTCGGTGCCCGTCCGGCCCACATCATGCTGTTGATCACTGGTGAGAGCCTGCTGTTGAGCCTGGTCGGCGTGGTCATGGGCCTGTTGCTGCTCTACACGACGCTGGCACTCGCCCAACCCTATGTCGAGAGTCATTATGGCCTGTACCTGCCGCTGGGTATGCCCTCGACCCGCGAAGGTATTATGCTGGGCCTGGTGGCGGTCGCCGGTCTGCTCATCGGCCTCATACCGGGCTACCGCGCCTATCGCTATTCGCTGGCCGATGGAATGAGTATTCGGATTTAGAGAACCTTTCATGAAGCACAGATTCAACGTCTTCCTTGTACTGCTGTGTGTCCTGCCCCTTACCGCGTTGAGCGCCAAGCCACCGGTCGAACTGGATTGGGATGCCCTGTTGCCCGAGGGCTCCAATCCCGAAAAGCTCATGGAGAAATACGGGGCCGATGTCGCGGATCTCGACGACACTGACCCCCGTGCCAAGAAGCTACTCGACGAGCTGGAGGCCATCTGGAAGAAGGCGCCGGTGGTAAAGGAACTGGACGGAAAACGGGTCAAGCTGCCGGGCTTCGTGGTGCCGCTGGAGGGCGACGGGCAAAAACTCAGTGAGTTCCTGCTGGTTCCCTATTACGGCGCCTGCATCCATGTCCCGCCGCCTCCGGCCAATCAGACCGTCTACGTCAAGGTGCCCAAGGGTGACGCCAGGATACGTCACGCCTTTGATACCGTGTGGGTTACCGGCACCATGAGCGCCAAGCCCTTCACCAGCGACCTGGCCACCGCCGGCTATCAGATCCAGGCCGAAAGCGTGATCCCGTACGAATGAACAGCGCCATTCTGCGCGTTAGCGCTGCCGCCCTTCTTGCCGCGGGACTGAGTGCAGCCAGCGTGGCCGCGTCCTTGAGCTGCCATCTGCATGCGCCGGGCGACTACCGCCCCTTTGGCGACAGGCCACTGGTCATCCCCTCGGTCGGAGATCCTCCCGCCTGCGACAACCTCAACCAGGAGCGCTTTGGCGGCAGGGGATGGTGCCACTGTATCCGCGATTCCCTGGGGACTGCTCCCAAGAGACTCCCGGGGATTCCCGCTTCCGGTGGGCGCGATCCGATGCGTCTGCCATAGTTCGAATGGCCACCACGCAAATCGATAAGGAAGGCGCCGTGCACGGCGGCTACCGCGGGGCTATGATCTCCGCCGTCCTGGTCTGCCAACAGGCGGGGATTCCTCAGTCACCACGGGATTCTCAATAGACGCAATGATGTGCGTGGCGCCACCGCAGGTCCGGCTGGTCGCGCTATCGATGCCGAAGGCCTGCCCGAGGTGTTGCTCCCTGGTCATCGCACAAGGGGGTCTGGCCCGGATCGTCGCGGCCTTTCTTTTATCTGTCAGGTTTTCTCCGGCTCTCCGGGTGGCGGATCCATGCTGACCAGGTGGTCGGGATTGACGCAGAGCCGGTTGCCGCAGGTCTGCCGCACGACACCGTCGCGCCGCAGGCGACCGACGAAGGCCACATAGCTGATCCGGTGGGCACTCTCGGTAAAGGTGCCGGTCTCATCGGCCAGGGTGATCTTGCCATAACCGCTGTGGGAGACCTGCCGGTTCCATAGCCAACAGCCGGTTTCCGGGTCTCGGATGCTCGATGCCTTGATCCGATCCTGCAATTTTTTCTGTCGGGGATGCATGCCTGCTCCTGAATCCGCTGTAATGAGGTTGTTTCTAGCATAATCGAGTCGTCCGACATCCAGCATATCGAAGGGGAAAGGAGGGGAAACCATGTCCGAGTGTCTTACGGAATCGGAGGTAGAGGCAGCGTTGACGGGCGACCTGGCTGCCTGGGCAGTTGCGCAGGGGGCAATCAGGCGCGAGTTTCGTTGCAACGGCTGGCGGGCGGCGGTATTGCTGTTCAATGGGATTGCCCACCTGGCCGAGGCCGCCTGGCATCATCCAGACGTTGAGATCGGCTGGGGGAAGGTGGTGGTATCACTGACCACCCATTCGGCCGGTGGGATCACGCGCAAGGATCTGGAACTGGCGCGCGAGATCGAGCGATTCGCCGGTTGGCGCCCCGAAGAGGGATCGGCCCTGGAAGGGGCGCCCGAGGAGGGTTGCTGGCGTTACCGGGAGGGCGAATGAGCCGAGCGCAGGTGCTGTCCCTGCCGTATCGGGCAGATACCGAGGCGTGGTTCGAAGCGGTCAGGGACCTGCCATTTCCGGTGTGGCTGGATAGCGGCGACCTAGGGGGAGACGCGAGATACGACATCATCTCGGCGGACCCGGCGGCTCATCGGCAGTTCTCGTTTCGCGAGGCCGACCAGGTTGGGCCGGTGCTGCGGGAATGGTTGGCCGAGGGCAGTGGCTCCCTGCCGGGGATCCCGTTTCCCGGGGGGGTGATCGGCTATCTCGGTTACGAACTGGGGCGCGCCTGGCAGGGACTCGGTCCGGGACATGAGTCGGAGTTGCCGGTGGCCGCCTTCGGACGCTATGACTGGGCCCTGATCGTCGATCATCGATTGCGTCGGACCCAGCTGGTTGGATCTGCAGGGGCACTCTCAGCCGGTCGTTGGGATGATCTGTGCACCCGCCTGCGGACAGCGGCGCAACGCCAGGGTACAGACGACTCGGCCCCAGGCTCAGAGGGCACGGTGATCGAGGCCACGCTGGAATGGACGGCCTATAGAGAGGCCTTCTCGCGGATTCAGCACTTTCTGCGCGAAGGGGATGTCTACCAGGTGAATCTGACCCGGCGCTTCAGCGCGTCGTCCGCCGAATCACCCTGGCCGCTCTATCGTCGACTGCGCCGTCTGAGTCCGGCGCCCTATGGTGCCTACCTGGATCTCGGCGATTTCCAGATTCTCAGCAATTCGCCCGAGCAGTTCCTGCATTTGCAGGAACGTCAGGTGCTCACCCGGCCCATCAAGGGGACCCGGCCACGCAGCAGCGATCCTGTCACGGACAGGGAGCTGGCGCAGGCCCTGCTGGCCAGCGACAAGGACCGGGCCGAGAACCTGATGATCGTCGATCTGTTGCGCAACGATCTGGGGCGGGTCTGCAAACCGGGCAGCATCGAGGTGCCGGCGCTGTTCGAAGTGGAATCCTTTGCCACCGTGCATCATCTGGTGAGCACCATCCGCGGCGAGCTGGCCCCGGGGCAGGACGCGGTGGACCTGCTGCAGGCCTGTTTTCCCGGTGGTTCCATCACCGGCGCGCCCAAGCGTCGCGCCATGGAGGTAATCGATGAGCTGGAGCCGGTCAGCCGCGAGGTCTATTGCGGCAGCCTGTTTCGCCTCGGCTACGACGGGACGCTGGACAGCAATATCGCCATCCGCACGCTGCTGCACCGCGACAGGCAGCTCTACTACTGGGCGGGTGGCGGGATCGTGGCCGACTCGGCCGCCGAAGAGGAGTTTCGCGAGGGACTGGACAAGGCCGCGGCCTTCTTCCGGCTACTGGGCGCGACGACCGCCTGAGCCGGTCAGCCCTTTTCCTTGAGTTGCTGGTAGTAGTGGTTGGTGGCCTCGACGAAGCCCTCCATGCTGCCACAGTCGAAACGCCGCCCCTTGAACCGGTAGGCGAGCACCATGTTGCGCTTGGCCTGGGTCAGCAGGGCGTCGGTGATCTGGATCTCGCCGTTGAGACCGGGCGGCGTCTCACGCAGGATGTCGAAGATGTCAGGGGTCAGGATATAGCGGCCGATGATCGCATGGTTGGAGGGGGCCTCTTCCGGTTCGGGTTTTTCCACCATGTCGGAGATCATGTACAGGCCGTCCTCGATCTCCGACCCGGCGATCACGCCGTACTTGTGGATCTGCTCCATGGGCACCTCTTCGATGGCCACCACGCTGCAACGATATTTGGCATAGATGCGCGCCATCTGGGTCATGACGCCGTCGTCCTCTCCATCACAGAGGTCGTCGGCGAGGATGACCCCGAAGGGTTCGCGTCCGATCAGGGTCTCCCCGGTGAGAATTGCATGTCCGAGACCCTTCATCTCCTTCTGCCGGGTGTAGGAGAAGGTGCACTCCTCCATCAGACGACGGATGTCCGCCAGATACGCCTCCTTGGGCGTGCCGTTGATCTGGTGTTCGAGTTCATAGCTCACATCGAAGTGGTCTTCCAATGCGCGCTTGCCGCGACCGGTGACGATGCCGATGTTGTCCATGCCGGCATCCAGGGCCTCCTCGACGCCGTACTGGATCAGGGGCTTGTTGACGATCGGCATCACCTCCTTGGGCATGGCCTTGGTGGCCGGGAGGAAACGGGTGCCGTAGCCGGCGGCGGGAAAGAGACATTTCTTGATCATGGGACTTCCTGCTGAACTGCGGTTACATCCTGACGTAGGGCCCAGGTCGGGTTGCTGGCATTATCCACGATTTGATGGCGCCTGAGCCAGGCCAGTGCATCCTGGGCATCCTGCTCGAACCAGGCGCGGGCCGAGCCGAGGCGAAAGCTGTAGCCCCAGGCATCCATGTCGGCCTGCAGGCGCTCGCGACCGACCCCGGGAAGATGATCGGCGAGCAGGATCTGCAGGTAGCACACGGCATTCTCTTCGTCGTAGTCACCGCCCGCGTCGGTATCCAGGCCTTCGCGCCGGTGTGGATCCATGCAGACGTAATGGCAGGCCTCGTGCAGCGCGGAATGCAGCGGGGTATCGGGTCGTACATAGAGCCGGTTGGCGATCAGCCCGGCCTCGGTGTCTCCCCAGAAGCTGCCGGGTATAGGGCTGTCGGGCGGTACCCGTTCGAGCTCCAGGCCATAGCGGGCAAGCAGGGATTGGAGGGGCGCGGCGAGTGGATCGTCGCAATGGATGACGGGCGTGGGCATACGGCGTAACTGGCTGTCTGGAGCGAGCGCCCGATTCTAACAGTCCGCCGGTCAGCATTGCTCCCACGGCAGGTCATGGAAGCGCCAGCCGCCGAGGCTGCCCCGGTGATGCTCCTCGTCCAGGTCACCCTCGAAGCCTTCATCCACGTGCATGACGTTCTTGACGCCGGCCTCGATCAGCGCCTTGCCCGCCTCCAGTGACCGTTTGCCGCTGCGGCAGATGAGAATCACCGGCGCGCAGCCGCTATCATGGTCGCAGACGACGCCGCCGAGCAGCAGCTTGCGGATCTCGGTGACGAAGTGTGGATTGACCTCCCAGTCGGGTTCATCGATCCAGGGGACATGCACCGCTCCCTTGGGGTGCCCAACGAACAGGTACTCCATGGTCGAGCGGATGTCCACGAGCACAGCCCGGCTGTCGTGGTGCATCAGTTCCCAGGTCTGTTTGGGGGAGAGGGCGGTCGGCTCGTTCTGATCGTTCATCGGTGCATTCTCTCGGTTGGCTGATTCGTTCCAGGCTTTGTTATAGATCAAGAATGGCAGAAATGGAGCCCGCAAGGGCGAGAAAAGACTCGATTCAGAGCCGGCTTGCCCGAGGTGGCCTGCGCCTGCTCGCCCGGTTTCCCTGGGGAGTCCTGCATCGGTTGGGCCGGACCATCGGGGTCGCCATGTTCCGGCTCAACGGGCGCGAGGCGAGGAACGTGTGCGCCAATCTGGCCATCGCCTATCCGGGGGTGGATGAGATGCAGCGCGCGGCACTGGCCAGGCAGGCCCTGATCGAGAGTGCCATCACCTTCTGCGAGATGCCACGTATCTGGCTGTCGCAGGAGGATTTGTCGGCACGGGTGGATCCGAACGGCCTGCCCGAGGCCATGCGGGCGCTGGTGGCCGAAGGCAAGGGCCTGATCCTGGCCATGCCGCATCATGGCAATTGGGAAATGGTCTCCAGCGGCATCGATCAGGCACTGCCGATCACCGGGCTCTACCGGCCACCGCGACAACGCTTTATCGAGTCCCTGATGAACCAGGGGCGCAGCATCGCGCGTATCCGTATGGTCCCCACCTCGCGCGCCGGGATCATAGCGCTCAACCGGGCGCTAAAGACCGGCGAGGTGGTCGCCATATTGCCCGACCAGGTGCCCAAGTCGGCCGGCGCAGCCGCGGCGGTAGCCCCATTCTTCGGCCGGGAGTGCGCCACCATGGTGTTGTTGGGGCGGCTGGCGGCGCGCTATGGCGCCCCGGTACTTTTCGTCTGGGCGAGGAGACTGGCCGACGGTCAATACCGCATGGAGCATTTTCTCGCGGACAAGGATATCGCCAGTACCGATCCGGTCGAGGCAGCAACGGCGCTGAACCGGCATATAGAGCGTTGCATCGCCGCCGACCCTGCCCAATACCAATGGGCCTATCGGCGTTTCGCCCCGGTCCTGCCCGGGCAGGACAATCCTTACTAAGGAAGGTCTGAAGAATTCAGACCTTTCGCGGTCCAGGGAAGGGCCGCCAAAATCGATCGCTGCAAGCGATTGATTTCGAAGCTAGCCGCAAACCGCGTTTGCGGCGCAGCGTACCCTGATAAAGCCAAGGACGGCTTTTATCAGGGCTTCGCTACTACTCCCACCGTTCCTCAAGTTTGATCCCGCCAGGCCGCTAAGAACGCTGATATCGCGTTTTGTGGGCAATCCGTGCCTGCGGGAGACTAATTAATCATGGTGCTGCGCTGGAACCGTTGGATCTTGCTGGGACTGGGCCTGCTCTGGCTGACCGGGGCGCTTGCGGCCGACAGGCCCGAGAAGAACGACGTGCGGGTGCTGATCGATATCTCCGGCAGCATGCGTGGCAACGACCCGCAGAACCTGAGACGCCCGGCACTGCGCATGCTGGTCGGGCTGCTGCAGCCGGGCACCCGGGCCGGAGTCTGGACCTTCGCCAAGTGGACCAATCCCCTGGTGCCGCTGGGCGAGGTGAACAAGGCCTGGAAGAAGAAGGCCCTGGCGGCCTCCAAACAGATTCGCTCACCGGGCATGTTCACCGACATCGAGCGGGTGATCCGCGATGCCACCAGGGGTATCTCGGGCCCGCCGAGCGACTACAACCGCCATTTGGTGCTGCTCACCGACGGCATGGTGGACGTCTCCAAGAAGGCAGGGGAGAGTGCGGCCTCGCGACAACGCATCATCGACGAGTTGCTGCCCGCACTGAAGGCGCGCGGTATCCAGGTACATACCATTGCGCTGTCGGCGCGTGCCGACCATGAGCTGATGAAGAAACTCTCGGCGGAGACCGGCGGCTGGTACCAGCAGGTGGACAACGCCGACCAGCTCAGTCGGGTATTCCTCAAGGTGTTCGAGCAGGTGGGCAAGCCGGAGGGAGTGCCCCTGAAGGGCAATCAGTTTGCCGTGGACGCGAGCGTGAAGGAGGCCACGCTGCTGTTGTTCCGCAAGAAGGATTCCCAGCCGCCGGTCCTGATCTCGCCCAAGGGCGAGAAGTACACCGATAGTGACCTGGTTGCCGGGGTGGCCTGGTATCGCGATCAGGGCTACGACCTGATCACCATTGGTTCCCCGATGCGGGGTCAGTGGACCCTGCAGGCGGACGTCGATCCCGACAACCGGGTGATGATCGTCACCGACCTCAAGCTGCGCACCTCCGAGGTGCCGGCTCATCTGTCGGTGGGGGAGGGTCTCCCGCTGAGTGCGCACCTGAGCAACAAGGGCAAGGTGGTCGATCGCAAGGCCTTCCTGCGGCTGCTGGATGTGCGCGCCGATGCGATCACCGAGGCGGGGAGTGACCCACTGGGGCTGAACGACGAGGGCAAGGAAGGAGACGCCAAGGCGGGCGATGGCCGCTACTCCGTGCGCTATCGCGAGGATCGGCCTTTCGATGAGGTGGAATTGCTGTTCAGCGTCGACAGCCCGACCTTCATGCGCGAAAAGCGCTATCGGGTAAGGGTGCATGAACCGGCGGCCCTTCAATTCGTGGACGACGGCAAGGCGGTGCAGGTGGAAGCCGATACCGCTGTGTTGGCCGATGGGGCCGGCCTCACGGTATGGCAACAGGATGACAAGCAGCAGCGAAAGGTGCTTGCATCCAACGAAGGAAAATATCGCTTGATCGAGCCGGGACGGCCTGTCTATTTCAAGGTCGAAGGCAAGAGCCGACTCGGCAACCTGGTTGCGCGGGATTACGGCCCCGTCTATCCCCCGGGCGTCGAGGCTCCCCAGCCGGCGAAGGACCCCGGGCCCAGGGTCGCGGAAAAAACGAGCCAGACCGCCGCGCCAGCTGAGCCTGCCGAGCCTGAAAAGGAAGAGCCGGTATCCGAAGCGCCGGCCGAGGAAGAAGGCTGGCTGATGCCCGCGCTGATCGTGGGTCTCGGCAATCTGCTGTTGATCGGCGGTGGTTTGGGGGTCTGGTGGTTCCTGCGTCGCCGTAAGGGTGGTGATGAGCCGGATCTCGCCGATGAGATCGAGGCGGTGGAGGCCGAGCTGGACGGGGAGGTGGACAGCGATGTCGAAACCAGCGAGGCGGACAGCCCGGCCGGCGACGAAACCCTCGACCTGAGCAAGGGGGAGGCCGCATGAGCGATGCGCTGTTCTGGTTGGCGGTGACCGGTGGTGAGGCGCTGCTGGTCGTCTTCGTCTTGCTGTTGATCTATTGGCTTCGCCACAGTGCGGCCGGACGCAGGGATCGGCAGGCGGTCAAGCGCCTGGTGGAGACGGTCCGCAAGGGGCGGCCTGAGCGGGAGGCGGCCATCGACCAGTTCCTCGCAGCGCGCATGGGGCTCGAGGGTGGCGAACGCGACAGGACGCGGGTGGCGATTCTGCGCGAAGAGTTGGCACTGTTGCAGCGGTTCGCCAAGGTCTATCGCGACAGGGAGTCCGGAGATGCGGCGCAGTTTCATCTGACAGTGGAGGCGGCGACGGCGCCTTATCTGGGGCTCAGCGGTGGTGCAATGGCCACTGGCGGGGGCGAGGTAGATCCGGGAGAGCTGGAGGCGCTTCGCCAGGAGAACCAGCGACTGTCCGAGGAGCTGACCGTCACCATGGAGACCATGAGCCGGATGCTGAGTGAGTACTCCAGCATGTTCGCCGGGGGTGCTCCCAGCGCCGTGTCACCGGATACCGGAGCTGGTGATGAAGCGGCGGTCGCAGCGGCCGAGCCTGTCGGCGCCGGGCCAACTCAGGCGGAGGAGCAGGCTCTCGAGGCAAACAGCACCCTGCCGGAAAGGCCGCCGGTGGAGCTGGACGAGCAGGCATTGGACATCAGTGAGCAGGCTGTCGAACCACCGCCTGCGCAGGATTCGGCTCGGGCGGAAGATATGACCAAGCCCGAAGATGAGCCCACGACTGAGGATGAACCCGGGACAGAGGATGCCCTCTTGGTGCCAGCAGTTGATGAACCAACCACGGACGAGCTGGCAGCAATAGCGCCCGAGGCCATCGATGAGCTGCTGGCCGAGGACCCGCTCGAGGAAGATCTCGGGGGGCTGTTCGATCAGGACGAACTCGCGGCACTGGAGGGCGAAGAGGAAAAGACGGAAGAGAGCACTATCGCTATCTGACAGTTTTCACGCTCAATGAAACAAAAAAAGGCCCGGCAATTGCCGGGCCTTTTGGTCGGTGGCCTCAGGGCCTATTTGCGAGCCGAGGGGCCGTTGAACTCGATCCCGTTGCTCACGTGGGTGAGGAAGTATTCCAGGTCACGGAACTCCTCTCCCTGCGCCTTGTAGGGCTTGGCGCGCATCTGCTTCATGCAGCCGCCGAAGCGACGATGCAGGGTCCCCAGCTCACCCCACTTGGAGCGGTACACCGGCCAGCCGGTGGTATGGCCAAGAACCGGACTAAGGATGTCTGCACGCACCTTCTGCCCTGCAGACTGCATGTGACACGAGGCGCAGCTGAAATTCAACTGGCCCCGGCGGGCAAAGTAAACGGTCTTGCCCTTGTCATAGGCCGCGAGCGCATCCTTGTTGGGGATCTTGACGTTGGTCTTCTGACCCCGTGACTCGTAGGCCATGTAGGCCAGGAGGTTGGCGATTGCTCCCTTCTTGTACTTGAGGGGCTTCTCACCGTTCTTGCTGCGGCACTCGTTGATGGCCATCGGTAGTGTCACCACCGTCTTGCGTTCATCGTCCCAGCGGGGGAAGTGCTTGCGCTGGGCAGGATCGTCATTGAAGCACGAGCCATAGGTCTTGCCGTTGGCAAAAGGCGTATTCCACATGGTTTCGCCTTCTTCGATCATGGGCTCGTAGGGCGGGAATTCCTCGATGGCCTCCCAGCTGTCTCGAGATACCTTGTCGATGGCATAGACGCCGTTGGCATACTCCTGCAATGGGACACCGGGGAAGCGCTTGAAGAAGTAGTCGCGATAGGTCTTGAGGTCTTCTTCGGGCGTGGTGTCCGTGGCCTTCTTCGCAGCGAACGCGCCATTGGCCACAAGGGCGCAAAGGGCGGCGATCGCGAGCTTTTTCATTTTCATGGATTTAAATCTCCTCCCAGAGTGGACCGGAGATGCCTATGCATCTCCAGAATCAATGGGTCTTTACTTGATCTTCGCGGTGGCAGAGTCGCTCTTGCCCTGATTGTCGGTCCAGGCAATGGACACGGGGTCGCCCTTGGCCCCGCCGCTGAACTTGAAGGCAAGATAGGGGTTCTTGGAGATGCCACCACTCCATTGAGCGCTCAGCACCTCGGCATCGTTGTGCTTGGCCACAACGTCGGTGATGAAGTGGGCCGGAATCATCTTGCCGGTCTTCTTGTTCTTTCGAAGACCGGTTTCCATGGGGTGGTTGATCAGGCACTTGACGGTGGTGACGCCGCCCTTTGCCTTAGCGCGAATCTTGATTGAGCTTTTAGCCATTGGTAATTACCTCGAATTCGATTGAGCCGTCGTGGTTGAAGGGCGCTATCAGCCGCCGCAACCGCCGATGGTGACCTTGACGCTCTTGCGGTTTGCATAGAGCTTGCCGCCGCTCTTGACCACAGCGATCACGTCGCCGGTCTTGGCCATCTTGATGCGGCAGGAGACGTTTGCCATGGTGTTCTTGCCAAGGTTGTAGACGGCAAGCAGGGGCGTGTTGTTCGCAGAGGACAGGATGGCGATGTTCTCCACCCCGGGCAGGTCGCTGCTCACAGTGACCGGGACCACTGCGCCGTTCTCGGCGATATCGGGAGCCTTGATCTTGATCTTGTCGGAGGCCTCGGTCGTGCCCGAGCCAAGGGAGTTGCTCAGGGCCTCGTCCGTCTTCTTGGCGTGGAAGGCCTTTTCGGGCCAGGCGGCCAGCACGGTCTGCGGCGTCAGCAGGCCGGCGGTAACCGCCACACCCACGGTGCCGGCGGCAAGGGAGCCTTTCAAGAAGACTCGGCGTTTGGTATCGGTATTCATGTCTCGTTCTCCTGGAAACTAAGGAAATCGTCGGTTCTCACCCTGCTCAGAGGGTATACAGGTAGTCGATGATCGCGTCGATGTCGGCGTTCGAGATGATCTTGTGCTTGCCGAAGGGGGGCATCCGGGATTCCGGATTCTTCTTCGTCGCATCATAGATCTGGTCGAACAGCTTCTGGCGATCGGGGAAACGGGCCTTCATGGCAATCAGGGGTGGGCCGATGTCGCCCGGCAGATTACCGCCCGGCATCATGTGACAGGCCAGGCAGTTGCCCGTCTTGCGGTCCCAGGCAACCTCCTTGCCCATGGCTACCCTGTCTTCGTGTTTTGCTGCCGAGGCAACCTGTGGCATCAGACTGGCACCGCCGAAAAGCGCCGCCAGCGTCAGAGCGATGGTTGCGTGTCTTGCGGGGTTCCGCATCGCATGTCCTCCTATGCTCGCTTGGGGTGAAGTTAAGGTTTCAAGTCAACTCGAACGATATTGCCGACTGATCGATTCTCGTGCGTCGACCATGTCGGCGGCCGTTATATTGTTATCTGAATAGGCTGGCCCGTTCGGGTAGCGCCAAGCATAACCGTTTGAATTCACGGTGCAACCCTGCGTGTCGCTATTTCTGCAAGCAACTGCATATCATAAAATTCTGATGCAGCGCCTTTCTCCGGAATCGGGTTCGTTTATCAGTTGCGTCAATACTTTCCTGGTCGAGAGACTTCTGATCAAGACGCCGCAGACCCGGGATTATTCCCGTTGCTTCTGACGCTTCAGCTCGTGGCGCAGCTCTGCCAGTCGCGATTCCAGGCGGCTGCTCTCGTAGAACCCAAGAGCGCGCGAGCGCAGGGCGATCTCCAGCTGCAGTATGGCCTCTTCCAGATCGCCGTTGAGGTAATGATATTCTGCCTGATAGCGATGCGCCTCGGTCGGGTGCCCCGAGGCGCCGCTGGCGCGGGCCAGCAATTCATATACCCGGGGATCGTCCGGGGAATAGTCCAGGTATCGGCGCAGTTGTTCGATCGCCAGCTTGGTCTTCCCCTGCGCCATTGCCAGCTCGGCATAGGCCAGTGCGAGGGTACGGCTGGCGGGATGGCGGTCAAGCGATTTTCGCAACAGATCGAGCGCCTGTGCGGATTTGCCCTGTGCCCGTTCGACGCGGGCCTTCTCGTAAATGAACTCCACGGTTTCGGGGAAGTCATGCAGCAGCCTTTGCAGGATGACTTCGGCCTGCTGCGGCTTCTTCCCCGCTTCGAGGGCCAGGGCGCGCTGGTATTCGGCAGCCGCGCGGTTCTGGTAGCGACCCTCGGCCAACTGGCGCTTCAGGGTGTTGGCACGGCCGAGCGGGTCTGGCTCGTCACGCAGCCCCAGGCGCGCCTTGACGAGGTGATAGCGCAGGTCGTCGCTTGGCTGGTGATAGGGATACCGACCTGCTCTTCCCATGGCGTCTCCAATACGATTGGTGGTCACCGGGTGGGTCATCAGAAATTCCGGCAGCTTGGTTGCATAGACCCGGTTCGCCTTGCCCATCCGCGAGAAGAAGGCCGCCATGGCATTCGCGTCGAAACCGGCCTTGGCCAGAATGTCGATCCCGACACGGTCGGCCTCCTGTTCGTTGGCGCGGGTGAAGTTGATCTGCTCCTGCAGAAAGGCCGCTTGTCCGGCGCTGGCGGCGGCCAGTCCCGCATCACCGCCAGCCACAGCGCCGATGGCGATCGCCGCGAGGATCACCGCCGCATTGGGAATGGTCATGTTGCTGGCCGACTCCCAGGCGCGCAGCAGGTGCTTCTGGGTGACATGGGCAATTTCATGGGCCACTACCGCGGCCAGGTCGCTCTCGGTCTGGGTGGTGGTGATCAGGCCGGTGAACACGCCGATATAGCCGCCCGGTCCGGCAAAGGCATTGATCTCATGGTTGTCGATGACGAAGAAGTGGAACTGTGAGCCTTTGGCTTCGCTGGTCTCCACCAGGCGGTTGCCCAGGTCCTGGATGTAGTCGTTGATGACTGGGTCGTCGAGGACCGCCTGGTTGTGGCGCACGCTGCGCATGAAGGCCTTGCCCAGCTTGCGCTCGGCCTCCGGTGTCATGATGGTGCCGGCACTGCTGCCCAGGTCGGGCAGGCGGGTGTCCAGGGCGTCGGCCGGCAGACTGAACAGCAGGGTCAGGCAGAAGGCCGCGAAGAATGAGCGAAAACTGGTTGGGCGCATGGTATGCCGTTGTGGAGTCCGGCCACAGGGGCCGCTGTCAGTTGAGTTGTACCCGTTGTCCCCAGGGGACCTTCTCTTTTCCCTTGACCAGCCAGATGACCGGATAGTTCGGTTCCCGTTCGGGGAAGCGGCCTTCGGCATCGGTGAAGTAGATCAATAGCTCCGGTTGTATGCCGTTCCCGTCCATCCAGTCGAATACCGGCCGAAAGTCGGTCCCGCCGCCGCCAGTGAGTCGCTCCGGCAGGTCGAAATCCTCCCAGGGCTCGACGATCCAGGGCGCCCCTGGCGCCAATTGCGAGTCGCAGGGCAACAGGGTGACGCGGGCGCGCATCTGGCCCTTCAATGCGGCGATCTCGGAGAGAAATTCCTCGATCTCGGCGGCCTTGATGGAGCCGCTGGTGTCGACCGCCACGGCGATGTCGATCTGCGAGCTCTTGAGCGAGGGCAGGATGGCATCGCCTTCCCGGCGCGAGGGGCGCATGTAGCTGAAATCGTCCCGCGCCATGGCGGTCATGTAGCGGGCCAGCAGCATGCGCCAGGGGAGCTGGGGCTGGAGCAGGTGATCGACCAGGCGCGCCATGCTGCCGCCGAGCTTGCCGGCCTGTTTCGCCTGTTGCGCGGCCCCGGCGAGTCGCTGCTGCCACTGGACCTCCAGCGTCTCCCGCTCCTCCACACTGAGGGGATCGGGCGCCGGGGCGCCCTGGCCCTCCTGTTGTTCGTCCGATTCGTCGCTTTCCGCGTCCCCCTGGTCGGCCTGGTTCTCCAGCGGCTGGCCGCCTTCTCCCTCGCGCTCGTCGCTCTGCTCGTCGAGCGGCCGGTCGCCATCGGATTCGTTCTGGTCCGGTTCCCCCGAGCCGTCGCTGGGCCGGTGCCCCTGTTGCTGGTCGGACTCCTTGTCCTGGCGGGCGTTGCTGCCCTGCTGACCACCACCCGACTGGTTGTCCTGGTCGTAGAGGTGCTGGTCCAGGGTCTCGGTCTGGTCGTTTTCGTCGAGCAAGGGATAGATCTCCTCGGCGGTCATGCCGAGGTACTGGGGGATGAACAGCGCGTTGGGCGGCGGTGTCAGGCCGTCTTCCATGAGCAGCGGATTGACCGCGTAGTCGCAGGCCAGATCCCAGCGGTGCTTGATGCGATGCTGGCGGCGCGCAAAATGCGACAGGGCGCAGTGCAACGCCTCATGCGCGAGCATGAACTGGGTCTGATCCAGCGACAGTGACGCAATGTACTCCGGGTTGTAATAGAACTTGCGCGCATCGGTGGCGGTGGTGGGACACCATTCAGGGTCGGCCGCGGCCATGGGCAGACGCAGCACCAATGCCCCCAGGAACGGCTTGTCAAGGATCAGCTTGGTGCGCGCGGCGGCCAGCTTGGTTTCGATCTTCTGCGGGTCCATTCCATTCACCGAAGAGGGCGTTGAAGGAGAGGGGTGCCGGTGGCCGCACGCCGGCAAGAGGGCCTCGGGGAGCAGCCCGGGAAGGCCTTGTGTTCTTTGCGCTCTTGGTGGTGAAAAAGGTTATTCATACAACATCACGTCGGCGATGGCGTTCGCCCAGGTGCCGAACTGGGGAACCTGGAACAGCTGCTCGCCGATGGCCCGGTGCAGGTCAGAGACCAGCATCACGCCCATCTCGCGCTGCGGAAAGGTGCCGGCATAGTCGAGGATGTGGCCGATCACGGTCTGCCCTTCGGGCTGGTCGGCAGCGCGGATGGCGCGCCCCACCAGCGCGGCGGCCACGGCGTATTGCAGGTCGATCTCTTCGGGAACGGGGACCTCCCTGCCGGCCACGATATCGTCCAGGTCGGGCATCTTGTCCAGGCTGTTGACGAAGGCGGTCAGCTCGATCCCGGCGGCCGGACCCACGCAGGCCTGCAGGGTCCCCTGTAGCAGTTCCGGGTTATTGCCAAACTTCTGCAGGCTGCGATGGGCGAACTCCCAGGAGCGAGGCGAAGGGAAGGCCATCGGGTTGTGTGCCGGATCGAAGTCGAACAACAGTTCGGGCCGGAATCGTAGAAAGGCAATCACCTTTTCGTCGATGCCATTTTGATAGGCCCAGGCCACCCAGTCGTCGAGGTGGGCCTCCACGTCGAAATGAGAGAAGCGATTGGCCAACGGCGCCGGCATGGTATAGGTCACGCCCCGGTCGCCCTGGCGGTTGCCGGCGGCGAAGATGGCCCAGCCCTCGGGCACCTGGTATTCACCGAGGCGCCGGTCGAGGATCAATTGATAGGCGGCCGCGGAGACGCTGGGCGGGGCCGAGGTGATCTCGTCGAGAAACAGGATGCCGCGCTCGCCGTGGCGCTGGGCGTCCGGCAGAATGGCGGGGGTGGCCCATTCAACATGCTCTCCGCTGCGGAAGGGAATGCCACGCAGGTCGCTGGGCTCCATCTGCGACAGCCGAACGTCGATTACCGGCACCCCATGCCGCTCGGCAGTCTGGCGGATCATGTCCGACTTTCCGACTCCCGGCGGGCCCCAGAGCATGACAGGTGTATGGTGGCCTTCGAGGGTGCTGGTAAATTCACGGTCCAGGATGGTGAGCAGTTGGGCCGGACGCATATTGACTCCACTTCGTCGCTGGGGATTGAAGGTATTGCTACCTGACCAACCGGCAAGCATGGTGAGGCAGCCGCCAAGTTTCAACCCCCTTCAGCACACGGGCTTGGCGCCGGAACGCCGCGCGTTTTGGCGCCCTTGTCAGGGGTGAGTACTTTAGATTATTCTAATGCCCGTTTTTTTGAGCCGCCCAGGTCGAACATCTCTTTCTTCGATCCGGGGCGTTGGCCGGCGGATCGCTCTGTGGGCCCCTTTTTTGTGCGCCGTACCGAATGGGCGGCTTGGATTGTCAATCGGAGATCGGATATGAACCAGTTCTACTACGACGCTGTGACCAAGATGGAAGAGATGGGTGTGGACGAGGAATACATCCAGGGCTGGCAGGCGGGCTTCCTGCAGAACCCGAAGCGGGAAGAGCAGCGCATCACCGAGGCCTATGAAGCTGGTTATGCCGATGGCGAAGAAAAGAATACCGATAACTTCGGGAACTGGGTGAAGGGCTGATCGACGCTTCGATCTCGAGAAAAGGCGGCCACGGCCGCCTTTTTTGTGTCTGCTGCCTTTGGTCTTCCGGACGTTGGGCTGTTACTCGAAAAGGTTCTCTATAGCCCGGCGAACCTCGCGGTCAACGTCCGGCCCGTCCTTGTCCATCACCTGGTCTATCACCCAACGGTTGGCCTGGGTCTCGCCCATGATCTGCTGGATCTCGTACCCCAGGTGGCGGAAGAAGGGGTAGGAGGGTCCCTCTCCGCTGTAGCTGAAATCCGCGTATTCCATTCCCCGTTGGTTCAGCTTTTCGATGAAGGGACCCACATAGTCTCCGGGGCCGAACAGGTCGATCGAGTTGTCCTGCAGGTGGCCGGCCAGGTGCTTGGCCAGGGTCACGACCAGCTGGCGCCGCTCTTCCTCGTTCAGGCCCAGTCTCAGATGGGCGATGCGGTCCACGATCTGCAGCTGGAAGATCAGGTACTCGACGATCACCGCCATGCGTTGCTCGTCGGTCTCGTAGACGAAGTCCTCCCCGTGCAGGTTGATGGCCTTGTCCTTGGCGATCCGCCAGGCGATGAAGGCCAGGGCCCCTGCGATCTCTTCGAGAGAGCGTTCCCCTTCGTCATTGTGCCAGCGACTCTTGATCCTCAGTGCCATTGGTATTTCCCCGCCTTGGCATTCGCTAAATAGCCGAGTATTTTACTCGGAAACAACCGCAGGAGCACCCTTGCCATGAACCTGGAGATCGATGCCCTGGTTGCCCAGGTCCAGCACAACTGTCACATCAGCGATGCCCGCCACGGCACCGACTATGGCCTGTGCACCTATCTGATGAAGATGCGCGAATACTACCGCTGGGAGCAGGGGCTGCCCTATGCCACGCCGATCGACAAGGACGAAGTGGGCGATTGGCTGAGCCGGCGCGAGGCCCTGTGGGATTCCCTTGCCGGGGCGGACTACCAGGCCCTGCGGATCGGCGAGCATCGCCTCGATCCCTTCGACGTGGCCGGGATCAATCTGCGCATTGCCGATCTCGGCTACCTCTACAGCGCCGGGCTCGTGCACTCGGGACGGGCGCAGTTCTTCCTCACACGGCTGCGCCACCATGTCGAGGGCGAGGACGGTTTCCATCTCTGGATCGGAGATCGTGAGCTGGCGCGCGGTCTGCATGTGCCGCCCGCTCTGTTACGCGGCAGAGACATCTTCCTGCGCCGCGATTCGCTGAAGCAGTTGCTCTGGGAGAAGTACGAGTCCTGGCTGTGGAGCCGGCCCGACAATGCGATGGGGCGTGCACTGGCCTGTTACCCCTTCGAGCGGGACGTGGAGCAGGCGCTGGAGATGATGACCGAACGCGAGATGCAGGTGGTGCGGGATCACGAGATCGGCGAATACCAGGCGGGTCAGATGCTCGGGGAGGCCTGGGAGGGGCTGTTGCTGCGGGTGCTCGGCACACCGGCCGAGCTGATGTTGCGGGCGGTGCGGGATCATCTCGCTGACTGCCTGCGGACCCTCCCTGCGATCCTCGATGACCTCGGTGACGGCGCGGTGCTGCACGCCTATATCGGCAACCTCGGGCATATGCGCAAGGCGCTGTTCCCGGCGCTGCAATCCGCCTATGAGGCGTGGCGGATCGATCGCGAGCCATCGGCGCTGCGGACCCTGGCGGTGCAGGGTCGCGCCCATTGGCGGGCGGTGGCCGAGGAGGCGCTGGCACTGGATGCGGCACACCCGGAGGGTGAGATCGCCGAGGCGATCAAGGCGCTGGTCGAGGCGCGGCGGCTGGCCGGCTGACTGATTCCAGGGCCTACATTTGACCGCAAAGGGCGCAAAGCCACGCAAAGGCCTTCATTGTCGCTATTGTCATTTCCATTTTATTTGCGACCCTTGGCACCTATCGCGGCGTATTTTTCGTCATCTGCAGGTGGCAGCCTGCGTAGGGTGTGGTTGAGCGAAGCGAAACCCACCGATGAGCACCGCGCCCGATGGGTCTTGCGGAGCTCAATTCATCCCGCCCATCGACCGTAGAACCTTTGCGTACCTTGGCGCCCTTCGCGGTGGATTTCCCATTTTCGGGAAAGGCCGGACCTTATGCCATGGCGGTCAGCGCCGGCTTTCGGCGAAGTCCAGCATCCGCTGGATGGAGCCCACCGCCCGTTCGCGTATTGCCTCGTCGATGTGGATCTCGTTGGCGCCGGTGCGCAGGGTGGTCTCCAGATTCTGCAGCGCGTTCATCGCCATCCAGGGGCAATGGGCGCACGATTCGCAGGTCGCGCCTTCCCCGGCGGTGGGGGCAGGAATGAGTTTCTTGTTCGGTGCCAGCTGGTGCATCTTCCAGAAGATGCCATCGTCGGTAGCGACGATGAATTCCTCGTTGGGCAGTTCCTGTACCGCCTTGATGAGTGCCGTGGTGGAGCCGACCACGTCGGCCTGATCGACCACCTCGTCGGGCGATTCCGGGTGCACCAACACCGCGGCGTTCGGATGCAGACGGCGCAGGCGGTCCAGGGCAAAGCCCTTGAACTCCTCGTGGACCACGCAGGCACCCTCCCACAGCAACATATCGGCGCCGGTCAGTCGCTGCACATAGTGTCCCAGGTGCTTGTCGGGCGCCCACAGGATCTTTTCTCCCTTCTCGTGCAGATGCCGGACGATATCCAGGGCGATTCCCGAGGTCACGGTCCAGTCGGCCCGGGCCTTCACCTCGGCGCTGGTATTGGCATAGACCACCACGGTGCGGTCGGGGTGCTGGTCGCAGAACTCACTGAACAGGTCGGCCGGGCAGCCTTCGTCGAGGGAGCAGGTCGCCTTCAGGTCCGGCATCAGGACTGTCTTCTCGGGATTGAGGATCTTGGCCGTCTCGCCCATGAAGCGCACGCCGCATACCGCCAGGGTGTGGGCGTCGCTACGCGCGCCGAAGCGGGCCATCTCCAGGGAGTCTGCCACGCAGCCGCCCGTCTCCTCGGCCAGGGCCTGCAGGTCGCCGTCGACGTAGTAGTGTGCCACCAGGACACCGTCGCGTTCCTTTAACAATTGTTTGATACGGTCTTTCAGTGCCTGCTTTTCGGCAGGCGCCAGGCGGGGCCATTCGGGATGCTTCGGCACCTCGATGCGGGGCAGCACCAGCTCTTTTGCCAAATCACGCTTCATCGATACGATCCACCGAGTCCGGTTAATCCTTTAGATCAGCGATAGGACGGAGAGATTCCCCGCGCCTACGCTCGAAATGATAATTGGTAATTCTATAACCTCAGCTGGGCTGGTGCAGCGGCCAGAGCCAGGCGGCGCCGCGCACGCCGCTGGAGTCACCATGTTGCGGCCGCAGGATCCGCGTGTTGCAGGTGTCGGCAAAGAGATACTGGGGCAGGCGTTGGGGCAATGCGTCGTACAGGACCTCGATTTGCCCCATGCCGCCACCGAGCACGATGGCGTCCGGGTCGAGGATGTTGATTACGCTCGCCAGGGCTCGCGCGAGGCGGTCGCAATAGCGATCCAGGGTCGCACGCGCATCGGGATCTCCGGACTCGGCCGCGGCGACGACGGACGGGGCGTCCAGTTCGCTGCCATGGTCGCGGCACATGCCGGGGCCGGAAAGATAGGTCTCGATGCAGCCCCGCTTGCCACAGTAGCAGGGTGGGCCGGGCAGCTCGGCGTCGGTCGGCCAGGGCAGGGGATTGTGTCCCCATTCGCCGGCAATGGCATTGGGGCCCGAAAGAAGCTGTCCGTCGACCACGATGCCTGCCCCGGTGCCAGTGCCGATGATCACCCCGAAAACGGTGCGTGCATGCCGCGCCGCACCGTCGATTGCCTCGGACAGGGCAAAGCAGTCCGCATCGTTGGCCATTCTCACGCGGCGGCCCGAGCATGCACGCAGGTCGTCCAGTAGGGGCCTGCCGTTCAGGCAGGTGGAGTTGGCATTGCGCATCAAGCCGGTGGCGGGTGACCGTGAGCCGGGGGTGCCGATGCCCAATGGAAGATCGCCTCCCGGGTCGAGCCGCTCCGCCAGTGCCGCGATGGCATCCAGGGTGGCCTGGTAGTCACCCTGCGGCGTGGCGACGCGAATCCGCCTGGCCAGTGAGCCGTCGGGCAGCAGTAGCGCCCCCTCGATCTTGGTGCCGCCCAGGTCGATACCGATGCGGGCCTGCTTCATGCCTCCTTGGGGGCGGGCTCGGACAACGATTCCTCTGCCATCCTGGGCGAGCCGGAAGGATCGGTGAAGCTGTCGTTGAGGTCCTGCACGTACCGATCCGTGTCCTCGAGCACCTCGGCGATGCGCTGCCGGTCGCGCCGTCTCCACCCGCGCGGTTTCTTGCTGAAGATGCTGCGCCATGGCACCGTGTTGACAAGAAACGCGGCGGCCAGATCTCCACGGATGCCGCGTGATTCGCCTATTTTACGGGCCAGGCGCGCCACGGAGCGGGCCGCCAGATGGCGCACGCCATAGTGCAGCGCAAGCCAAACGATATAGGCCCCGAGGGCACCCAGGAACATGCGTAGCGGGGTTTCGGTGAGCCAGGTCCACCAGCCGGCCTTGTACTGCCATCCCTCCCATTGTCCGAACTCGACAGAGCCGAATATGAACAGGGCCACTGCCAGTAACAGAACCATGGCGTCCCCGACCAGGGTGCGCCTGCGCCAGGTGGTGATCAGTTCCAGCAATGCCGGAATGGTCTTCTCCTCGATATCGCGGGCGGTCTTCTCGAGACTGCCGACGATACGGTAGGCGCGCTCCACCTCCACCTGCTGCATGCGGGCGTAGATCTCTGCCAGGTCGGCATCGCGCTTTTTTTCGAAGCGCTCGCGCAGTGCCGGGTCCTCGATGGGGTTGGCGGCCGATTTGCTATACACGGTGAAAAAGCGGCCCGCAGTGAGTCCGCGCTCTCCCAGGGCCCGTTGCCAGGCGGCGACCACCTCTTCCGGGTTGTCCTCCCGGGCGGTGGTGTCGAGTTGATTCAGGATATAGAGGAACTTGCCTGAATCGGGGCGGCGTATCGTCTGGTCGACCAGATGATCGAGGGTATCGCGCATCGCGCCCGGCTCGGGATGGCGGCCATCGAAGAACACCAGCACCAGGTCCGACAGGTCGATCATGTGATCGGTGATGCGCAGGGTGGAGGTGCGTTGCGCGTCTGCATCGAACCCCGGTGAATCGATGATGATCTTGCCCCGCAATCGTTCGCTGCCGCAGGTCTTGAGCTGCAGGTAGGCGTCGATACGTGAGCCCTCTCCGGCCGCGACCTTTTCGATCTCGGCACTGATCTTGTAGAAGGGGAAGCGAGGGTCGGAGTCCAGCGCCACACCGGGCAGGGTGTGCGGCTCGCTCTGCTTGCTGTAGCAGATGACCGTGAATTTGTCATCGACCGCCTGGTTGCCGCTGCGTTGCAGCTTCTCGCCCAGGTAGTCGTTGATGAAGGTCGACTTGCCGGCCGAGAACGTGCCGAGGACCGAAATCAGCGGCCACCAGGGTATGTGGGTGGCATGCGACTGGTCTTCGTCGATCAGGCCCATGTGGCGGGTCACCAGGTCGAGCTTGCGAAAGCTCTGTACTGCATTGAGCAGCACCGGGTTTTCCTGCTCGAGATGGGTTTCCAGTTGTTTCAGGCGGTGCTCGATCACATTGCTGCCGGTCATGTGGCTCCCTTTGGCCGCGCGGTTTCCATGGTGACCGATGTTATCCTCTGACAGGGGCCGTGGGTAGGGTTATCGGGAAGATCGGGGGTGCCGGGCTTTCCCGTCGTTTAGGGTTTTTACCAATATCTCTGACTCCCTCCTCCCGACGAGCTATACGCTATCTGGGTGTGAGGGGTATCGATCGGCTGGTCGCGGAGATCTAACCGCGATCAATTGCAAAGCGGCGCTTCGGTGAGGGATAATCACCCGGATTCCGTGCGGTCCCCGCTGGCCGCCATCTCTCGGGCTCGCCGGGTGCAGGTTGCCGCGATTCCGTCAAGTGCAGAACCATAACGATACTTCCGGCGCTAGACCTCGCTGTTCGCGCCGCCACAAGGACCTTGTAGAGACCATGCGTAGAATCCTGACTGCGGCTGTTGTGGGTGTATGGAGTGTTCTGAGCCCGGGCACTGCTCTCGCGGACGAATCTGCCAAGGTGGCGGATTCGGCGAACGCGGCAAATGGTGAGGTCTTCGAGGTCAGGTCGTCCAGTCAGGTTCCTTCGGTCGCAATCGGAGGCAGCGTGGTCCCCTATCGCCAGGTGACCCTGGCGGCACAATTGCCGGGTCGGGTGAAATACGTCGCCGGGGTCGAGGGAGACTATTTCAAGCAGGGGTCGCTGCTGGTCGCCCTGGACGAAGCTGAACTATTGGCCAAGCGCGCCGCTGCCTATGCCCAGTACCAGTCGGCCCAGGCACAACTGAGTAACGCCGGTGTCCAATACACGCGAGAGCTCTGGTCGCCGCGCACCAAGGCCGCGCCGGGCGGCATGGGAATTCCCAATCTGTTCGACCAGATGTTCACCCGACCTGCGGAGGACTTCTTCGGGGAACGTGACCGGGGCGCAGAGCGATCGGCGGATCTCTACGCCTCGACCACCCGCGTCGAGCAGGCGCGCAGCGCCATGCTGCGGGCGGCATCGGAAATCCAGGCGATCGATGCCAAGTTGCGTGATACCAAGAGCGTCGCCCCCTTCGATGGCGTGATCCTGAGCAAGTATGTGGAGGAAGGGGATACCGTCCAGCCCGGGCAACCGCTGCTGGATTTCGGTGATGTGACCTGGTTGCAGGTAGAGGTCGATCTGCCGGCGCGTCTTGCCCAGGGTCTGAAGCCGATGCTGATTCTGCGCAAGGCGGCCACCTTTGACGACCATCCGGATCCGGTCGACGTGCGGGTCGCGCAGATCTTCCCGATGGCCGATCCCCAGCGCCATACAGTAAAGGTGAAGTTCGATGTCCCGAAGGGCGTCTCCAAGCCAGGCATGTATGCAAAGGTGCTGGTGCCCGATACCTCGCAGGCGGCTGCCAGCGCCAAACGGCTCCCGGTCATTCCCACTTCGGCCATTCTCTATCGTGGCAACCTGCCGGTGGTATATGTGCGGGATGCCGAAGGCGGCCCCGAGCTGCGGATGATCCGCGAGGGGCGCCGTCTGCCCAATGGCATGACCGAGGTGCTCTCGGGTATTGCCGAAGGTGATCGGGTCTTCGTCCATCCGGGTCCCACCTTGCTCAACGAGATCAAGCCCGCGCCGGCCGGCGCGGGCGAAGCGAAGGAAAAGGGCTGAGAGGCGGCAGATTACGGATGGTCGCCATGAGCAAAGTGAAAATATGAGTGAGATGGACACCAAGCCCGACTGGGAATCCGGCGTAGAGGCGGAAGAACACAGCCTGGGGATCGCAGGTTCGGTCGCGCGCTTCTTCATCGATTCTCCGCTGGCGCCGCTGCTGTATCTGGCGATGCTTGGATTGGGCATCCTGGGCTTGCTCATAACGCCACGCGAAGAGGATCCCCAGATCTCGGTGCCGATGATCGACCTGTTCGTGCAATATCCGGGCGCCGACGTGGATCAGGTGGTCTCGCTCGCCATCCAGCCGTTGGAACGTCTCATGTACGAGATCGGCGGAGTGAAGCACGTCTACTCGGCCGCTGAACGGGGCCGGGGTGTCGTGACCGTCCAGTTCAAGGTGGGCGAGGAGATGGGGCCTTCGCTGGTCAAGGTCAACGACAAGCTCGCCTCCAACCAGGACAAGATTCCGCCCGGCGTGATGCAGCCGCTGGTCAAGGCCAAGGGCATCGACGACGTGCCAGTGGTGACGGTGACCCTGTGGTCGGACAAGGACTACAACCACGATGGCATACCGGACGTGGACGATTCGCAGCTGCGGCGGCTGGCCCAGTCCGTATTGCAGAAACTGAATGAAATTCCGGAGACGGGGAACAGCTTCGTGGTCGGCGGGCGTGCCGAGCAGGTCATCATCGAGGTCTATCCCGAGCGACTTGCCGGTTATGGCCTGAGCCTCAGTCAGGTGGCCGCCGCCATCAAGGGCGCCAACATCGAGCAGGAGATGGGGGACGTCGAGTCAGGTGGGTCCCATCTCATCGTCGTCTCCGGTGCCTTTCTCAAGACCGTCGAGGATATCAAGTCCCTGCAGCTGGGCATTCACAATGGTGTCCCCGTCTATGTCCACGACGTGGCTGACGTGCGCCAAGGCCCTGAGGACGCCAAGCAGCTGGTTGCCTTCTATTCCGGTGCCGCCAGCGGAGACTTGAACAAGGCGGTGGCAGTGCCTGCGGTGACGATTGCGGTAGCCAAGAAGAAGGGCGCCAATGGCGTAAAGGTGGCACAGGAGGTCATCGCCCGGGTGAACGACCTCAGGAGCGTGCTGATCCCCAATGATGTCAATGTCACTGTGACCCGTAACTATGGCAAGACCGCCGAGGACAAGGTCAATGAGCTGATCTTCAAGCTGTTCGTCGCAACCGGCATCGTATTCCTGCTCATCTGGGGCGCCTTCCGGGCGCTCAAGCCCGCGATCGTGGTCCTGCTGGTCATCCCAGTGGTGCTGTTGTTCACTCTCTTCGTCGCCTGGCTGCTCGATTTCTCCATCAACCGGGTGTCGCTGTTTGCCCTGATCTTCTCCATCGGCATCCTGGTGGATGATGCCATCGTGGTGGTCGAGAACATCTATCGCCGTTGGCTCGAATCAGAAAGCACGGATATGGCCATTGCGGTGGATGCAGTGCGCGAGGTGGGCAATCCCACGATCCTGGCCACTGGGACGGTCATCGGCGCCCTGCTGCCCATGGGGTTCGTGAGTGGCATGATGGGACCTTACATGCTGCCCATACCGGTGCTGGGCTCGGTGGCGATGGCAGTGTCCCTCTTCGCCGCCTTTGTGTTCACGCCCTGGTTGGCCAACCACGGCATCTTCCGGCCCAGCATGAAATACCTAGAGTCGGCCGAGAAACGCGAACAGGCGATGGCTGAGAGGCTCGATGGTCTGTATCGGCGCATTCTGACGCCGATGATCCAGAATCCGCGAAAGGCGAGGCTGTTCCGTCTCACCATGTGGGCGATTTTTCTGTTTACCTGCAGTTTCTTCTATTTCAAGTGGGTGGCAGTCAAGATGCTGCCGCTGGACAACAAGCCGGAATTTGCAGTTGTACTGAACATGCCCGATGGCACGGCGCTCGCCGTTACCAGCAATACGGCCCACCGGATCGCGGATCGGTTGCGGCGTATGCCCGAGGTGGTCAACGCCCAGATCTATGTAGGCACGGCCCGACCTTTCGATTTCAATGGCATGGTGCGTCACTATTATCTGCGTAACGAGCCTTGGCAGGCCGAGGTGCAGATCAATCTCCTCGACAAGACGGAGCGTAAGCGAACCAGTCACGAGATCGCCGTCGCCGCGCGCGAGGAGGTCAAAAAAATTGTGGAAGGCAGTGGGGCGACCTTTGCGGTAGTGGAGATGCCCCCCGGTCCTCCTGTGCTCGAATCGGTAGTCGCGGAGGTGCATGGGCCGGACCCCGATACCCGGCGCAAGGTCGCCACCATGCTGACCGATATCTTCCGTCAGACGAAGAGCCTGGTGGATGTCGACGACTACATGCGCGATCCCTACGACTACTGGCACTTCGAAATCGACTACGAGAAGGCCCAGCGCCGAGGCATCACGGTAGAGGCGATCAATCGCGAGCTCGGCATGGCCCTCGGCGGCGTGGTACTGGGTGATGTGAAACAGCGCGCGGGTCATGAGCCCATCGCGATCGTGATCCAGATTCCGCTGGCGGAACGTTCCAACGTGTCCCGCCTGGGCGACATTCTGGTGCCAACGCCGGACGGGAAGGCGATACCCCTGCGTGAGCTGGGAACCTTCGAGCGGCGCCGGGAATCTCCTATCGCCTACCACAAGGATTTGCGGCCGGTGGAGTACGTCGTTGCCGATGTCGGCGGCAAGCTGGCGGCCCCTATCTATGGCATGTTCGAGGTGATGGACAAGCTCGAGGAAGTGGGCTGTGAGACGCCGGATGGGGTGCGTCTGTGCGACCATTTCTATTGGACTGGGCCGCCGCCCACGGATGAGCATTCCGGGGTGGAATGGGCCGGCGAGTGGACGGTGACCTATGAGACCTTCCGCGACATGGGCCTGGCCTTCATCGCCGCATTGGCCTTCATCTATATCCTGGTGGTGTGGGAATTCGGCAATTTCCGGGTGCCCGCCCTGATCATGGCGCCGATCCCGCTGACCTTACTCGGCATCATCCCCGCCCATATGCTGTTCTTCCAGATGGGCTGGGGGGGCGAATTCACCGCCACCTCGATGATCGGCTGGATTGCCTTGGCGGGCATCATCGTGCGCAACTCTATCCTGCTGGTGGACTTCTCGGTACACAAGCTCCGGGAGGGTGTGGGTGTCGTGGAGGCGGTGATCGGGGCCTGTAAGGTGCGGACCCGGCCGATCGTGATCACCGCACTGGCGCTGGTGGGCGGCTCGTCGGTCATCTTCTTCGATCCCATCTTCCAGGGCATGGCCATCTCGTTGGCTTCCGGCGTGCTGGTCTCCACCATTCTGACTCTGATCGTCATCCCGCTGGGATGCGCCAATGCCGCTGAGTCGCTTTGTGATGTGGCCAATGTGGATTGTGCGGCCAAGGGATTGTTGCCCGAGCAGACGCACCCGCGGGAGCACGGAGAGGAAGCGGGTACGCCGCTCTGGGTTAGTGCCTGGGGTGGTTTGATGAGCGGGGTTTTTGCACTGGTTGGCCTGGTGGGGGCGCTGGTGTCCTGGTTTGCGGGACTCAAGGAGCGCCGCGCCGCAAAGGCCGATGCAACGCCGTCTGCACCCGCCAGTAATCCCTCCGTTTCCGGGGCCGCCGTTGCCGGCGCTCCCGCGAATGGCGTGCAGTTGGCGGCCGATCAGGCGCCTGCACAGGGGGGCAGCCGGGCGGAGCAGCAGCCTGTACCTTCAGCGCCGGCGCCCAGTGCAGATACGGGTTCTGAGCCTGAGCCTCAGACCGAGGTGCCGGAACAGTCGCAGCCGCAGGCGGAAGCGCCGGTTGTGACCTCGGCGCCAAAAAAACAGGCGGCGAAGAAGACCGCGAAGAAAAAGGCGGCAAAGAAGACAGCCAAGAAGAAAGTGGCGAAGAAGGCGTCGAACCGGAAGGGCGGTAACACCAAGAAAAAGCAGGCAAAGGCGGCCGCTAAGGTGGCTACAAAACCCGTGAAGAAGCCTTCCACTCCCGAAAAGAAGGACGAAGGCAAGGATGAAAACGGCCGTACGCGGCGTGGCATCCGCTTGAAGGCACCCGACAACCTGAGCGATGACGGCCTGGGTTGATCCAGCCCGACCAACCCCTATTTTCAACCCGACCGCTCTGGCGAAGTGACGACTCTCATCCGCTGGGACGTCGCCCGTATCGGCAGCGGGCGGCCGTAGTGACTATAGTTAGCCTTAGTTAGATAGATAGGCAATATGTGGTCAATCGGTGGCCCGTCGGCGACGGGTCCGATTGGGGAGGCGTTTCGAGGGGACAGTTCCGTCTGCTACTGGTCGGAAAACCGTGTAATGAAAGTCAGCAGGAGCCAAAGGTGGTGGTCCCGTGTTGCCGGCTTGTGCGGCATGGTGGTGGTGTTGACGATGCTGCCGGGTGAGCCGCCCAAGGCCGCCGGTGGAGCTGTCCTTGGTGGTTTACCTTCGGCGCGCCACCAGTTCCGCCCATTGGAGCATGGCGGGTTGCTGTCTCGTCGCTCACAGGTGCTTTCCAGACGCATGATTCGGATGCCGGCAGTGGCGCTGCCGCTTGCCAGTGTCGACGTGGCCGCTCCGCTGATCTCGGCCCGGCCCGCGGCAATCCAGGTGGTTCAGGCGGAGGACGATGGCGCACTCGATTCGCAGTTTCGGCCAATAAGGCGACGTCATCTGACAGAACGGGAAGCTGCCACGACGGCCCCCGCACCGAGCACCGTGGCGCCTTATGCCCAGTGGCCGATTACCGGTTATCAGGGATGGGGGTCGCTCCCCTATGCCGTTGCGCCTCCCGCAGTACCGCTGGCGCCACCGACGCCCTACCTAGGCAGCCCCTACGGATACGGCGCTATGCCGGCGCCGAACCCTTATCTGGGTCTTCCTTACGGGTACAGTACTTTGCCGCCGCCGGTGGCCGTGCCACCCTATCCGCAGATGCCGGTACCCGTGGCGCCCTATCCCCAATTGCCGTATCCTGCTTCACCATTACTTGCGCCGCCCCTTTGGCCTTATTGAGCGAGGACGAGGGGAATGCCATTCATGGCTGGAGTCGGTCCTGCGCGTCCAGTTCTTGCCGGGCGATTGCCGTGCGGCCCGTTATCATGCGGAGACCGGCAGAATCGGCGGCATGTTCAGCAACTAGTCGAGTGTGAAGAATGAAGTTCAATCGTCGTATTCGGAATCTCTGTGCCTCCTGTATCCTGACCCTCGTACCCTTGCAGGCAAGCCATGCGGCAGTCGGAGCCGAGTGGAGGCCGAGTGACATATCCGCTGAACAAGAACAGCGCAGGATTCCACCGCCGCCCCCGCCGCCTGCTGTACTGCCTTCCCAGTTCCGACCTGTGGCGCAGGGGCTTGCTGCACGCATGCCACCGCGTGGCATGTCCAGCCCTTATGCTTCCTACCCGCCGCGCGGCGGAAGCATGCCTGCGCCCAGTGGCCAATATGGGGCGCCTGCCTTCGCGCGTCAGTACGCCTGGCGTCCGATCTCACCACCCCTGGTCGCCAGAGCGCCCCAGCCTCCGGTGGCGGCGCCTGCGCCGCCCTGGGGTTGGGGTTACGCGGTACGGAGACCGATGCCTATGGCGCCTTGGGTGCCTCCATCGCCGTGGGCGGCCGGTTACGCGCCGCCAATGCCGATGCCGCCTCAGTACGGCCCGCCCCCGCCTCCACCGCCGCCGCCCTGGATGCCGATGTCCGCTCCGGGGCAGCTGGCCTATGGTGGCTACGGGGTTCCCTGGATGCCGTATGGGGGTGGCGTGAGGCCGGGGTTTGCCGCACCGATGGCAGGATTTCCGGGGGGTGCGGGGCGTCCCTTTCCCTCACGCTATCGCCAGGGTGCACTGGGTCGCTATGGATCGTTCCCCGGTCTGAGTGCCAGCCCCTGGGGAGGGGGTTTTCCGTCTTTTGGCGCCATGCCGACACCTTTTGGTTCACCCTGGGGAGGGTGGCCGGGTACGCCCCAAGCGGCATTTGGCTGGCGGCCTGACGCATGGATACCTGGCATGGGAAGTCCGTTGGGCGGGAGCGGATTCGGGTTGCCGCTCGCCGGGATGTTCGGCGATGCCGGTTGCCTCTGGTGCGGCGGCTGACGCCGGCGAAGGGTCGCCATATGGTAGAGCAGGATGGGTCGGGCTCGATGTGGCGTCCGTGAGACGAGAGATCGAAGGAGGCTAGTGCAGGATGGCAGGCGAGGAGCATCATAGAGCGCGGCTGGTGAAAACAATCAATGTCCGGATGCGCCGGGTGGCTGCGGGGGAGACAACTATCGGGTATGCGAGGACCGAGGGATGATCACGATGATCGGCAGCCTCAAGGGAGGCTCGGGCAAGAGTACTGTGACGTTCAATCTGGCGGTCTGGCTGGCATTGGCAGACGTGGACGTGGCCGTGGTGGATGCAGATCCGCAGGCGACGCTCAGTGACGTGCTGCAGGTCAGGAGCGAGGAAGGGTATAAGCCGATGGTTCCCCGTCTCGCCGCCGATGCGTTGAAAGATATCGATCAATTGCGGGAGCATGATCAGTTGTTGATCGATGTGGGCACTGCCTCAATGGATAATTTGAAGCGCTCCCTGGGGATCGCCGACCGGATCCTGGTACCCGTGCCGCCGAGTCAGGCGGACATCTGGTCGACCCAGCGCTTTTTGCGCTTCGTCGCGGCCAATGCGGGGGACAGGGATGTTGAAGTGCTGGGGTTCATCAATCGTGGTGACACCCATCATGCCATCCGCGAGTCGGACGAGGCGGCGGCGGCCCTTGTCAGTCTGCCTGGCATAAAGTACCTGAAGCCGCGTCTTGCCCAGCGGACCGCCTACCGGCGCTCCTTCAGCGAAGGGCTGGCTGTTTTCGAGTTGCAGCCCCGCAGCAAGGGCGCGGCGGAATGGAACGCCGTGGCGGCCGCTCTGTATCCTGATCTTTTGGGGTAAGTCATGGGACGCTGGTTCACTGAATTGGTTCATTGGCTCGCCACCCACCTGGTGGCGCTCGGCTTTCTCGTGTTTCTCGTTGTGGCGGTGGTCTTTCGTGCCGACCTGTTCAGTATCTTCATGAAGCAGCCACCACGAGGGGCCAGTGCAGAAGAAAAGGCGGTGGCGGAGGCCCGATTGGCGGCCGAGATCAAGGCGAGGGCAGCACAGGTCGCAAAGGCGAGGGCGGAAGGCCACATGTTTCGGCCGCTGGAGCCTGGGGAGGCCGAGAATGCCTCCAAGGGAGCGGCGGTGGAGGAAAAGCTGCCGGTACCCGGCGCCCTGCGCCCTGCGACACCGGCACCTGCCGTAACGCCACAAGGCCTGGCATCTATCTCCAAAGAGGTCCGCGGTGGCTTGCGCCCCATCGCTCCCGAGGGACTACCAGGCCCCGGGTCGCCCGACCGGGCAATGACTGCGCGCGCGCAGAACAGCGGCGAGGAGGGGGGCGCCCTGCCGCCGGAGGCGGTGCTGGCGCAGGCGCGCGAGGCCTTTCGCAGCGGAAGGCTGGAAGATGCCGAGGCTCTCTATCGGGATTACATCCGACTTCGGCCCGAGGATCCCGACGGTTTTGGCGAACTGGGCAATGTCTACCATGCGCAAGAGCGGGATAAGGAGGCGAAGGATGCGTACTTTCAAGCAGGCCTGCGCCTGAAGTTTGGGGGAGACCAGGAGCGGTTGGAACGCCTTAAGCAGTGGCTGGAAAATGCGGGTGACGCGCGTGCGCAGGTGCTCGCGCGCTGAGAACGGCGATTGCGCATTTATTGCCATCGCCTCGAGCCCTCGCCGTCGATGGTGACGGGGGGCGGCGGGCACAGGAGCCGTTGGGTGGGCACCCTTGCTTGTTCTGAACTGCTCGGATCGCCCTAAGCCGAATATTTCATCCGGTCGCAGAAAGGTGCTGATAACTCACTGGTTGCCAAGCATATTCTTCGTATAGCAGTGAGCAGCGAAGTTTTGCCGGGCCAACGCTGGACGCGGCCTCGCACCGATCTGGCCGCCCTCGAGCGATATTTCCTTCCTCATCACTAGGCTGGCTATGACCCGGTCGGAAATCCGCTCGAGAACGCCCATCTCGGCACGATCATCGCGTCCCCGGGTGTAAATTAGAATATTCGTGAAAACCGCTTTTTAAGTGATTGTTTATCCGTGTTAGTGCGGGCGTGATGCCGCTGTGTTAGCTTCAACAATTACCCTTAATCCATTAGGCATCGGGCGTGACGATGAGCGAACAGAATCAGGAGCCGGAATCCAAGGTGGCGACAGGGTTCTCCCATGAAGACGAGTACGCGCGCCTCTCAGAGGTATTCGAGTCGAGTGCCCGGCGCTGGGAGCTCATCATCTATCCCTCGCTGTTCGCCTTTATCGTGCTGGCGTTATACGGATTCTATTTGATCTACAACCTGCAGCGAGACGTCCATTATCTGGCAATTAGCGTGGATACCAACATGACGACACTGGCCGGCAACATGCAGGCGGTGGCGAAGAATATGGGGCAGCTGACCACCAATGTCCGAGCCATGACGGTGAGCCTGGATTCGATCGACAGTAAGGTGGGAACGCTCGAGCCGATGCTGACCAATATTCATTCCATGGACCAGTCGATGCGCTCGATCACCTACAATACGGGCGCCATGAATGCGGCGGTCCAGGGTCTCAACGTGAGCACCTATCGGATGAACCGGGACCTGGGGCGACCGATGCGGATGATGAAGGCCTTCATGCCCTGGTAGGGATAAGCTCGTCTGTGCGTCTCCGCAGCCGGCCTTGTTCTTGTAGCCGGTTAACCCGCATATTTCACCCGGTCGCTGAAAAATACTGATAACTCACGGGTCGCCAAAGATATTCTTCGCATATTGGCGGGTAACGAAACGTTGCCGGCCCAACGCTGGACGTGCCCTCGCACCGATCTGGCCGCCCTCGATCGGTACTATCAATAGGCTGGCTATTGACTCGGTCGAAAATCCGCTCGAGAACGCCCATCCCGGTACGATCATCGCGTCCCCGGGTGAAATATCCGGGTTAATCGTTTTGTAGTTCGATGGCGGGTGCCGGTTCTTGCAGGAAGTAGCCCTGCACATAGTTGACCCCGATATTCCAAAGCGTGGCGAGTGTATTGGCGTTTTCTATGCCCGTCGCCACCGTTTTGATCTCGCGCTTCTGCAGCTCGGCGTTCAACGCCGCCACCTGGTCCTGGCGAGCCCCACTGGTGGCGAGATCTGTCGCGAGGTCGGGGGAGAGGCGTGCCAACGACACCCGGTAGTTGGAGAGCAGCGGGAAGTCGTCGAAGTCTCCCGGGATTGCATTGCAACTGATCTTGCAATTGATCTTGCGTAAGCCCTCTACGAGCTTGACCAATACAGGAGGCTGCTCCGCCAACAGCTTGAGATCGAACTGGAGGTATAGCCAAGCGCCTTTCGCACGGAATTCGCGCAGGCAGTCGCACACCCACAGCAGCATCGAGTCGTCGAGGGCGCCCTCCCGGGACAAAGTGATATGGAAGTTGATCTTCTTGCCGCTGGCACGGTGTTGCGCCAGTTCGCGAATCGCCCGCCGAATGACCCAGCGATCGATTTCGGCCAGCCTTTCCGCCTGGTCCGCATGGCGGTAAAACCAGCTTGGTTCGCGTTCCGTGCCGCTGGCATCGAGCAAGCGAACGAAGATGGAGTAGTTTTCGCGCGTGTCCCCTTCCAGGCTGACAATCGGCTGGTAGAGAAGACGAAATCGGTCGTGTTCAAGCGCGCCATCGATGAGGCCCACGATTTCGGTATCCACTTCCGGGGCCTCGAAGGCAGACAGGTCGGCGTCGTTGAATACACTGATCGGCTCGTTGCTGGACTCGCGCTCTTCCCTCGCCTGGCGAGCCGCGCGCCGGCAACGCCGGATCAATTCGTGAACGGTGAGGTCACCCGCCTGGGCGGTAGACAACAACCCAAGGCTGAACTCGGGCTCCTCCGCGAGATTGCATTGTGTCTTGAGTTCTCCCTGATGCAGGGCATCCAGGCACCCGGCCGCCGCATCGTCTGGGGATGCGCCTGTACGAGTGAATGCGAGGAACTCATGATCGCCGAAACGGGAGAGCACTGCATTCTCAAGATGCCCGCGAAGTAGCTCTGCGGATTTTTCGAGTAGGCAGTCCGCTGCCTCTATGCCCTCGCTGTCCGACAATTCGGCGAAATTGTCGATGCTGACCTCCATCAGGAGGCCATCCTCGGGCATCCCGCCGCTCGCCTGGATGGTCTCCAACGAGCGTACAAAGGCATGCCGGTGCAGCAGGCGGGTCTGGGGGTCATGGTCGATCAGCTCGTTGATTCTCGCCTGCAGTTCGCCTTCCGAGCTTTCTGCCCGGATGACGACCTGCACACAGACCTCGCCATTTACCTCGGTTGGGGTGAGCTCCATGTCGGCATGGAAGGTGCCTCCCGCACGATGCCGGAAGAGAATATTCTGCGCTGCGTGGTCGTCCCGGCGGGCCTTCTTTAGGGTCTTCTTGAACTTGTCCCTGTCATCTGGCGCGACGAGGTCCATCATGGTCAGACCGTGCATCTCCTCGGGGGAAAGGCCGAACAGTTCCCGGTACACCGGATTGCTTTGAATATGCATGCCCTCGTGGATATAGGCGACCGCGTCACGGCTGCTGGACAGCAGTTTTTTGAATCGGGCCTCGGCGTTCTCCAGGTAGGTTCGGGTACGTGCCAGCTCCTGGCGTAGCAGCAGGGTTTGATATTCTCGCTGGATGGCGAATATGAGCCTGCCCGTCGAAATCGAGTGCAGCAGGTCTCGCAATCGCATTTCGCTTGCGAATTCGGCCCACTTGGGGGGTTTTTCGCTGAGGAGAATAATGGAAGCGGCGGGATTTTCCTCGCGGATCATCTCGATTGCCTGTCCCGGCGGGAGCGCGGTGGAGTCGGCATTGATCGTGACCAGATCTGCAGGCTCGGTCTCCAGCAGGCGCATCAGGCCTTCGGGTGTTTCGGCACTTTCCAGTCGGACCGGCTGGCCGCTGTTGCGCAGGGCAGTGGCGCAACGCGCGGCCTCCTCCGGGCTGCTGCCAATCATAAGCAGTTCGAGCGGGGAATTGCCGTTGTCCAGGCTCTGGAAGACAGAATCCGGGTTCGCCACCATCAACCCAGGCCCTCTTCCACCTGTCGGTGCCTGGTCTCAGAGGCCCGATGATTGACCGTGGCCGCGTGCGGCAAGGATCCTACAAGGTGTTCCATAGGCTATCGAACTCGGTATACCCGGGCTGTGCGTCCTGTTCATTCAGATCTTCCTGATCGGGAAACTCTATCCCAAAGCGGGCAAAACCGCTGCTGAAGTCGATCAGGCGGGTGAGCCGTACCCGCTGTTTCGGTTCCGGCAGCCCGTCGAGTACGAATTGTGTCCCCACCGGGTGGGTGGCGCTGCTCAGGACGATGCTGGGCTCGTGGTCCTCGCGGGGCGCATCATGCAGGTCGAGTACCAGGCAGGGCAGCGGCTCTGCCCTTTTCTTCATGGCCTTCTTCTTGCCGCTCGGCATCGGCTGGGCGTTCATGGCCCTGATCTGGCTGGAGAGGATCTGCAGACCCAGTTCCAACTGCCCCTGATTGAGGCTGTGCAGCCAGCGGACCACCCCGATGCTGTAGTCTCTGCCCTTCCCGACACCACCGACGCCCAGCAATTCGCCGACCTTGACCTTGGGCGGGTGCGCATCCGCCGACCATTGAACGCAGTAGCCGCCGGCGCTCTCGTTGAGGGTAGTGACCTCGAGTCCGCCCGGGTCGAGTTGGTCGAGCATCTGGCTGTCGTCCCATTGGGTCGAGGCGGGTCGCGTCTCGGTGAATCGGCTCTCGGTCAGGACAGAGTCGCCACCCTGATGATCGAGTTCACTGGGCGCCAATGAAAGCTGGCTGTCGTCGATCACACTGAGGGGGTCGACTCGCTGCTGTTCCCCGATGCCGGGTACATTGATATTGGGGCTGGCGCTCACCCCGGTCAGCGGGGCGTCTCCCGGCGGGGGGGGGGCTTCAGCCGCAGGGGATGACAAGGCGGCATGGATGGATCGGAGTCCGGCCAGTACATGCAGCGAGAAATGCAGCCGGGTACGCACGAACTGGCGCTCAGCCGGGGTATGCCAATTGCGTATCAACTGACGCAGCAGCGCGCGGGAGATGAAATGCCGCCCCGGAGGTTGCAGGGTGCCCGCGCCGTCCAGGGGCGCCTGTTCGTACTCGTCGTGCAGCTTACGGATCAGGGGTCGGAGGTCGAGAATTGCGACACTCCTGCCGGCAATCGGCATGCGCAGCGCGTTGTGGACCGGCCCTTCGTCGCTGCCAAGATTGATGTTGATGGCACCGGTGGAAGGGATATCGTCGTCCATGCCGAGAAAATGCGCGTGCACCGCCCATTCCCGAGTTTTCTCGAAGGCGCTCTCCAGATGCGATTGGCGCAGACGTGCGGGGACGGCCGCAGCGAACAGGAGCAGGGCCTTGAAGATCTCCTCGATCGTGGAGACCTGCTCGGCGTCCTCCTGCTTCATCTTTACCGGGACCCGGTGAATCTGGTTCTGCTTCGCAAACGCGAAGATTGCGTTGACCTGCTTCCACAGCAGCGCGGGAGGCGACGTGTAGGCCAGGGTGGCCTGCAGATAGACCCGTCCCAGGTAGTGCAGGACGTGGTGAAGGGAAATCACCAGCAGCTTGCGGTCGAATCGCTCGGCCTGTTCTGTGAGCATTCGCTCGACGATGATCTTGTACGATGTGGCGAGTTCGTTGTTCAGTTCTCGCGCCAGTACAACCGTCTTCCAAGCCTTCTTGGAGAGTGGAAAGCCGATATCGATATAGTGGCGACGCAGGTTGTGGCAGACGTATTCGACCGTGGGCCGAAACAGCTCCACGACCTTCGCCCGGACCAGGTCCGGGATTTCGTAGTGGTTGAAGTCGAGCAGCGTGGTATAGACCTGACGGGCCGTCTCGCCGATATTGGCCAAGGGCAGTGCGGTGATCCACTGCGAAGTGTCGCGTGGCTCCAACAGCATGCAATCGGCCGGCGGTGGGCTCTGGACCGGTATGACCAATCCCATGCCGCTGCTCGCGCTGTCTTTCCCGCCTTCTTTCCCTGTGTTGGTGTTTTCGTCCTTCATCTCCAGCAACCTTTGGTGGTCGGGGCCGCGTCGGCAATCTCGCTCGTCGAACATACGGTGTCGCTGTAACGACAGCGTTCCGATCCTGCCATGCCGCCAGTTCCCTTCATTGCGCCTAACCCCTGGTGGTGGGGCGATTTCCGCCTCCGATACCTGCCTGCGTCAGCGGCATGGCACGTCATTCCGTGAATTTAGCACGTCACGCGCGGCTACAGCAGATTTCGGTTCTTGTCGAACACAAAGAAATCCCTGATCAGTCCATGACACGCCGTCTTGGGGTGCAAAATCGCCCATTTCTGCGTTGCGAAGCTCCGCAACAGCGTCCTACAAGGTGAATCGCGAAGCGAGAGAAGGTCCCCTGGGGGATTACGTGCGATCCGCGCCTTGAACTGGACGATTTTTCACCGCAATCTGCTCGCGTCAGAAGCAACCGCGGTCTCCTAAGTTTAGCAGGCTGGCATTGCCTATCGACACACCGGCCGTTTGCCGGGGTTGCCCGACACCTCGCGGACCAGTCGAGGTACCAGGTAGCCCGGGAGCAGGGCGTGCACGGCCTCGTGCAGGTCCAGGGCCGTTTTCTCGGAAACCTCAAAGTGCGCCGCCCCAGCCACCGGATCCAGAAGGTGCAGGTAGTATGGAAGTATGCCCAGGTCGAACAGGCCTTCGCTGAGTGCGACCAGCGTCTGCGCCGAATCGTTCACGCCCCGCAGCAGTACCGACTGATTGAGCAGAGTGATGCCTGCGCTTCGCAACGACGAGAGTCTTTCCCCGAGCGCAGGCGTCAATTCGTGCGGATGGTTGGCATGCAGCACCAAGCTGGTGCTCAGGCGCCCGACCCGGAGTAAGTGGGTAAGCGCAGGGGTGATGCGTTCGGGCAGAACAATCGGAAGCCGGGTATGGATACGTAGCCGTCGCAGATGCGGAATCGAGGCAAGCGCCTCGAGCAGCCCCTGCAGGCGTCGGTCGGAGAGGCTGAGCGGGTCACCGCCGCTCAGGATCACCTCGCTGATCTCGGGCATGTCGCGCAGTTGCCGCAACGCCCCCTGCAGATGGCGCAAGGCGTTGTCCTCGGCATAGGGGTAATGGCGTCTGAAGCAGTAGCGACAATGAATGGCACAGGCGCCGGTCGTGATCAGCAGGGCACGGCCGTGGTACTTGTGTACGATGCCGTTGCCCGCCTGGGCGGCAAGATCGCCTACCGGGTCAGCGACAAAACCGGGAACCTTCTGGCGTTCGGCGCCAATCGGCAGGACCTGACGCAGGAGCGGGTCGTCCGGGTCTCCGTGGCGGATCAGGCCGAGATAGTGCCGGGTTACCCGCAGCGGAAAGTCTTGTGCTGCAGCACGCGCGGGTGCCAGCAGCGTATCGGGCAATCCCAGCGTCTGAATTAATACCTCGGGTTCATGAATCGCACGGGCAAGTTCACGCTGCCAAAGGTCTGGCTGCGCATTCAGGGCGGTTGGCGTTATCATATCCGGCTTATTTTCTGCTATCGCTGAGAGGAGCAAATGGCTAGCTACAATACCAACGAATTCCGTGGCGGTCTCAAGTTGATGCTGGACGGCGACCCCTGCGTCATCATCGAGAACGAATTCGTGAAGCCGGGCAAGGGTCAGGCGTTCAACCGCGTCAAGCTGCGCAACCTCAAGACCGGCCGGGTGCTGGAGAAGACCTTCAAGTCCGGCGAATCGGTGGAAGCGGCGGACGTGCTGGAGCGCGACCTGGCCTACCTCTACAACGATGGCGAATTCTGGTATTTCATGGACAATGAGACCTTCGAGCAGTACCAGGCGGACGCCAACGCCATGGGCGAGGCAACCAAGTGGATCAAGGAGCAGGACATCTGCACGGTCACCCTATGGAATGGACAGCCCATCGCCGTCGAGGTGCCCAACTTCGTGGTGCTGGAGATCACCGAGACCGATCCCGGGCTCAAGGGTGATACCTCCGGGGGTGGTGGCAAGCCGGCCACGCTCGAGACCGGCGCGGTAGTGCGGGTTCCCCTGTTCGTTCAGACCGGTGAGAAGATCAAGGTCGATACGCGTTCCGGCGAATACGTGAGCCGGGCCAAGGACGACTGAGCCCGAGCGTGGGTCGACGACGCGGCAGGGACTGGCGGCCGGGTGCCAGCCGCGAGGCACTGGTCCGCCGTGCGCGCATGCTGGCGCGAATTCGGGCCTTTTTTGCCGAACAGGGGGTGCTCGAGGTGGAAACCCCCTTGCTTGGCACCGCCTTTGGCACCGACCCGGCCATCGAACCGCTGGAATGCCGTTTCGCAGGCCCGGGTTTTCCAGACGGCCTGCAGATGTACCTGCAGAGTTCGCCCGAATTCTTCATGAAGCGCCTGCTGGCAGCGGGGAGTGGGCCCATCTACCAGGTGAGCAAGTCCTTCCGCAATGGCGAGGCCGGGCGTCGCCATAATCCCGAGTTCAGCCTGCTCGAATGGTACCGGCCCGGCTTCGAACTACCGGAGCTGATAGGGGAGGTGGCTGATCTGGTCCGTGCAGTGGTCGCAGATCCTCCCTCGCGGACCCGTCATGCGGCCTATGCGGAGCTGTTCGCCGAGATCCTGGACGTGGACCCGCTGGCGGCAGACGCGCAGACGCTGCAGGAATGCGCCGTCTCGAACCACCTGCTTGGTGCCGAAACCCTGGAGCTCGATCGCGATGGGTGGCTCGATCTGTTGATGAGCACCTTCATCGAGCCCCACCTGGGGCAGGGGGAGCTGACCTTCGTGACCGATTACCCGGCCAGCCAGGCGTCGCTGGCCCGGCTCAACCGCCAGGATCCGCGCACCGCGGCGCGCTTCGAGCTCTATTGGAAAGGGATCGAGTTGGCCAACGGTTTCGAGGAACTGGCCGATGCCGAGGAGCAGTCCGAGCGTTTCGAGCAGGAGAACTGCCGCCGTTTCAGTGCCGGCCAACGGCCGATGCCGGTCGATGATGCCCTGCTCAGTGCCCTCGAATCCGGGCTGCCGCCCTGCTCTGGCGTGGCCCTGGGGCTGGATCGGCTGCTGATGTGCGATCTGGGGCGGGATGATATCGACGCAGTATTGAGCTTCTCTCTGGCCCGTCTGTAGCGCCTTCGCAGCCGCGCCTGGCCGTGCTTCCCTGGATTGGCCTCCTTGGCTATGAAGGGGATGGAAGCTACGACCTGAGCGGATCAGTATCCGATCTTCTGGCCCACGCGGACCCGTCTGCCGGGCAGATCTTCGAGGAGATCGACAGCATGCTGGACGTTGACCACGATCACGGTCGACCCCATGTTGAAGCGCGCGATTTCCTCGCCCTTCGCGAAGCGCGGCGCATCGTCGCCCTCGTAGTGCCAGTAGCGGGGTCCGTCGCGCTCTCCCCGCACCTCTCCATGCCACACCGTTTCCATGCTGCCGACGAAGATGGCGCCCACCAGTACCACGGCCATCGGTCCGCGCTCGGTATCGAACAGGCAGATCACCCGCTCGTTGCGTGCAAACAGGCCGGGAACCAGCTGGGTGGTGGCCTCGCTGACGCTGAACAGGTCGCCCGGCACGAACACCATGGTCCGCAGGGTGCCCGCGAGGGGCATATGGATACGGTGGTAGTCGCGGGGGGCGAGATAGAGGGTGGCAAAGCTGCCGGATTCGAACTGCGAGGCCAGCTCTCCATCGCCGGCGAGCAGCGCGAACAGGCTGTACTCATGTCCTTTGGCCTGGATCAGCCGGTCGTGGTTGATCTTTCCGGCCTGGCTCACCTTGGCGTCCACCGGGCTCACCAGGCCCTCGGGATCGATGGGACGCGCCTCCGGTTTCAGTGCACGGGTGAAGAAGGCATTGAAGCTCGGATAGGCAAAGGGATCCTCGATCACCGCCTCGCTCATGTCCACGTCATAGTGCCGAACGACATAGCGGATCAACGCGTTCTTCAACCAGGGGACTTCACTGCGCGCCAGTCGGTCCATGCCGGCCGACAGCAGGTGCTGGGGGAGAACCCGCAATAGCGCCGTGCTCAGCCGGTCTCCCAGCCCCGGTTTGGGTTCGTCGTGTTCGCTCATGGTATCCAAGGTCTGCAAAATGAGGCGCAGACTTTCGGCCATCCGGGGCGGCTTGTCCAGCGGCAGGCGGGCATACAGTCGGTGATCCGGGCCGATCAGCGCGACGGTTGCCTCTTCGCCGATGCAGTGGGCCGGCGTTGGCGGCGGCAACCCGAGTGTTGCGATCAGCTCTGCGCGCTGTGAAGGGGGGAGCACATAGACCTCTGCCCAGTCCACGTATCGCCACGGGCTCTCGTTCCCAGGCCCCCAGGAGGAGAGCAGTACCAGGCGCAGCCGATTCTGCAGTTTCGGCCAGGCCGCGAGGCGGTTGAAGACCTGGATGTAGTGGCGTAACAGCTGGTCGCAGCGCGCATCGGGCTCGCCGGCCAGCACCAGGGTCCAGCGTCCCCGCATGGCCTGTGCCAGTGCCTTGGGCAGGGGCGGGGTGTCGATCCGGATTGGATCGTTCAACAGATCGGCGCCGCTCGCCTCGAGTTGGCTGAGGCGATACTGCTGGCCGAGATAGTAGCCGACCAGCAACACCGCCACGGCGGTTACCAGCAGCCGGAACCGGCGTGCCCGAAGTGGCCTGGTCCAGGAGCGGGACAATTCAGTGCTTTGCCAACAGCTTCTCGGCGGCGGGCAAGGCGGCCCCTGCATTGATCTGCGCGCCCATGTCGGTCAGTACCGCGTCCAATGCGCCCAGGCACAGGGTGATGTTCTCCACCCGGCTCGCATAGCCCATCAGGCCGATGCGCCAGACCTTGCCTGCCAGATCACCCAGACCGGCGCCGATCTCCAGGTGGTGATCCTGGAGCAGACGGCCACGCACCGCGGCATCATCGGCGCCCTCGGGGATGGTGACGGCGTTGAGCTGTGGCAGGCGGGCCTGTTCGGGAACGATGAACTGCAGTCCCATCGCTTCCAGGCCGGCACGCAGAACCTGATGGTTGCGGGTGTGACGCGCCCAGGCATTTTCCAAGCCCTCCTCGCGCAGCATGAGCAGCGCCTCGTGGAGGGCGTACATGGCGTTCACCGGGGCGGTGTGATGATAGGCGCGTTTTGCGCTGCCGCCCCAGTAGGCCATGATCAGGTTCATGTCCAGAAACCAGCTCTGGACCTTGTGGCTGCGATTGGCGATGACATGCTGGGCGCGTTCGCTGAAGCTGACCGGCGAGATGCCGGGGACGCAGCTCAGGCATTTCTGGGTGCCGGAATAGACGGCATCGATCTCCCATTCATCGACCCGCAGCTCGCTGCCGCCGAGGGAGGTGACCGTATCCACGATGGTGAGGCAGTCGTGTTGGCGCGCCAGGCCCGCCAGGGTCTTCGCGTCCGACAGTGCGCCGGTGGAGGTCTCGGCATGCACGAAGGCGAGGATCTTGGTGTCCGGGTGGGCCTTCAGGGCGTCCTCCACCTTGCCCGGATCGACCGGCTTGCCCCATTCGTCCATCACCATCACCGCCTCGCCACCGCAACGCTCGACATTCTCCTTCATGCGGCCGCCGAAGACCCCGTTCTGGCACACGATCACCTTGTCGCCGGGTTGGACCAGGTTGACGAAGCAGGCCTCCATGCCCGCCGAGCCGGGGGCGGAGATCGGCATGGTGAGCTGGCTCTCGGTCTGGAAGGCGTATTGCAGCAGTGACTTGATCTCGTCCATCAGGCCGATGAACGCCGGGTCCAGATGTCCGATGGTGGGACGCCCCAGTGCCTCGAGGATGCGCGGCGGGACATCGGAAGGTCCAGGTCCCATCAAGGTGCGAAGCGGCGGGTGGAAGGAGTTGTCGGACATAAAAGGACCCTCAGGTTCTATAATCATTGGACCGGACAGTATAGGAAGCCGGACGGCGTGGCTTCAACGGATTTAACCCTCCCTCGAGGGAGTGAGGGGAAGCAGGCGGAACCACTATGAGCAAAGATGACTACCGAGCGCGATGGCGCGAGCAGATGCCGCCCGAGCAATACCACGTCTGCGGAGAGCGGGGTACGGAAAGGCCATTCACGGGAAAATACTGGAATCACAAGGCTTCCGGCGTTTACCGGTGTGCCGGCTGCGGTGCGCCGCTTTTCTCGTCTGAGGCCAAGTTCGATTCGGGCACGGGCTGGCCGAGCTATTGGGCGCCGATCGATCCGGAGGCGGTAGAGGCGGAGGAAGACCATACGCACGGGATGATTCGCACCGAGGTGCACTGTGCCCGTTGCAAGGCGCACCTGGGACACCTGTTTCCCGATGGCCCACCGCCCACGGGGCTGCGCTACTGCATCAATTCGCTTTCCCTCGACTTCGAGCCGGCTGAAGCCGAGTAGCCGCTATTCCGCGGGCATCTGCAACACCATCTCGACCTTGCGACGGCTCCAGAGGCCGCCGCCGGGCGCAGGCCGGTGCAGGTCGTTCCAGATATCCGCAGTCTGTTCTGGCAGGATCTTGTTGGCCATGTATTCGGCGGCCTCGCGCCTCAGGGCCACCATGTAGGCCCGCTCACCGGCCAGCACGATCAGCCCGTTGAGATTGAGCGCCTCTCCGTATTCGGCCTCTACTGCCTCCAGGACTTCTTCAGGGGGAAGTTCGTCCAGCAGGGCGGCGACGATCGCTGGCAGGTCGGGCCCGTCCGGTTGCTTCTTCGGCATGCGCAGCTCGATATTACGCAGACGCTGGCGCACCACGGGCACGACCTCGCGGGTTACCGCCGAGCTCAGGTGGGGAAAGCGTTCGTTGAAACGGTCGATCGCATCGGCGACAGCGGTGGCGGTCTCCAGCCGCTGCCAGGCCTGGTGGGCAGGCACCCATTCGTCGCCGATCCGAATGTGGGGCTCGTCTTCGGACGAGGGTTGCGCAGCGTTTCCGGTGGCGTCGGACATCCGTGAGTCTCCGAAACGGGGTTACGCGGGGTATCGGCGTCAGGCTTCGGAACTTGAGGGAATCAGCTTCCGCGGGAAGATGAGGGTAAAGCGCGCACCGCCCAGGGGCGAGCGGTCGATCCGGATGTCGGCATCGTACTGGGCCAGGATCTCGCTGACCACGGCCAGCCCGATCCCCTCGCCAGGGTGGCGCTCGTCCGCACGGATGCCCCGCTGCAGCAGCCGCTCGGCCAGCGCGTCCGGAATGCCCTCGCCATCGTCCTCGATGACGAGGCGCAGCGGTGCTTCTCCCTCGGCCGCAATGCGTACCTGCCGCCGGGCATGCCGGAAGGCGTTCTCCAGTAGATTCCCGAAAAGCTCCATCATGTCGCCGGGGTCGCACTTGAGGGCGGTGTCCGCCGGTATTTGCGTATCAACCTGTAGCTTCTTGTCGGCATGCAGTTTGGACAGGCTGCGTACCAGACGCTCCAGGGGAGGGCGGAGTGCCAGTGCGGGAGAGAGGCCCGTGCCGCCCGAGACGGCGGCGCGCTGACGCTGGTAGTCGACGATTTGATCGATACGCGACACCTGTTCCTCGATCAGACGGGACAGTTCCGGGTCATTCGCTCTATCCGAGGCGCCCCTGAGCACCGTGAGCGGCGTCTTCATGCTGTGTGCCAGATCGGCGAGACTGTTGCGTACCCGCTCCTGGCGTGAGCGTGACTGGGAGAGCAGCGCATTCAGATTCTCGGTCAATGGTTGCAGTTCCCGCGGCACATGGTCGGGCAGCTGTTCCGCCGCTCCCTGCTCGACCCGCTTGATGGCCTCGGCGATTCGATACAGGGGCGTCAGGCCCCAGCGAACCGCGGCCAGTTGCACCAGCAGCAACACCACGCCAAGAACGCCCAGCCAGGTCCAGAGGGTGTTGCGGAAGCCCTGTTGTTGCCGGGCCAGGTCGGTGGTCTCGACCGCGACGGTCAGGGTGTAGGGGAGGGGCCTGCCGCTGTAGTCCTCCCATTCGATCGCCTGGTCGAACAGGAGCAATCCGTCTGCGTGTTCGACATCCGTCTTGCCTACCGGCAGCGCCGGCGCCGGCGGCAGGGTACGGCCGATCAGGGAACGAGAGGTCCAGCGATACTGGCCGTTTTCACCCACCACGCGCGCATAGCGGCCCGAGTCGGGGCGATTGAAGGCCGGGTCCGGCAGGTCGGAGGGCATGCGCAGCCGGCCCTGCTCGTCCTCTCTCGCGGTCGCCAGCAGGGTATAGACATGCGCCTGCAGGCGTTCGACCAGGGCGGTTTCGCTGGCATTGCGAAAGGCGCTGTCCAGGGACCAGCCGGCAACGCCGATGAAGGCAGCCACCAGGGCGGTCGTGGCGACCAGCAGGCGCCGTGTGATCGACGGCCTCATGCGGCCGTCGTATCGCGGAAACGGTAACCACGGCCACGCAGGGTCTCGATCGGCTTGCGTGTGCCCTGCGGGTCGAGTTTCTTGCGCAGGCGCCCGACGAAGACCTCCAGCACATTGCTGTCCCGGTCGAAGTCCTGATCGTAGATGTGCTCGATCAGTTCGGCCTTGGATATGACCTTGCCCGCATGGTTCATGAGGTATTCCAGCACCCGGTATTCGTGTCCTGTCAGCTCCACGGGGGAGCCGTCCACTGCCACCTCCTGGCGGGCCGAATCCATGCGTATTCCATTCAGCTCGATCACCGGCGTGGCATGCCCTGCGGCACGCCGCAACAGGGCGTTGACGCGCGCCGCCAGTTCTTCGATGTGGAAGGGCTTGGTCAGGTAGTCGTCGGCGCCAGCCTCGAGTCCCTCGACCTTGTCCTGCCAGCTGTCACGGGCGGTGAGGATCAGAATCGGAAAGCTGCGATCCAGCTTGCGTAGTCGCTGGATCAGTTCGATGCCGGACAGCCCTGGCAGCCCAAGGTCGATGATCGCCAGGTCCATGGGGTATTCGCGACCGAGGAACAGGCCCTCTTCGCCATCGGCACAGGCATCGACGGGAAAACCGCGCTGCTCCAGCTGCGACTTCAGCTGGTTGCGCAGCACCTCGTCGTCTTCCACCAGCAGGATGCGCATCGTCAGCGGCGGTAATCACGTCGCTCGCGCCGGCGGTCGCCGCGTCGCTCCCTGTCCGGAGCGACGCGATAGCGCTTGACTCGACCTTCGGGCGTCAGGATCCGCACGTTGTAGGTTTCCCTTCCACGCTCGTCTCGCAGTGTCTCGGCCGAGATGACTCTGCCATCGTAGCGTTGGCGCGCCTCCGAGACGGCCTCGTCCAGTGAGGCCTGGCGCCCGTGCCGTGCCAGGGCGGGATCGGTCAGCAGCAGTGTGAACAATAGTGCGATGGCTATCGACAGCCTCATGCCGGCCTCCTGGTCATTCGATGGGGCGAACCGTGACGCGTACCCGAATCCGCTTGCCTGGATCGTGATCCATGCGAGTACGGAAGGTCTGACCCTTGTAACGATATTTTACACGGTAGCCGACAATCTCCTCGCGGGTCTCGACCCGATCGATGACTTCACAACGCCGCTCACGGCGTGGCCGGTAGTCCGCCAGCCGCTCGCCCTTGCGCAGGTCGTTGGCCACCGATGCGCCCAACAGGGTACCGGCGACGGTCATGGCGGTCTTGCCGCTACCCGCTCCGAACTGGTTGCCGACCACGCCGCCCACGATCGCACCGACCAGGGGTGCGGTATAGGACTCGTCATCGCTGAAATGCGAACGGTGGTAGCGCCTCTCCTTCCAGCAACGCTCCTCGGGTACGCTCACCTGTACGGTCTCGTAGAGGGGTTTCACCTTTATCACGCGCGCGCTGTCCTCGAAGCTGTAGCGGCCTCTGGGGTGGTGGTCATCCGCCCAGCGGGGCGATGCGCTGACACAGCCGGTCAGGCCAATGGCCAGGGCGAGGGTCGAAATGGTCATCAGCTTGTTCATCTTGCTTCTCCCTTCTTCGTTTACGTCTGTGCCGGATCTTGTGAGCCGGTGAGGAAGAGACTAGCGAGGTGACGATGAACCGAAGCTGAACACGATCTATTATGTTGCCGGGCTAATACTCGAACATGTGGGCGTTCACCAGAAAGTGCGCGGCGATACTGGCGGCATAGCCCAATGCCACCACTGGGGTCCATTTGAGATGGCCGAAGAAGGTGTATTTGCCGCGCGCCTGCCCCATGAGTCCGACGCCCGCGGCCGAGCCGATGGAGAGCAGGGATCCGCCCACGCCGGCGGTGAGCGTCACCAGCAGCCAGTGGCCCTCTGTCATGTCGGGCATCATGGTCAGTACCGCGAACATTACCGGGATGTTGTCGACGATGGCGGACATCAGCCCGACTGCGATATTGGCATAGGTTGGCCCCCAGCCGGTGTACATCACTTCCGAGGCCAGGGCCAGATAGCCAAGAAAGCCCAGGCCGCCGACACAGATCACCACGCCGTAGAAGAACAGCAGGGTATCCCATTCGGCGTGGGCAACATGCCGGAAGACGTCGAAGGCCACCGGACTGCCAATGTCTCCGCGCCGGTTGTTGCGCCGCCAGAGACGCTTTTCTCTCACCTTCAGATAGAAACCGAAGAATTGCAGGTAGGAAAGCCCGGTCATCATGCCGACCACCGGCGGCAGCTCGAACAAGCTGTGGAAGCACACGGCGGTGGCGATGGTGACAATGAACAAGGCGATGACGGCCCAGGCGCCGAACTTCATTTCGACCGGCTTGGATTCGGTGTGTGGCAGTTCCCGCGGAACGGTCAATGACATCGCAAAGGCCGGCACCAGCCAGTTGATCAGCGAAGGAATGAACAGGGCGAAGAACGCCCAGAAATCGATTACCCCTTCTGCAGTGTGAATGTTCTTCTGCCATACCATCAGGGTGGTAATGTCGCCAAATGGCGAATAGGCCCCTCCCGCATTGGCTGCCACCACGATGTTGATACAGGCGACCAGCACAAACTTCCGTCGTGTGCCCCCCACTGACAACACAACTGCGCACATCAGCAGGGCGGTGGTCAGGTTGTCGGCCACCGGTGAGATGAAGAAGGCCAGCAGGCCGGTAATCCAGAACAATTGGCGCAGGTTGAATTCTTTCTTTATCAACCAGGTGCGCAGCGCCTCGAACACGTTACGCTCGGTCATCGCATTGATGTAGGTCATGGCCACCAGCAGGAACAGCCCCAGCTCGGCATACTCGAGGATATGGTGGCGTAGCGTGGTCTCGACCTCGTGGCTGGCGCCAAAGGGTTTGTAGGCAATGGCGATCATGGCCCAGATGACGCCCGCTGCCAGGATGACCGGCTTGGATTTGCGCAGGTGCGTGAATTCCTCGCTCATCACCAGCAGGTAGGCGATGGTGAAAATCAGCAGTGCGGCAATGCCGGTTCCGCTTCCGGTCATGTCGATGGCCGTATGCCCCGAGGCGGTGGCGCCGGCCAAGGAGGGGGTGAAAACCATTGCCGGAGTAATGAGCGCTAGGGAGAACTTTTTCATCGTGGAGACATCTGTACGCTTAAAGGCGGTTCTCAGGAGGCGACGTCATCGCTCCGGTGAGACAGAGAATGAGTCAGACCAGCCCTTCGTCCTCCACGATCACCTGGCCATGACCGGCGAGGCGCTCGCGCAGATTACGGCGCATCAACAGCTTTCTCTGCGCCTCGGGCGGCAGATCCGTCAGGCGAATGACGTTCTGTTCTGCCAGCAAGGTTATCAGGTCTTCCAGGACGCGGCTAAGATCCCGGTCGCTCTCGGCGAGCAGTTGCTGGGCATGCTCCGGACCATTGTGGTCCGGGTCGAGAAACAGCTGTACATCGGGGTGCTCGAGCGGCAGCTCCTCCTGGGCCCCGGGTTGGCGCTTGGCGTGTAGGGCAACGATGTGGCCTTCGGAATCTCGCTCGACAAATGGCATGGCGGTAGCTCGTTGTAGATGGACTTCGGCCCAGGCGCATCGATCGGCAACCACCGGCTTGTCTGCAGGGACACTCGATCGGGGTCTCAGTCAGGACCAGCGATAGCCTGTAAAGGTAGAGGACAGCGATAGGCGGGGCAAGTCCGGGGTGGAATGGGGGCTTTGTGTTGCCATGGCTTGGGAATAAACTTACTCGCGCGATTTCGCGTCCGGACGAAGCCCGTGCAATGGGACCGCTCAAGTTCCTGAATTCTCAGCCGCTACGGGGGTTGCAGAAATTGATTCGTAATATCCGGATTCATCTAAGTTAAGGGTTGGAAGAGCCAGGACGTCCAGTGACCAGTGAAACCTCCAATGCAGCCTCTCGCTCAGACGATTGGGGATTGCCCGCGGACGCGGATAGTTTTCATGATCCGCTGCTCGAGTCCCTGATTCTGCTGGCACGGGTGGAAGGGCGGCCGGCGACCGCAGACGCGCTTACCGCGGGTCTGCCGCTGCACGATGGCTTTCTGACCCCCGAGCTTTTCCCACGTGCTGCCCAGCGGGCGGGGCTCTCGGCCAGGTTGATGAGGCGGGCCCTCAAGGATATCCCTGCCCAGGTGTTGCCGGCGGTGCTGCTGTGCAAGGGGCGGCAGGCCTGCCTGTTGACCCGCCTCGAGCCCGGGGCGGGCAAGGCCACGGTGATCCGTCCGGAGACCGGTAGTGGCTCGGTGGAGCTGCCCCTCGATGAGCTCGAGGCCGAATACGGGGGCTATGTCTTCTTCGTCAAGCCCGAGCATCGCTTCGACGAGCGGGCGCACGAGGCGACCAGGCCGGATTCGGGGCACTGGTTCTGGAGCACGCTGTCCAGGTCGTGGAAGATCTATCGCGATGTGCTGATTGCCTCCCTGCTGATCAACCTCTTTGCCCTGGCAAGCCCCCTGTTCGTGAAGAACGTCTACGACCGGGTGGTGCCGAACAACGCGGTGGAGACTCTTTGGGTGCTGGCGATCGGTATCGCGGTAGTGGTGGTGTTCGACATCGTTATGAAGATGTTGCGCAGCTATTTCATCGATCTTGCCGGCAAGAAGGCCGATCTGCTGCTATCAGCGCGCATCTTCGAGCAGGTGCTCGGCCTGCGCATGGAGGCCAAGCCCGCCTCGGTCGGTGCCTTTACCAGCAATCTGCGCGAGTTCGAAAGCATACGTGATTTCATCACCTCGGCATCGATCGCCACGCTGGTCGATCTGCCGTTCGTGTTCCTGTTTCTGCTGGTGGTGTGGCTGATCGGTGGGCCGGTCGTGTGGGTGGGGGTCACGGTGATCGCGGTTGTCCTCATCTATGGACTGCTGGTGCAGAAGCCGCTGCGCGAATCGGTGGAGAAGACCTACGCCGCCTCGGCGCAGAAGGGGGCCATGCTGGTGGAGACCCTGTCGGGGCTCGAGTCGGTCAAGTTTCTGGGTGCGGAGGGCGGCCTGCAGCGCAAATGGGAACAGCTGACTGGACACATTGCCAACTGGTCCATCCGTTCGCGTCTGCTGTCGACCTCGGCGGTCAACGTGGCCGGCATGATGCAACAGCTGTCGCAGGTGGGCGTGGTGGTGGTCGGGGTCTACCAGATCATCGACGGCAACATGAGCATGGGCGGGCTCATCGCCTGCACCATGCTGACCGGCCGGGCAGTGGCGCCCATGGGGCAGGTGGCCAATCTGGCGGTGCGCTACTTCCATGCCAGGACCGCCCTGGGAACGCTCGAGAACGTGATGCAGATGCCAGTCGACCGCCCGGAGGACAAGACCTTCATCAGCCGCCCGGAGCTGGAAGGCAACATCGAATTCGACCAGGTGGGCTTTCAGTATCCGGGGCAGGAGGTGGCCGCGCTACGGGACGCCAGCTTCCAGATCCGCCCCGGTGAGCACGTTGGCATCATCGGACGCATCGGCTCGGGCAAGAGCACCATTGCGAAGTTGATTCTGGGGCTGTACGAGCCCACCTCAGGTGCGGTGCGCATGGACGGGCTGGATGTGCGTCAGATCAACCCGGCAGATCTGCGGCGCAATATCGGCTATGTCGCCCAGGAGCCCGTGCTGTTCTATGGCAGCGTGCGCGAGAATATCGTCATGGCCGCCCCGCATGCGACCGACGAGGAGATCCTGCGGGTCGCCGAGATCGCCGGGGTGACGGCGTTCGTGCAGCGCCATCCGCAGGGCTTCGATATGCCGGTGGGCGAGCGCGGCGAAAACCTCTCCGGCGGTCAGCGACAGGCGATCGCAGTGGCGCGGGCGTTGATCAACGATCCAGGTCTGTTCGTCATGGACGAACCGACCAATTCAATGGACAACACCTCGGAGTCGGTGCTCAAGAAGAACCTGGCGAGGGTCATCGAGGGAAAGACCGCCATTATTGCCACCCATCGATCATCGATTCTCGAGCTGGTGGACCGGCTGATCGTGCTCGATCAGGGCCGGGTGATCGCCGATGGTGACAAACAGACGGTGGTACAGATGCTCAAGGAAGGGCGTTTGCGGACCGGGTGAACAAATGAACGAGCGACACCCACAGCCCGAGTTGAAGCCGGTGGAAGATACACCGGCGCCTGGCGGGCGCGTCATGCCCGAGGATCTGGACTACATGTCGGACGCGGCGGCCGCGGTCATGCTGCGTGCCCCCCGCGGCGGGCGCCTGATTCTGTGGGGCGTTTTCCTGTTTATCGTGGCGGGACTGATCTGGGCCAACTGGGCGCAGCTGGACGAGGTCACCTCGGGCATCGGCCAGGTCATCCCTTCGACCCAGCTGCAGGTGGTGCAGAATCTCGAGGGCGGCATTGTTTCCGAGATCCGGGTGAAAGACGGGGATGTGGTCGAAAAGGGGCAGGTCCTGCTGCGCATCGACGATACGCGGTTTTCGTCCTCCCTGCGGGAGGCGCGGCAGCGTTATTACAGCCTGCTTTTGCGCAAGGCGCGTCTCCAGGCCGAGGCCGAAGGCCGGCCATTGAAGGTGCCCGAGGAGATCAAGAACAAGGCGCCCGAACTGGTGGACGACGAACAGGCTCTGTTCAAGGCGCGCCAGAAACAGCTGGCGAACAATCGCAAGATCCTCGAGGCACAGCTCACGCAGCGCGCGCAGGAGCTGGACGAGGCAAAGGCGCGCAAGGCCCATCTGCAGCGCAGTCTCGCCCTGCTGAACAAGGAACTGAAGATGACGGCGCCGCTGGTCGATGCCGGCGCCATCTCCGAGGTGGATGTGCTGCGCCTGCGCAGGCAGGTCAACGACCAGCGCGGCGATCTGGAGGCGGTCAAGCTCTCCATTCCCCGCCTGGAGTCGCTGCTGGACGAGGCGCGCAAGAAGCTCGACGAAGTGGAGCTCAGCTTCCGCGCCAAGGCCCGCGAAGAACTCACCGATGTGCTGTCCGAACTGTCGCAGCTGCAGGAATCGGCGGTGGCGCTGCAGGACCGGGTGAAGCGCACCGAGGTGCGCTCCCCGGTAAGGGGTACGGTGAAGCAGGTGCTGGTCACGACCGTGGGCGGCGTGGTGCAGCCCGGTATGGACCTGGTCGAGATCGTTCCCCTCGACGACACCCTTTTGGTGGAGGCCAAGGTCTCGCCGCGGGACATTGGCTTCATCGGTCCTGGCCAGGAGGCGGTGGTCAAGATCACCGCCTACGACTTTGCGATCTATGGCGGATTGAAGGGAAGAGTCGAGCAGATCAGCGCGGATGCGATCCAGGACGAGGAGGGGCACGCCTTCTATCTGGTTCGGGTGCGCACCGACAAGAACCATCTCGGTAGCAAAGATCATCCGCTGCCCATCATCCCCGGCATGCAGGCGGAGGTAGACATTCTCACCGGCAAGAAGACGGTGCTGCAATATTTGCTCAAGCCGGTACTCCGCGCCAAGCAGAATGCGTTGCGGGAGCGCTAGATGTTGATTCTCTGCAGTCACGACAAGGAGCAGATCGCACGCTGGCGTGCGGGTCTCGGCGGCTACCGCGGTAGGTATCGGGTGTGTGAAACCCTGGAGGATCTGGCATCCGATGGACGGATCGGACAGGACGACCTGGTCCTGTTGGACATGGATCTGTGTCGCAGGGACAGCGCCCGTATCCTCGGCTTTATCGCCCGTCATACCGCGCTGCGTGTGTTTGCCTTTTCCTCGCTGCATCAGCCGGAAGAGGGTGCGGCGGTCATCGAGGCGGGCGCGCGAGGCTACGCCAATCGCTTCATGCACCCGGAGGTGCTGTCCCAAGCCGTGCCGCTGGTCGAAGGGGGGGAGATCTGGTTGGGGGCGGATCTGGTACTGCACCTGATCAAGCAGAACTCGCCGTTGAACGGCCATCCGGTGCTTGCGCAGGACCAGTCGACCGAAGGGATCCTCGGCAGGCTCACGCCCCGCGAGCGGGATATCGCCTATCGGCTCGTCCAGGGCAAGAGCAACAAGATCATCGCGCGCGAGCTGGGCGTCACCGAGCGGACCGTCAAGGCCCACCTCGGGTCGGTCTTCAAGAAGACCGAGACCCGTGACCGCCTACAGCTGGCCATGCTGTTGAAGGACCAGGTCTGAAACCGTCAGGATTCAGGCCAAATGCTGCCTTAGAGTCCTATTTCTAGTACCAAGGTCCAATACCGTGGTCGCGGTGGAATTTCTACTATTTACAACACTATGGGAAGAAACCTTCTCAAGGTTTCAAGGCCCCGGCCTGTCTGCCGATGAAGACGGCGGATGGAAGCCACCACAACGGGAAGCGAACGAATGGCGAACGGTACCACTGGAAACGCGAACTCCATCGGCTATGTGAAGCTGGTCGAGGGTCTGGTCATAGCGCGGGCCGAGAACGGCACCGAGCGGGTGCTCGCGGTAGGCGATCTGGTCTACCCCAATGAGGTGATAGAGACCAGCGATCCGGGCGCAGTGTTGATCGAACTGCGAGACGGTACCGATCTCACCATCGGCCTCGATTCCCGTATCGTCCTCGACCCCGAGGTCTACGGATTCGACACCGAGGCCGAAAAGGCCGACCAGCTCGCGAGTGTCGATGATGTACAGCAAGCTATTCTTGCAGGCGCCGACCCGACCGAGGTTGCCGCAGCTACCGCTGCCGGTCCGGGTGCGGGCGCCGGTACGGTCCTCCATGACGACGCGCAGCCTGCTCCCATTGTGAACCGTACCGGTGAAGAGGTGCGCCCGGAGAGCGGCTTCGAGACCGGGACCTTTGGAGACCAGCGGGAGGAGTTTCCGGATGACCTTGGGGGTCAGAATCCCGGGCTGCCTACCTCGCCCACTCCCCCCGTTTCCCAGGGGCCGGCATTCAGCATCGACGATGTGACGGTGAACGAGGGAGCGGGGACGGCGACCTTCACGGTGAGCCTGAGTCTGCCGAGCACCAGCGAGACCAAGGTGGACT